>CAYYWV010000015.1:0-1340 GCA_964475385.1 uncultured Alphaproteobacteria bacterium | reverse complement strand
GCGGGCCGGAGCGATTCCACGTAAGTGAAAAAGACTCTAACGTAGAACCCGCTCGACTTCGACTGCGGTGAGAAACCGCTCTACGCGGGCCGCAAAAGCGGCGTTCCGCGCCTGCGCCGCGAGCAGCGCGCGCGCCTCGGCGACGGCGCGATCGCGCTCAGCCTCGCTGGCGCCGTCGAAATAACGGGCCTCGATCTCAGCGAGGTAGCGGTCGAGGAACGCAGGCGAGGCGGGCGGCGTATGGACCCCGCGCACCAGCCAACGCCGGTAGGCGAGATCGTCATCGGAGGGCTCGCCGGGCGTGCGGGCCGCGGAGAAGGGGATCGACGACGGCGACGAAGAGCGATCCGGCATCGCCATTCCCCGCAGCCGCGCTGGACGGCGACGCCGCGCCCGAAGCATGCCGACAACGAGCGACAGGCTGGCGACCGCGCCGAGCGCAAGGGCCGGCGCCGCTCCGCCGCGCAAGGGGTGGGAGCCGGCGCGCAACGGGACCGAGAGATCGGCGCTGACCGGGGCAGAGAGCGACGCCGCTGGAGCCGAAACCACGACGGAAGCCGCGATGGGAACCGGGACCGGTTCTTTTTTCGAGATCGACCCGCGCGGCGACCCGACCGTCGCCTGATCGCCGAGGGGGCGGAACCCCGTGGCGGTCTCCACCATTTCGGTCGCCGGCTTGAGCGCAGACGGGGCCGCGGTTCCGGGCGGCTTCGCCGGCGGCGCAGATCGGAGACTCGGCGGCGGAGCCGGCGCGTCGCGGCCGTAGTGGATCGCGCGCAGAAGCGCCACCGTCCGGCGGTCGAGCCGCCCCGTCGCCGGCAGGCCCCGGTCGCGCTGAAACGCGGCGACCGCGTGCTTGGTCGCAGGGCCCGCCACGCCGTCGATCGCGCCGGGATCGTAGCCCTCGGCGGCAAGCAGCCGCTGGACCTCGCGCACCACGATGTCAGCGGCGGCCGGGGGCGCGCTCATCGCCGCCCCGGCGATGGCGAGCGCAAGCGCCATCAAGACCCTGCGCAGACCCTTCGTACGCCCCTTGTTTGGCATGACCGGCAAGCGCTCCCCCCTTTGGCGGGCTGGCGAGATCTGCCCGGGCCACAGTCATACTATAGGTGTCTTTCAGCGACTACCCCCTACATCCTGTATGTTCCCGCGGCGATCCTCGAGGCGGGATGGTTCCTGCGCGAAAACGGTTGCCGGGCGCGCGCGCCTCGTCTATCCGATGGCGAAGGCGGAACGGGAGCCTCATGATCGTCTTCGAACTGTTCGCCAAAGGCTTGGCGGTGGGCTTCGCCGTGGCCGCGCCGGTCGGGCCGGTGGGGGTTCTCTGCGTGCGGCGCACG
>CAYYWV010000014.1:0-32746 GCA_964475385.1 uncultured Alphaproteobacteria bacterium | reverse complement strand
AGTTGATCTTGATCCCGGTCTTGTCCTTGAACGCGCTGATGAAGTCCGGCGGCAGGTAGTCCGACCACATCAGGATATTGAGCTCGCCCGACGACGATAAGGCGTCGCGCACGAACAGGGGCCCGGCGGCCGCGAACGCGCCCGCCGCCGCGCCGGCCTTCAGCACCATGCGGCGCGTGAACGCCTTGGCCGCGCGCTGGGTCTTGGCGCTCGAATGCCGTTCCGTCTTCCGTCTACTCATCGTGATACCTCCCAAACTGGCGAATCCGTTCCATTGTGCCGGCCTTGGTTCCGCCGGATATTCTTGGCCTTGCCCGGCACGTTCCGCGACGCTGGTTCTTGCGCGTGACATGCCGCCACACTCAGGTCTAACCCGTCGCCGATAGCTCCAGCCGGCGCACCCCGTTGACGGCTCAAGACGGGTTTCCGTCCTGCGGGCCACGGAGCGCGCCTTCCGGTCGAAGCTTCGAGTATCATGCGACCTTTGGCGAGGCGCGCAACAGTTTTTCCATTCTGGCCCAATTCCGCGGGGCTTGCTGGCCCAGTGCGCTTTCGCTTCCGGCGTTTTCCACGCCGCGCGCCCTCTTCGTCTAAAGAGAATCTGTGACCCGGCGTTGACAGCCCGGCATGCGGCTGCTAGCGCAGACCTTCCAATCGGGGAGCCTCGCCATGCCGTCCGCGCATCGTCGCGGCGCAGCGTTTCGCGTCGTCGCGACGCTGAGCGCCGCCTATTTCATAAGCCAGTTCTTCCGCTCGGCGAACGCCGTCATCGCGCCCGAGCTGATGCGCGACATCGGGCTCGGCCCGCGGGCGCTCGGCATCGTGACCGGCGCGTTCTTTCTCGCCTTCGGCGCGCTCCAGATTCCGGTGGGCGTGCTCCTCGACCGGTTCGGACCCCGGCGCGTGGTCTCCGCCATGTTCGCCTTCGCGGTCGCCGGGGCGTTGGTGTTCGCCGCGGCCGAGAACGCCGCGACGCTGGCGCTTGGCCGCGCGCTGATGGGAATCGGTTGCGCCAGCGTGTTCATGGGCGGCCTCGTCGCTCTCGCGCGCTGGTTTCCTCCCGAACGGTTCGCCACCGTCTCGGCGGCGATTCTCGCCACCGGCGGCACCGGCGCGCTTCTGTCGACCACGCCGCTCGCCTTCGCGACCGAGACCCTCGGCTGGCGCGGCGCTTTCGTCGGCATGGCGGCTCTCACGGCTTTGGTGGCGGCGCTGGTCTACGCCCTCGTCCGCGACGCCCCGCCGGGCGCGAGCGATGCGTCCGCGCCGCGGCCCCGCGAGAGCCTGCGCGAGTCCTTGCGCGGCGTGCGCGAGGTGTTCGCGAGCCCCCAGACCCCGGGACTGCTGGCCATGGGCTTCGTCGCCTATCCGGTGTTCGCGACGGTGGGAACGCTCTGGGCCGGGCCCTATCTCGCCGATACTTACGGGCTCGACCCGGTGGCCCGCGGCAACGCGCTGGCGCTGATCACCGTGGCGGCGCTCGCCGGCACGCTCGGCTACGGGCCGCTCGACCGCCTGTTCGACACCCGCAAGGGCGTGGTGGTCGGCGGCGCGCTCGCGTCGGCCCTGGCGCTCGCGGTTCTCGCCGCCGCGCCCCGGCTCGCGCTCTGGCAGGCGGAAGCCCTGCTCACCCTGTTCGGGATGACGGGCGCGTACTCGGTGATGGTGCTGACCCACGGCCGGGCGAGTTTTCCCGACCGCCTCGTCGGCCGCGCGGTGACCGCCGTCAACCTCGCCGGCTTTACCGGCGTCGCCGTGTTTCAGGCCGTCACCGGGGCTATCGTCGGCGCCTTCGCCGGCGCGGACGGCGCGGGCGGCGCCGACGCCTATCGGGCGGTCTTCGGTTTTCTCGCCTTGGCGGTCGCGGTCGCGCTCGGCTTTTACCGCCGGGTCGCCGACGCCCGGCCAAGCGCTGGCCTGCCTAAGGAGTAGCCCGCGTCCGCCTTTCAGCCCTGCGGGCTGTCGCTTCGCGTAACAAGCGCGGCCCAGCGCGCCGCCACTCGGTCGCAGAAGGTGAGCGCGCGAGCGAGGTGGCGCTCGCGCTCGGCGTCGATGCGGGCGTGAAAGGCGCGGTGCGCGGCGTCGCGGTCGACGGCGCGGCTGTGGGCGACCCAGTCGTCGATCATGGCGCGGGTCGCCTCGAAGTGGCACTGGAAACCATAGGTCGCGCGGCCGGCTCGAAAGGCCTGGTTGGGGCAGGCCGCGCCCGTCATCAGCAGGGTCGATCCCGGCGGCGGCTCGAAGCCGTCCATGTGCCACTCCAAGATCGGAATCGGCGACGGCGCGCCGGCGAGAAGGGCGTCCCCGGCCCCGGTCCCGGTGATCGAGAGCGGGACGAATCCGAGCTCGGGCGCGGCCATGCGAAAGACCCGCCCGCCGAGCGCGCGCGCCGCAAGCTGGGCCCCGAGGCAGAGGCCGAGAACCGGCTTGCCCGCGGCGTGAAAAGCCCGGATGAGCGCGCGCGTCCGCGCGAGATGGGGATACTGGTCGTCGTCGTTCGCCCCCATGACGCCGCCAAGCACCACCAGCCCAGCGAAGCCGGCGTCATCCTCGGGGAGCCCGGCCCCGGCCTCGACGTTGCGAAGATCGAGCGCGCAGCCCGCGCGCGCGAGCGCCGGCGCCAGCGCGCCCGGCCCGCCCGCCGTCTGGTGCTGAACGATCAGAACCCGCGCCTTCGCCATTCGGTTTCGCGCCCCCTTTTCGCCGTTTCGCCAGAGGCCCGCCACACTCTATCGCCCGGCGCTCGAAACGCCAGCGAATCCGCGCCGGCGAGCGCGGCGGTTTGACAGCTCCGCGGCGCGCTCTTTAGGATCGGCGCCCCACCGATCGCCGTCAGCCTTGTCGTTCGTGAGCCTTCGCATCGCCACCCTTCGCATCACTACTTGGAACGTGAATTCGGTGCGCGCGCGGCTCGCCGGCGTCGCCGCGCTGGTCGAGGCCCGCGCGCCCGATATTCTCTGCTTGCAAGAGACCAAGGTCGCAGACGGCGCGTTCCCGGCCGCCGCCTTCCGGGCGCTCGGTTACGAGCACCAGATCGTCAGCGGCTACAAGGGCTACAACGGGGTCGCGATCCTCTCGCGGCTGCCGCTCGCGCCCGGGCCGACGCGCGCGTGGTGCGACCGCGGCGACGGCCGCCACGCAGCCGTCACGCTCCGCGACGGGACCGAGATCCACAACTTCTACGTCCCCGCCGGCGGCGATCTGCCCGATCCGGTCGCGAACGACAAGTTCGCCCACAAGCTCCGTTTCCTTGACGAGATGGCGGTTTGGTTCGCCGCCCGCAAGGCGGCCGGGAACCGCTTCGTGCTTCTCGGCGATCTCAACGTCGCGCCGCTCGAGACCGACGTCTGGTCGCACAAGGCGCTGATCAACGTGGTCAGCCACACCCCGGTCGAGGTCGAAGCCCTCGCCCGCCTCCAAGCGGCGCATGATTGGATCGACGCGGTCCGCCGTTTCATCCCCGAGACCGAGCGCGTCTATAGCTGGTGGAGCTACCGCGCCCGCGACTGGGAGGCCGCCGACCGAGGGCGTCGGCTCGATCATATCTGGGTGACGCCGGCCGTGGCCGACGATCTCGCAGGCGTCGAGGTTCTGCGCGCGGCGCGCGGTTGGCCGCGGCCCTCGGACCACGTGCCGGTCACCCTCGATCTTCGTCTTGGTTAGGAGAAAGCCAATGCGCGCGCATCTCCGGCTCGACATCGCGGGCGAACGAGCGACCATCACCCTCGACCGCCCCGAGAAACGCAACATGCTCGAGACCGCCGATCTCGCGGTCCTCGAGTCCATGATCGACAAGATCGAGGCGACGCCTCGCTTGCGCGTCGTGGTGCTGACCGGCGCGGGCGAGCGCGCGTTCTCGTCGGGCTTCGCCCACGGCGATGTGGACTCGACCGACTGGCGCGCGAACCCCATCGAGGCCGCGATCAACCGGATCGAGTCGCTGGCGCTGCCTACGATCTGCGCGCTCAACGGCTCGGCCTACGGGGCGGCGGCCGACCTCGCCCTCGCCTGCGACTTCCGGATCGGGGTCGCGGGCATGCGCGTGGCGTTGCCGGCGGCCCGGCTCGGGGTCATGTACAACGCGAGCGGGCTCGCCCGTTTCGTCCACCGCCTCGGCCCCGGGCCGGCGCGGCGGCTGTTGCTCGCCTGCGAGGAGATGGACGCCGAGACCCTTCTCGCCATCGGCTACCTCGACCGGCTGGCGCCGCGGGACGCGCTCGCCGCCGAGACCGACCGCCTGGCCGAGCGACTCGCCGGGCTCGCGCCGCGCGCCGTGCAGGGCATGAAACGGGCGCTCGTCGGCATCGCCCGCGGCGATCTCGACCGCGCCTGGCTCGAGGCCGAGATCCTCGCCTGCTTCGCCTCGAAGGATCTCAAGGAAGGGCTCGCCGCTTTCGCCGAACGGCGCGAGCCCCGCTTCACCGGGGAGTAGCCGCGCCTACGTCCCGCGCCGCCGGCTCACCGCCTCCTGGAGCTGACGGGTTGTGACCTCGAGCCGGTGGGCGAGCTCGCGCATGATCGCGATCGCGATCTCGGGAAACTGGTTGACGAGCTCGAAGAACAGCTCCTTCGCGATCCGCATGGCGGTGAGCCGCGTCTTCGCGGTCACCGTGGCGGTCCGCGGCACGTCGCAAAGGATCGCGATCTCGCCGACGATGTCGTTGGGGCCCACGGTCGCCACGGTCATGGCCCCGTCGGGCGTGTCCACGGCGACCTCGGCCTCGCCGTCGATGATGATGAAGGCCGCATCGCCCGGCTCGCCCTGGCGGAACAGAGGCTCGCCCGGCTCGAAGGCGATGCGCCGGCTGGTGAAGGCGATCAGCTTGAGCCGGCTGGGCTCGATTTTTGCGAACAGGGGGATCTTGCGCAGTCGTTCGACGTCTTCGTTCAGGGTCATGGCTGCCTCCCGCGCCGTCGCGGCCCGGCCTATTCGGCCGCGATCAACTCCTTGAAATGCGTCTCGGACCGGACGAGTCCTTGGTAGTCGCCCTCCTCGACGAGCCGGCCCGCGCGGAGCACGATCACCGCGTCGAAGTCCTCGGCGAGACTCGGCCGATGCAGCGCCCAAATCACGCCGCGGCCGGCGAACTCGGCGCGCAGCCTGGCGACGATCCGGTTGTGGCTGGCGCCGTCGAGGGGCGCGGTCGCCTGGTTGAGGATGATGAGATCGGGGCGCTTGAGAACGGCGCGCGCGATCGCGAGCTTCTGGCGCTGCGCCGCCGACAGCCGACCGCCGCCGACGCCGACGGGGAAGTCGAGGCCGACCTCGACCACGGTTTCGCGCAGCCCCAATGCGTCGATCACCTCCGCGATCAGCGCCCCGATCCGCGCCTCGGCCTGGGCCTGGCCGTAGGCCACCTTGCCGAACAGGATGTTGTCTTGAAGCGTGGCCGCGGCGTTGTAGCGGGCGGGATCGAAGAACTCCACCGCGCCGCGGAGCGATTCGGGAAGCTCGCGCCGGAACGCGTGGCGGACCTCGAGGAGCTTCGCCTGCATGGCGTCGTCGATCAGGCCCAGCGCGTGGCGGGCGGGGATGAGCTTGAACGGCGGCGCGAGCAGCATGCGCCTGTCCTCGGCCTCGAGCGCCGCGACGTCCTCGGCCGCCACCCGATTGACGAGATCGCGGTAGGCGGGCAGGTCGTCGGCGTCGATGAAGCTGAACTTCTCGAAGAACTCGTGGTCCGGCGGCAGGTCGGAGAACAGCTCGACCATGATCCGCGCGAGCTCGTAGCCGGTGGCGAGCAGATCCTCGGTCAGCCCGTAGCGGTCGAGCAGCGCGCGCAAGTAATCGTTCTCGGCCAAGCGCTCGACGTCGAAGGCGTCGCCGACCGGGGTGCCGAACAGAAGGTTCTCGGCCACCGTCGCGTTGGTGTTGTAGCGGGCGACGTCGAAGCGCTCGACAAGGGCTGAAAGATCGGCCTGCGCGAGCCGTTCGTCGAGCGCGGCGCGGGCTTCGAGCATCCGCGCCGCAAGCGCGGGCCGCGCCGCCGGATCGATGGTGCTGCGCAACCCGAACCGATAGACGTCGTCGGCCATCTCGGCGATATCGAGGGCGCGAAGCGCCGCGCCGATCAGGGCTTCGGGCGAATCGACGCCGGCGGCGGCGTAGTCGATCCAGTCGGCGGCCGCGTCGTCGGTCGGATTGCCGGAGGCGCGGGCCTCGAACCGATCGCGGCGCCGCGCGGCCGAGGGCGCGGTCCCGTCCGGACCCGGCGCCGGGCCGCCGTGCTTGAGCCCGTAGAACAGGTTGTCGCCGAGACGGCCGGCGAAGATATGCGCCGCCGGGCCGACATAGGCTATGCGCCGCCCGGTCACCGCCTCGGGCAAGGAGTCGAGCGCGCGGCCGCCGATCGTGATCCGCCCGCCGGTGGGCTCGATCAGGCGAGCGAGAAGAAGAGTGAGCTCCTCCTTGCCGCTGCCGTTCGCGCCGACGATGGCGAGGTGGCGGTCGAGCGGGGTGCGGAACGAGACGTTGGAGATCAGCTTGACCCCGTCCTCGGCGAAGCTGACGTTGGCCGCGACGAGCTCGCCCGCGAGCGGCGCGTCGGGCGCGTCGGCGGCGAGCAGGGCTTCGTCCATCATCCCCGGCGGGTCGAACTGCACGACCACTTGCTCGTACTTGATCCGCGCGTCCTGGGCCTGCTGGTAGTAGTTGAGAAGCTCGCGCCAGGGCGGCGCGAGATCCTTATAGGCGGCGAGCACGGCGACCAACGCGCCCAAGGTCAGATCGCCCGCGATCACCAGATAGCCGCCGATCGCGTAGAAGAAGAACGGCGTGAGGTGGTTGAGCAGGTTGTTGAGGAACTTGGTGAAGAACTTCTGGTGATAGATCCGGTAACGGATATCGAAAATTCGCCCCAACCGGTGGGCGAAGGCCGCGCGCTCGAAACGCGTGGTGTCGTTGGCGTGGATCTCGGCCGCGCCGGCCACCGTCTCGCCGATCCGCTCGGACAGCTTGCGCACCTCGCGCACCCGCTCCTTGCCGAGCAGGTTCACCCGGCGCTGGAGCTTAGGAATCACGTAGCCTTGAATGGGGTAGAGCGAGATCGCCGCGAGCCCCATCATCGGGTCTTGGACGAAGATGAACGCGAGCGCCGTGATCAAGAGCCCGGCCTGATAGAGCGGCAGCGCGAAAGCGTCGCCGATGAAACCGCCGAGAGGCTCGACCTCGGCCGTGATCATCGGGATCAGCTCGCCCTGCGAGACCCGGCGGAAATGGCGCAGGGGAAAGCGCAGAATCCGGCTGTAAAGCTCATAGCGCAACCGCCTGAGCATGCGCTCGCCGAGCAACCCTTTGTAGACGTTGATGAAATACTTGAACGCCCCGTTGATCAGAACGAGCACGAGGAACAGGCCCGACAGCGTGAACAGGAGCGGCAGCCGGTCGAGCTTGACGATCTCGACCCCGAACAGCGACAACGGCTTGAGAAAGTCGGCCGACATCGCGTCGAGCGCGCCGTTCACGATCTTCTTGGGGATATCGAGCGACGCGTAATAGAAGGGAAGCGAGGCGACCGTGAGCAGCAGAATGTAGATCTGCTGCCTCAGGCTGTGCTGAACGATGAACTTGAATACGTTTCGCGTCATACGTTTCGCGTCACGCGCGCGCCCTCCCGGCCGGGACGCTGCGGCGCCCCGTCTCCTTCCCCCGGAACGACGTTATCCCAGCCGGATGGCGGGGTAAACGGCTCTCGGCGGCGGGCATTCGATCCTTTTCGCCCTTTGGGGGCTGTGCGATAGTTGATCGCAAGCGGCCCCGCCGAGAGGAGAACGACGCCGCAAAACAACGGAGAATCGGCCCTCGATGGCGATTCGCGACGGCAGCGCCCGGATCCTGATCTACAGCCACGACACCTTCGGGCTCGGCCATTTGCGCCGTTGCCGGGCGATCGCTCACGCCCTGGTCGATTCGTACAAGTCGCTCACGGCGTTGATCCTCTCGGGCTCGCCGATCATCGGCAGCTTCGACTTTCGGGCGCGGGTCGACTTCGTGCGCATCCCGGGCGTCATCAAGCTGCGCAACGGAGCGTACACCTCGCTCGGGCTGCACCTCGACATCGAGGACACCCTGGCGCTCCGGGCCTCGATCATCCGCCACGCCGCCGCGGCCTACGCCCCCGACGTGTTCATCGTCGACAAGGAGCCGCTGGGCTTGCGCGGCGAGGTGGCCGAGACCCTCGGCCTTCTCAAGGCGCGGGGGACGCGGTTGATTCTCGGGCTGCGCGACGTCCTCGACGAGCCCGCGGTGCTCCGCGCCGAGTGGGCGCGCAAGAAGGTGTTGCCCGCGCTGGTCGAGCTTTATGACGAGATCTGGGTCTACGGCTTGCCCGAGGTGTACGACCCGCTCGCCGGAATCGACCTGCCCGAGGCGGCGCGGCGCAAGGTCGTGTTCACAGGCTACCTCCCCCGCGAGGCGCCCGCGCATCTGCCCGCCGGAGCGGGAGCGCCGCCGATCGAGCCGCCCTATCTTCTGGTCACTACGGGCGGCGGCGGCGACGGCGAGAATCTCGCCGACTGGGTGCTTTCGGCTTACGAGTGCGCCGAGGCGCCGCCGTGGAACGCGCTTCTCGTGCTCGGCCCTTTCATGCCGCCCGACCGCCAAGAGAGCTTCCGCGCCCGGGCCGCGCGGATCGCCCGGGTCGAGGTCGTCGTCTTCGACGCCCATCTCGAGACCCTGATGGCGGGCGCGGCGGGGGTGGTCGCCATGGGCGGCTACAACACCTTCTGCGAGATCCTGTCGTTCGACAAGCCGGCGTTGATCGTGCCCCGGCGCACGCCGCGGCTCGAGCAGTACATCCGGGCGGCGCGCGCCCGCGATCTCGGCCTCGCCGCCATGCTGGTCGACGACGCCCCGCGCGATCCCGCGCTCATGGCGCGCATGCTCGCCGCGCTGCCCGACCGGCCTCCGCCTTCGACGGCCGCGATCCCCGGGCTGCTCGACGGCTTCGCGCGGATCGCCGAGCTGATCGGCCGCAGCATCGGCCGCGCGAGTGAACAGACGCGGATCGGCGGCGCGGGATAGGTGGCGGCGCGGGGTCGCATCGTCTTCGTCCTCAAGGGCTATCCGCGCCTGTCGGAGACCTTCATCGCCCAAGAGATCCTCGCGCTCGAACGGCGCGGCCTCGACATCGCGATCGTCTCGCTGCGCCGCCCGACCGATCCCGCCGTCCATCCCATCCACAGCGAGATCCGGGCCCCGGTCCTCTACCTTCCCGAGCACCTGCGCGACGAGCCCGCGCGCGTGCATCGCGCATGGCGCGCGCTCCGCGCAACGGCGGGCTACGTCGCGGCCCGGCGGGCGTGGCTTCGCGACCTCGCCCGCGATCCCAGCCGCAACCGGGTGCGCCGCTTCGGCCAGGCTCTGGCGCTCGCCCACGAGCTCCCGGCCGAGGCCGTGCAGCTCCACGCCCACTTCCTGCACACCCCGGCCTCGGTCGCGCGCTATGCGGCGTTGATGGCGGGCCTGCCCTGGACCTGCTCGGCCCACGCCAAGGACATCTGGACCACGCCGCGCTGGGAGAAGGCCGAGAAGCTCGCCGCCTGCCGCTGGCTCGTCACCTGCACCGCGGTCAACCGCGACCACCTCGCGGCGCTCGCGCCGCCGGGCCGGGTGGCGCTCGTCTACCACGGTCTCGACGGCGCGCGCTTCCCGCCGCCCCCGACGCCGCGCCCCACCCGCGACGGCCGCGACGCGGACGACCCGGTGACGATCCTTTCGGTCGGGCGCGCGGTGCCCAAGAAAGGCTACGACGACCTGATCGCCGCGCTCGCAGCGTTGCCGCCGGGGCTTCACTGGCGCTTCGTCCACATCGGCGGCGGTCCGCTTCTCGGCGCGCTCGCAAAGCAGGCCGAGGCGGCGGGCGTCGGCGAGCGGATCGACTGGCTGGGGCCCCAGCCTCAGGACGTGGTGCTGCGCCACTACCGCGCGGCCGACATCTTCGCGCTCGCGAGCCGGGTGACCGACGACGGCGACCGCGACGGCCTGCCCAACGTGCTGATGGAAGCGGCGAGCCAGCGGCTCGCCATTCTCGCGACCAGGGTCTCGGCGATCCCCGAGCTTATCGACGACGGCGTCCACGGCCGCCTTGTCGCTCCGCGCGACCGCGGCGCGCTCGCCGAAGCCCTGGCCGCGCTGATCGTCGATCCGGAGGCGCGGGCGCGGCTTGGCGCGGCGGCCGAGGCGCGGGTCCGCGCCGACTTCGCGCTCGATCGCGGCATCGACCGGCTGGCCCAATTGTTCGGTCTCGACGCATGAGCCGGCGCGCGCCATAAAGAGAGCGATGCGCGTCGCCTTCTACGCCCCCCTCAAGGCCCCGGGCCACGCCGTGCCTTCGGGCGACCGGACAGTGGCGCGGCTCTTGGTCCGGGCGATCGAGGCGGCCGGCCACCGGGTCGCGCTGGCCTCGACCTTGCGCGCCTTCGAGCCCCGGGGCGACGCCGCCCGTCAGCGCGCGATCCGCGATGCGGCCCTCGCCGAAGCGGCGGCCATCGTCGCCCACGCCCGGGCGTCGCCCGCCGGGACGCGGCCCGGGGCCTGGTTCACCTATCACCTCTACCACAAGGCGCCCGACTGGCTCGGCCCGCTTGTGAGCCGCGCCCTCGGCATTCCCTATCTGGTCGCCGAGGCGTCGTTCGCGGCCAAGCAAAAGGACGGCCCCTGGGCGCTTGGGCACGCGGCGGCCGAAGCCGCGATCCGGCGGGCGGACGCGGTGCTCGCGCTCACCCGCGACGATATGGAAGGGCTCGCGCCCCTGGTCGCTGCGCCCGAACGCTTGATCGCCTTTCCGCCCTTCCTCGACGCGGTCCCCTGGCGCGCCGCGCGCGAGGCGCGCCAGGGGGCGCGCGCGCGCCTCGCCGCCGAGCATGGGCTCGCGGCCGATGCGCCTTGGCTCGCCGCGGTCGGCATGATGCGCCCGGGCGACAAGCTCGATTCTTACCGTCTGCTCGCGGCCGCGCTCGCGCGCCTCGGCGCGCGTCCCTGGCGGCTCCTGATCGCCGGCGACGGCCCCGCCCGCGCCGCGGTCGAAGCGGCCTTCGCGGGCCTCGCCCCGGAGCGCGTGGTCTTCCTCGGCGCGCTTGCGCCGCCTGCGCTGCGCCCGCTTCTCGCCGCCGCCGATCTCTTCGCCTGGCCCGCGGTCAACGAGGCCTATGGCATGGCGATCCTGGAAGCGCAGGCGGCCGGGCTTCCGGTGGTCGCAGGCGGCGCGCGCGGCGTGCCCGACATCGTCCGCGATCGCGAGACCGGGCTTCTGGCGCGAGCGGGCGATGCGGCCGGTTTCGCCGCGGCCCTCGCCGCCCTTCTCGACGACGCAGGGCTCCGCCGCCGGCTCGGCGCGCGGGCCGCCGAGGTCGTCGCCGCCGAGCACGACATCGCCGCGGCGGCGCGCCGGATCGCGGCCGCCTTCCGGATCGCCCGCGCCTGCGCCGGAGGAGGCGCGCGATGACCCGGCTCGTCCTCGTCCGCCACGCCGCCACCGCCTGGAACGAAGCCCATCGGGTCCAAGGCCGGGCCGACCCGCCGCTCAGCGCCGAAGGCCGCGCCGCCGCCGCCCGCTGGCGGCTGCCCGCCGATATGGTCCCCGGCCTGTGGGTGACGAGCCCGCTCGCCCGCGCCCGCGAGACCGCGGCGCTGATGGGGGCCGTTCGTCCGACTGTCGAGCCCCGCCTGATCGAGATGGACTGGGGCGCGTGGGAGGGCGCGCGGCTCGCCGAGCTCCGCGCCCGCCACGGCGCCGCGATGGCCGGCAACGAGGCCCGCGGGCTCGACTTCCGACCCGAGGGCGGCGAGTCCCCGCGCGAGGTTCTGGCCCGGCTCGCGCCCTGGCTCGCCGAGATGGCGGCGCTGGGCGACACGGTGGTCGCGGTCACCCATAAAGGCGTGATCCGGGCGCTGCTCGCCCGCGCCACCGGCTGGGACATGAGAGGGCGCGCGCCGTCGCGCATCGCCCGCGGCTTCGCCCAGGTCTTGCGGCTCGCCGCCGACGGCGCGCCCGCGGTGGAGCGGCTCGACCTTCCGCTCGACCGGCCGCGACGGCCATGACGGGGCCGCGCGTTCTGTTCCACGTCCAGCACCTCTTGGGCATCGGGCACTTGAGGCGGATCGCGGCGCTCGCCCGCGCGACCGCCGCCGCCGGGATCGAGACGACGGTGGCGAGCGGCGGGCGGCCGGTCGCGAACCTCGATCTCGGCGCGGCGCGTCTCGCGCAGCTCCCGCCGGCTTACGCCGCCGATGAATCCTTCGCGATTCTGCTCGACGAGGCCGGCGCGCCCATCGATGCGGCCTGGAAGGCCCGGCGGCGGGCGGCGCTTCTCGACCTTCTCGAACGCACGGCCCCCCAGGCGATCGTGATCGAGATGTTCCCCTTCGGCCGCCGCGCCTTTCGGTTCGAGCTCCTGGCCCTGATCGAGGCGGCGCGCGCGCGCGTTCCGCGCCCGCGGATCATTTCCTCGGTGCGCGACGCGCTGACCGCGCGGAGCCCGAAGCGGACCCGCGAGGCCGCGCGCTGGGCGCGCACGCTTTTCGACGCCGTTCTCGTCCACGGCGATGCGGCCGTGATCCCGTTCGACGCGAGCTTTCCGGAAGCGGACGAAATCGCCGACAAGCTCGTCTACACGGGCTATGTGCGCTCGGCCCCCGCCGCGGACGCGGCCGCAAGCGCCGCGGGCCGGGGCGAGGTGATCGTCTCGGCGGGCGGCGGCGCGGTGGGCGCGCCGCTCCTTGAAGCGGCGCTCGGCGCGCGCGCGCGCGCGAAGCGCGCAAGCGCCTTGCGTTGGCGCGTGCTCGCGGGCGCGAACCTCGATCCCGCGGCCTATGCGGCTCTCGCCGCGCGCGCGGACGACCGCCTGGCGGTCGAGCGCGCGCGTCCCGACTTCCCGACGCTCCTTGCGAATTGCGCTGTCGCCGTCTCGCAGGCCGGTTACAATACGATGATGGACATCGTGGATGCGCGCGCCCGGGCCGTGGTGGTGCCCTTCTCGCGCGCCGGTCAGACCGAGCAGAGCCTGCGCGCCGAGCGGTTCGCGCGGCGGGGGCTCGTCCACGTCCTCGCCGAGGACGCGCTCTCGGCGGACGCGCTCGCCGCGGCGGTCGACCAAGCGCTCGCGAGCCCGCGCCCCGAGCCCGGCGCCATCGCGACCGACGGCGCGGAGCGCGCGGCGCGGATCATCGCCGCCCTCGCCCGCGGCGGCGCTTTGGACCGCGATGGCTGAATGGCGTTCGCTTCGCGACGAGCTCGACCGCTGGGCCGACGCCGGGCGTTGCGCGACCTTCTGGTGGCGCGACGACGACGCGGCGCGGGCCGACCCGGCCCTCGACCGGCTGCTCGCGCTCGCCCGCGAGGCCGCGGTTCCGCTTGCGCTCGCCGTGATCCCGGCCGGGCTCGACGACGCGGCGGCGGCGGCGATCGCCGGCGCCGCCGAGGCCCATATCCTTCAGCACGGCTTCGCCCACGTGAACCACGAGAGCGATAGCGGACGCAAGGCCGAGCTCGGGGCCGCGCGGCCGGCGGCCGCGGCGCTCGCCGAGCTGCGCCGCGGCCGCGCCCGGCTCGGAGACGCCTTCGGCGCGCGCGCGCTTCCCGTCCTGGTCCCGCCGTGGAACCGGATCGCGCCGGCGGTGGTCGCGGGGCTCGCGCGAATAGGGCTTTCGGGGCTTTCGACCTACGGGCCGCGCGCATCCGCCGCGCCCGCGCCCGGGGTCCGGCAAGCGAACGCCCATGTCGACATCATCGCCTGGCGGACGACGCGGGCCTTTCTCGGCGCGGCCGAGGCGCTCGCGCTCGCGCTCGACCATCTCCGGGCGCGGCGCGCGGGCCGGGTCGACGCCGACGAGCCGACCGGGCTTCTCACCCACCACCTGGTCCACGACCGGGCGGCCTGGGACTTCGTCGCGCGCTTTGCCGAAGTCGTGAGCGGACATCGGGCCGCGCGCTGGCTCGCCGCGCCCGACGTGTTCGCGCCCGTCCCGTGACTGCGGCTTCGGACATCGCCATGAGCGACGACGCGGCCCTTCCGAGCTTTCACGTCTATCCCGCCCGCGCGCTCGCCGGCGATTACGCGCGCGCGGCGCTCGGCGTCGCGCTGACCTGGGGGCCGCTCGCGCTGGTCGAGCCGTTGCCCGCGGTCGGTTACGCGCTGGGCGGGCTGGGGGCGCTGTTCGCCGCCTTCGGCCTGCGCACGGCGCTGCGCCAAGCGACCCGGATCGAGTGCTCGGCCCAGGGGCTGACGGTCAGCGGGCCAATTCCGCAGCGGCTCGTCTGGAGCGAACTCGACGGGCTGAGCCTGCGCTATTACTCGACCCGGCGCGACCGCCGCGAGGGCTGGATGCAGCTCAGGCTCCGTCGGCGCGCCCGCACCGTGGTGATCGACTCCTCGCTCGAAGGGTTCGCCGCCGTCGCGCGCCGGGCGGCCGAGGCGGCGGCCGCGCGGGGCCTCGCGCTCGGCTCCGCGACGCGCGCGAACCTCGCCGCCCTCGGAATCGAGGTCGCGGAACCGTCGTGATGGACGATCTGGTCCGGGTCCGGGATCTCAAGGTCCGCTTCGCGCTTCCCGAAGGCGAGATCGCGGCGGTGGATGGCGTTTCTTTTCGCATCCCGCCGGGCGGGACGGTGGCGCTGGTCGGCGAGTCGGGCTCGGGCAAGTCGGTCATCGCCCAGAGCATCCTGCGCATCCTGCCGCCTGTGGCGCGCATCGCCGGAGGCGAGATCCTGTTCGCCGAGCCCGGCCGCGGCGCGCCGGTCGACCTCGCCGCGCTCGACGCCGACGGCCGCGCGATGCGCGCGATCCGGGGGAACCGCATCGCCATCGTCTTCCAGGAGCCGATGACCTCGCTCTCGCCGCTGCACACCATCGGCGACCAGATCGGCGAGGCGCTGCGCATCCACGCTAAGGACCGCGACTGGCGCGCGCGGGTCGTAGACATGCTGCGGCTGGTCGGCTTTCCCGATCCCGGCCGCGCGCTCCGCGCCTACCCTTTCGAGCTCTCGGGCGGCCTGCGCCAGCGCGCGATGATCGCGATGGCGTTGATCTGCCGGCCGGCGCTGTTGATCGCCGACGAGCCGACGACCGCGCTCGACGTCACCATCCAGGCCCAGATCCTGAAGCTGCTGAAGGATCTTCAGCGCGAGCTCGGGATGGCCGTCCTGATAATCACCCACGACCTCGGCGTGGTCGCCAACCTCGCCGACGAGATCGTGGTGGTCTATCGCGGCCGGGTGGTGGAGATGGGCGGCCGCGACGATATCTTCCGCGATCCGCGCCACCCCTACCTCAAAGCGCTTTTGCGCGCGGTGCCGAGGCTCGGGCGCGCGCCCGGCGAACGCTTGGCGCCGATCCGCAGCGTCACCCCCGGCCCGGCGACGCGGCTGGGCGCGCGGCGCGCCCGCAAGGACCGCAGGACGACGCGGCCGCTTCTCGTCGTCAAGGGGCTGCGCAAGGCCTTCACATCCCGCCGGGGGCCGCGCGGGGCCGCGCCGCGGGTCGCGGTCGACGATGCGAGCTTCGCGATCCGGCGCGGCGAATGCCTGGGCCTGGTCGGCGAATCGGGCTGCGGCAAGACGACGCTGAGCAAGATGATCATGCGCGCGCTTCCCCCCGACCGGGGCGAGATCGTGTTCGATTCGGACGACGGGCCGGTCGACGTTCTCGGCCTCGAAGGCAAGGCGCTGCTCGCCTACCGGCGCAAGGTGCAGCTCGTCTTCCAAGACCCGTTCGGCGCGCTCAACCCGCGGATGACCGTGTTCGACATCATCGCCGAGCCGCTCGAGATCCACCGCATCGGCGACGCCGAGGAGCGGGCCGCGACCGTCAAGGAGCTGATGCGCCTCGTCGGGCTCGATCTCCGCTGCCTCAGGCGCTATCCGCACAGCTTCTCGGGCGGGCAGCGCCAGCGCATCGTGATCGCCCGCGCGCTCGCGCTCGCGCCCGAGCTTCTGATCTGCGACGAGCCGGTCTCGGCCCTCGACGTCTCGATCCAGGCCCAGATCCTCAACCTTTTGAAAGATCTCAAGCGCGAGCTCGACCTCACCTATCTGTTCATCTCGCACAACCTCGCGGTGGTCGACTACATGGCCGACCGGATCGCGGTGATGTGCGCGGGCCGGTTGGTCGAGATCGCGCCCCGGGCGCGTCTGTTCGAGACCCCGCGCCACCCTTACACCCGGGCGCTGCTCGCCGCCGTGCCCGAGCCCGACCCCGACCGGCCGCTCGATTTCCAGGCGATCGCCGACGAGCGCGCCTCGGAGCCGGCGGCCTGGCCCGCGCCGTTCACGCTGGCCCCCGGCGAGACCGGCCGCTTGGTCGACCTCGGCGGGGGCCACCTCTTGCGAGTCTCGGACGCGGCCGCGGCCGAAGCCGGGGCCGCCGCCTCATGACGGCGATCCCGGCGCGGCGGGCGGCGGCGGAGGCCGTTCCGAAGCGCTTGGCGCGCATCGCGGCGGCGGCCTTCGTCTGGATCATCGCCGCCGCCGGGGCCAACGCCGGAACCGTGGTGCTCGCCGACCCCTCTGCGCCGCCGCCCGCCCGTCTCGTCGAGACGCCCATGCTCGCCGCCGCGGTGGCGGCGGGCCGGTTGCCTCCGGTCGCCGAACGCCTGCCCGCCCGGCCCCTGGTCGCCCGGCCCGACGGCTGGCGCAAGCCGGGGGTCCACGGCGGCGCGTGGCGAATGCTGATCGGCCGCGCCCGCGATCTGCGGATGCTGGTGGTCAACGGCTACGCCCGGCTGGTCGCCTTCGACGAGAACTTCAACCTTCGCCCCGATATTCTCGAGCGGGTCGAGATCGAGGACGGGCGCGCGTTCACGCTCTATTTGCGGCCCGGCCACAAGTGGTCGGACGGCGCGCCGTTCACGAGCGAGGACTTCCGCTACTACTGGGAGGACGTCGCCAACGAGCCCATGCTCTCGCCCCTCGGCCCGCCCAAGGTCTTGCGCGTGAACGGCGAACTGCCGAAGGTCGAGATCATCGACGAGACCACGGTCCGCTACTCCTGGTCGCGACCCAATCCGCAGTTCCTGCCGGCGCTGGCCGGGGCCGCGCCGTTGTTCATCTATCGGCCGGCCCACTACCTCAAGCAGTTCCACGCCCGCTACCGCGATAAGGCCGCGCTCGCGAAGATGGCGGCGGCGGCGGGCAAGCGCAACTGGGCGGCGCTGCACAACGCCAAGGACAACATGTACCGGTTCGACAACCCGGACCTGCCCACGCTTCAGCCCTGGCGCAACACGACCCGGCCCCCGGCCTCGCGCTTCGTCGCCGAGCGCAACCCCTTCTTCCACCGGGTCGATTCGCAGGGCCGCCAGCTTCCCTATATCGACCGGGTGCTGCTCGAGACCGTGGACTCGAGCCTGATTCCCGCCAAGGCGGGCGCGGGCGCGGCCGATCTTCAGGCGCGCGGGCTCTACTTCAACAACTACCCCTTCCTCAAGGCGGGCGAGGAGCGCAACGACTACCGGGTGCGGCTGTGGCGGACTGTGCGGGGCTCGAGGCTCGCGCTTTACCCGAACCTTACGGTCCGCGATCCGGTCTGGCGGAAGCTGCTGCGCGATGCGCGCTTCCGACGCGCGCTTTCGCTCGCCATCGACCGCCACGAGATCAACCAGGTGATCTACTTCGGGCTCGGGATCGAAGGCAACAACACGGTCTTGCCCGAAAGCCCGCTTTACCGGCCTGCGTATCGGACCCGTTGGGCGCGGTTCGACCTCGACGCCGCCAACGCCCTTCTCGACGAGATCGGGCTGCGCGCGCGCGACGACCGCGGGGTGCGGCTTCTGCCCGACGGCCGGCCGCTCGAGATCATCGTCGAGACCGCGGGCGAGGACACCGAGCAGACCGACGTGCTCGAGCTCATCCGCGATAGCTGGCGGCGCGCCGGGATCGCGCTTTACACCCGGCCCTCGCAGCGCGAGGTGTTCCGCAACCGGATCTTTTCGGGCGAGACGGTGATGTCGATCTGGTTCGGGTTCGAGAACGGCGCGCCGACCGCCGACATGAGCCCCAAGGAGTTCGCGCCGACCAGCCAGCAGGGCTATCAGTGGCCGGCCTGGGGCCAGTACTACGAGACCGGCGGCGCGGCGGGCGAGCCGCCCGACCTTGCGCCGGCGCGCGAGCTTCTCGCCCTTTACGAGGCCTGGCTCGCGTCGGCGACCAGCGCCGAGCGCGTGGCGATCTGGCGTCGGATGCTTGCGATCAACGCCGATCAGGCGTTCACCCTCGGCTTGGTGGCCGGGATTCCCCAGCCAGTCGTGATTTCGAACCGCTTGCGCAATGTGCCCAAGAAGGGCATCTACAACTGGGATCCCGGCGCTTTCTTCGGCCTTTATCGGCCCGACCTCTTCTGGTTCGCGCCCGCGACGGCGCAGACCGTGAATTAAGCCAGGGGCGGAACGCGCGATGCTGGGCTACGTCATCCGCCGCATTCTGGTGATGATTCCGACGCTGATTGCGATCAGCCTGATCACCTTCGTCATCATCCAGCTTCCGCCCGGCGACTACCTCACCACCTACGTCGCCGAGCTCGAGGCCCAGGGCGAAACGGTCAACGCCGGCAAGATCGCTTTCCTGCGCGCCCAGTACGGCTTCGACAAGCCGATGTGGCAGCAGTACCTCTACTGGGTCGGCGGGCTGTTGCAAGGCGACTTCGGCTACTCGTTCGAGTTCCGCCGCCCCGTCGCCGAGGTGGTGGGCGACCGGCTGTGGCTCAGCATGCTGGTCTCGTTCTCGACCATCCTGTTCACCTGGGCGGTCGCCTTTCCGATCGGGGTCTACTCGGCGACCCATCAATATAGCTGGGCCGATCACGGGCTGACGCTTCTCGGCTTCCTTGGGCTGGCGACGCCCAACTTCCTGCTCGCGCTGGTGCTGATGTACGTCGCCAACGTGGTCTTCGGCACCTCGATCGGCGGGTTGATGGCGCCCGAGTACCTCGACCAGCCGTGGAGCCTCGCCAAGCTTCGTTCGATATTTGAACACTTGTGGATTCCGGTGGTGGTGATCGGCACCTCGGGCACCGCGGGCATGATCCGCAGGCTTCGCGCCAACCTCCTCGACGAGCTGCGCAAGCAGTATGTGGTCACGGCGCGGGCCAAGGGGCTGCACCCCTTCCGGGCGCTGTGCAAGTACCCGCTGCGCATGGCGCTCAACCCGTTCATCGCCGACATCGGCAATCTGCTGCCCCAGGTGGTCTCCGGCGCGGCGATCGTCTCGGTGGTGCTGTCGCTGCCGACCACGGGACCGATGCTGCTCGAGGCGCTGCGCAGCCAGGACATGTACCTCGCGGGCTCGTTCCTCATGTTCCTCGCGCTTCTCACGGTGGTCGGGGTGTTCGTCTCGGACCTTCTGCTCGCCGCGCTGGACCCGCGCATCCGCCTGAGCGGAGGACGCGTCAGATGACCGCGGACCGGCCCCCTTCGCGCAAGAGTCCTCGGACGCCGCCGCTTCCGCACTACGTCTCCCCCGCGCCCTTCGACCCCGAGGAGACCGAGGCGCTCACGCCCGAGCAGGAGCGCTACTACATGGCGTCGCAGTGGGCGCTGATGTGGGCGAAGCTCCGCCGCCATCGCCTTGCGGTCGCCGCCGGCGTCGTCCTCGCGCTCCTCTATTTCTCGACCCTGATCAGCGAGTTCCTCGCGCCTTACGGGCTGCACACCCGGCATACCGATTTCATCTACGCGCCCCCGCAGCCGATCCACCTGTTCGACAAGGGGCGCTTCGTCGGTCCCTTCGTCTACGGGCTCGACTACAAGCTCAACATGACCAATCTGCGCCGCGAGTACACGCCCGATCCGACGCGCATCGAGCGCCTGCGCTTCTTCTGCCGGGGCGAGCGCTACGACTACTTCGGCCTGTTCGAGAGCGACCTGCACCTCGTCTGCCCGGCCGAGGGGGGCACGCTGTTCCTGCTCGGCACCGACCGGCTGGGGCGCGACATGCTGTCGCGGATCATCTACGGGGCGCGGATCTCGCTGACCGTCGGCCTGTTCGGGATCGCGATCAGCTTCACGCTCGGCATCGTTCTCGGCGGGATCTCGGGCTACTACGGCGGGCTCGTCGACCACGCGATCCAGCGCCTGATCGAGATCGTCCGCAGCTTTCCCGAGCTGCCGCTGTGGATGGCGCTGTCGGCGGCGCTGCCGGTCAACTGGAACCCGCTTCTGATCTACTTCGGGATCACCGTGATCCTCGGGCTCCTCGATTGGACCGGGCTCGCGCGGGCGGTGCGCTCGAAGCTCTTGGCGCTGCGCGAGGAGGACTTCGCGACCGCGGCGGTGCTGATGGGGGCCTCGCCCGCCCGCGTGATCGGCCGCCATCTTCTGCCGAGCTTCGCGAGCCACCTGATCGCGAGCGCGACGCTCTCGATCCCGTCGATGATCCTGGGCGAGACCGCGCTCTCCTTCCTCGGCCTCGGCCTGCGCCCGCCGATCACGAGCTGGGGCGTGCTGCTGAGCGAGGCCCAGAACATCAACGTGGTCGCGCTCTACCCCTGGCTGATGCTGCCCGTGGCGCCGGTGATCGTGACCGTGCTCGCCTTCAACTTCTTCGGCGACGGCCTGCGCGACGCCGCCGACCCGTACAGTTAGGGCCTATGCGCATGGCCGCGGTTTTCCCCTCTCCCTAACGCTTTTCCGCCAAGGGAGGGAAATCGAATCACGGCGCTGCTCCAAACGGTCGAGGCCCCCTCGACGGGGGAGGTTGGGTGGAGCGAAGCGTAGACCGCCGGAAACCCGCGAGGCGCCGAATTCAATCAAGAAGCATCGGCTATCAGGAGTTTCCCTCACGCCGCCAGGACGGCGAGGTCGAGGGGGGCGTCCACGCCTTCGACCGCGACCGCGCGGCGGACCTCGACCGGCGCGCCCGCGAAGCCCTGGGCGCGGGCGGCCGCGAAGGCCTCCACCGTGGCGAGCGCGCGCACGCCCTGGCGCTTGGTCTCCTTCTCGAGCTTGGCGGCGAGGTTGACCGCATCGCCGATGACCGTGAACTCGAGCCGGGTCTCGTCACCGACGGCGCCGAACACCACCGGCCCCACCGCGACGCCTGCGCCGAGCGCGAGCGGGCGCTCGCCCCGGGCCGCGCGCTCGCGGTTCCAGGCCTCGGCCTCGGCGAGCAGCGCCTGCGCCGCGCGGAGCGCGTCCGCCGCGTAGGTCTCGGTCCTCAGCGCCGCGCCGAAGGTGGCCATGATGCCGTCGCCCAGGAACTTGTCGATGCTGCCGCCGTGCCTCTGGATGATCGGCACCATGCGCGCCTGGTACTCGGCCAAGAGCGCGATCGCGTCGTCGGCGCGCATCCGGTGCGCAAGCGGGGTGAAGCCGCGGATGTCGAGATACAGGATCGCTGCGGGCCGGAGCTCGCCCTGGCCGGCGCGCACCCCGTGCTCGGAGCCGGTGATCTGGCGCGCGACCTCGGGCGCGAAGAAGCGCGAGAGATCGGCGGCGGCCGCGTGCTCGGTCGCGGCCCGGACCAGGAGCCGGCGCGCGCGCACGAGCGCGATCGCGAGGATCGCTGTCACCACGACGATCGAGAGCACCTTGTCGACCTCGCCGCCGATCAGCACCGCGGGCGAAGTGATGTAGCGGACGTAGTCGCGGGTGATCGGGCTCGCCTCGGGGCTCGCCAGCACCGCATTGGCCACCAGCGCGAGCCAGCCGAGCGCCGCCGTAATCCCCGCGAGAACCACGTAGCGGGCCTCGAAGCGCAGCGCGCGGAGCGCGATCAGGATGAAGATGTAGAGAAGCGTCGGCGCCTTGAGCGAGAAGCCGGGCGGCTGCTCATACTGGATGTGGAAGCTCCAGATCGTGATCAAGAGCACCGCCATATCCACGATGACCGAGAGCGCGATCATCCAGGTCGGCAATCGGCGCAGATAGGCGAGCCCGAGCCGGATCAGCGTAAACGCCGCATAGAAGCCGAGCGTCCAGGGCACCGGCGCGAACATCGCCTCGGGATCGAAGGTCTTGGGCGCGATGGCGTAGACGATGGCGAAGAACAGGACGCCCGCGAGCTGCACCCAGCCGATGAGGATCTCGCTTTGCTCTTGGATCTCGCGGATCTGGGCCTCGATCCGCGCCGGCGGACGCGCGGGGCCCGGCGGGCCGAACACCCACTCGGAAAGCCTTTCAAACCGCGTGCGCGCCATCCCCGCCGAGCCTCGTTTCAATGCCCCGAAACCGTAGCAGGAAATAGCGGGCCGGGCAGGGCTTTCAACCCAAACGGCCGAACGCCGCGCCGCAGGCCCGCCTCGGCCCCCGTTGCGTCCGGTCCGGGCTCAAGAGCGTTCGGAGCGCGTCATGGCCCAGAGGCTCGATTCGCGCGCCCCTGCGGGCAGCGGCAGCGCGGCGATGGCGCTTTCGGCGAGCGCGTCGGCCATTCGGGTCGCGACGTAATGGGACGCGAAGACCGGCGCGAGCGCGCCCGCGGCCAAAAGCGGCGCGATCGCGAGCTGCTCGTTATAGCCGCGCCGCGTCCAGTCGGCGGGATAGTCGTCGGGCAGGAAAATGTCGTGAAAATGTATATACACTCCTGCGGGCAGAGTCGGCAGAATGCGGTTGACGAGCCAATCGACGTCGCTTCCCGGCACGAGCAGGTGGCTCGAATCGACGAACACCACATCGCCCGGCCGAAGCGCGGCGAACGGTGCCGTCCCCGCGTCTTGGACCGGGCATCGCAGATGGGCGACCGCAAGGCCGGCAAGCGGTGCGCGCGGGGCCGGGTCGATCACCGTGATCCGGGTCGCGAGCCCGCCGTCGGCGACCGCGCGGGCGAGAAAGCGGGTCGAGTGCCCGGCCCCGATCTCGACGATGCGCCGGGGCGCAAGGGCGCGCACCAGCGCATAGGCCATCGCCGCGTCGAGCCGCGGGAACCAGTCCTGGTCCCAGCGCGGCGCGGGCGGCGGCGCGTCTCCGATGGCGCGCAAGGCCCCGGCCAAGGCCTCGGCCGCGGCGAGCCGGTCGCAGAACCGAGGCGCATGGCCGCGGAACAGCGCCTCGATCGCGCCATAGGGCGGCCGCGGCGTCTGGGCCGCGATGGCGGCGGCGTTGCGGTAGGGAAGGAAGAAGCCGCGCGGCGCCAGGCCGAGAACGGTGGCCAAACCGAAGCGGACATACCGTGTATATGCAACCATATCTCGGCCGTTCGCTCTACGGCGCGAGCGCGAGACCTTCGCGGGCCACCACCGAGCCCGGCCGCGCGCGGGCGACCGCGGCGGCGATCGCGTCCATCGCCCGGTCGTCGTGGCCGGGGTCGTGGTGGAAGACGACGAGGCGCTTCGCGCCCGCCGCGTCGCACAGCCGGACGCCTTCCTGCCAGGTCGAATGGCCCCAGCCGCGCCGACGCGCGAACTCGTCGTCAGTGTATGTGCAATCGTAGATCACGAGGTCGGCCCCCGCGATCAGATCGAGAATCGCCCGATCGGGCCGTCCGGGCTCGTGCTCGGTATCGGTCACCACGCAGAGCGACCGCCCTTGGTGAGTGATGCGATAACCGGTCGCCCCCTGGGGGTGGTTGAGGGCCGCGGTTTGTATATGCACATCTGGATGAAGGGCCCAGGCGTCGCCGGCGCGAAAGTCGCGGTAGGCGACCGCGGCCCGAAGGGTCGCGCGGCGGACCGGGGCGAACGGCTCGTCGAGCAGGCCGCCGAGCACGTCGGCGATCCGGTGATGGGGCGCGAGGTTCCCGGCCCAGACCCTGAGCCGGGTGTCGGCGCGGAGAAGCCGGGTGAAGAAAGGCCAGCCCCAGATGTGGTCGAGGTGGGCGTGGGTGAACAGAACGTCGGCCTCGAGCGGACCGGCGGCGGCGAGCGCCGCATCGAGCCCGCGCAACCCGGTGCCCGCATCTACGATGAGAAGGCGAGGGCCGCAGCGGACCTCGAGGCAGGGCGTGTTGCCGCCATAGCCGAGCGTCGCCGCCCCCGGGCAGGCGATGCTGCCGCGCACCCCCCAGAACCGCACGAAGAACCGCGCGTCTCCGCTCAACTCCGCGGTCAACCCCTTTCTCCTCCCGCCACGAACAGGATAGGATCGGCTTCGCCGCGCGGGACCGCCTGCGCCGGGCGGGGCCGCGAACCCGGCGAGCCGCCCGGACGCTGCAATCCCATATAGGCACTCTAGCCCGCGCGCCCAGGCCGCGCCACCGGAGGAACGCATCCTGAACCGATCGACGACCGCTGACGGGACCGCCGCCGGAGCGAGCTGGGCGGGAGTCGCCTACGGCCTTGCGATCGCGGTCTTCGCCGCTTTCGAGCAGTTCAAGCTGCCCCCGGTGCTGCCCGTGATGCTCGACCGCTTCGGCTACGACCGCCTGGTCGCAGGCGGATTGATGTCGGTCTATGCGGTCGCCGGGCTCTTGCTCTCGCTGCCCGTGGGTCGGGCGATCGCCCACCGCGGGCCGGAGCGGCTTCTCATGCCGGCGTTCGCGCTGTTCCTTCTCGGCCAGGGGCTCGCCTTCGTCGCCCCGGAGAGCGGGACCGTCATGCTGCTCGCGCGCGGGCTCGAAGGGGCTGGGTTCACGGTCTGCGCGATCGCCGGCCCGCTGGTCGCCGTCGCCTCGGCCGACGCGCGGCGGCTGCCTCTGGTTGTGGGCCTGACCGCAGCCTGGATTCCGGCCGGCCAGGTCGGCGCCAATCTCGCGGCGGTTCCCGCGGTCGCCCGCGGCGATTGGACGGCGCTCTGGTGGCTGGGGATCGGGCTGACGCTCCTGCTGGCCGGTTGGACGCGCATCCGCCGCCGGGCCGGTCTCGATGGCGTGCGGATCACGGCGCCCCGTCCCGAACACGCCGATGCGCCGCGCACCGCCCCGGCCGCCGTGGTCCTCGCCGCCGCGATCTTCGCTCTGTGGTCGGGGCAGTACTTCGGCTTCATGACCTGGTTGCCTCAGTACCTGGTCGAGGTCCACGGCCTTGGCGTCGGCAACGCCGTCCTCGCCTACACCCTGCCGAGCGCCGTGGTCGGGATCTTCTGCGTGGCGACCGGCGCGGCGCTGCGCGCCGGCGCGCCGTTTGCGCCCCTGTTCTGGGGCTCGATCGCCATTCAGACCGCGATCTGGTTCCTGGTGCCCATGATCGAGAGCCGCCTTCTCGGCCTCGCGGTCCTCGCGCTTTACGGGTTGACCGCCGGAGTGACGCCGGTCTGCCTGTTCTCGCTGCCCTGGATCATGGCCGGCCCCGATGGACGGGCAGGCAGCCGTTTCGGCGCCCTGATGACCGGGCGCAACCTCGGGGTCCTGGTCGGGCCGGTTCTGCTCGCCGCGGCGCTGTCGTTCGCCCCCGGCTGGAGGGCGGTCTGGCCCCTGTTCGGCGCGCTGACGGCGCTCGCCGGGCTTGGCGCCTTCGGCCTTGGCCGTTACCTCGCGCGCATCGGCGCGATCGGCGGGGCCGCGCGCGCGGGCGCGGCGGCGTCCCAGGCTTCAGGAGGGAACGGAAAGCCCCCTCAGGGAACGAGACGGTAGCCGCCGGGCTCGGTCACCAGGATCTGGGCGTTCGACGGGTCGCGCTCGATCTTCTGGCGCAGCCGGTAGATGTGGGTCTCGAGCGTATGCGTCGCCACGCCTGCGTTGTAGCCCCAGACCTCGTCGAGCAGCACCTCGCGCGGAACCACCTTGTCGCCGGTGCGGTAGAGGTATTTGAGGATCGCCGTCTCCTTCTCGGTCAGCCGGATCTTGCGGTTGGTCTCGGTGTCGAGAAGCAGCTTGGCGCTCGGCCGGAAGCTGTAAGGACCGATGGTGAAGACCGCGTCCTCGCTCTGCTCGTGCTGGCGGAGCTGGGAGCGGATGCGCGCGAGCAGCACGCCGAGCCGGAACGGCTTGGTCACGTAGTCGTTGGCGCCCGATTCGAGGCCCAGGATGGTGTCGGCGTCGGTGTCCGCGGCGGTCAGCATGATGACCGGCATCTTGTGGCCGCCGCGGCGGATCACCTTGCACAGCTCGCGGCCGTCGATGTCGGGAAGGCCGACGTCGAGCAGAAGAAGATCGTAGCGCTGCTCCCTCACCTTCTCGAGCGCTTCGGCGCCGCTCGCCGCCTCGCCGATCTCGAACTCCTCGTGGAGCTGAAGCTGCTCGGCAAGCGACTGGCGCAACGCCGTATCGTCGTCGACGATCAGAATCCGCCGGCCGAGAGTCACGGCGCCCTCCTTGGTTGTTGTCCTCGGGTTCGTCTCGCCTTTGGCAGTCTATAGCGCAGTTGGCCTGCGAAAGTAAGAGGCAGCCGCCTCGGGCTTTGCGCGGAAGATCGTGCCGCTCGCCCGGCAAGCTCTGCCGGGCGAGCGCGCGCGGCCTCCGGTCTCTGCGGCCCAACCCTTTGATCCGGCGCGATTCCGCTTTTGGCCCGCCGCTTGCTTCTCCCCAAGCGGAGGCATTCGGATGGCGATCGAATTCCTGGTCCGGTACGGCTCGACGCGAGGCGACCTGCGCGCCGAGCAGCCCGCGCCCGTGACGTCAGCGCGGGCTGAGGCGACCGGCGCGGCGCGCAGCGGCGGCCGCGCAGGAGCCGGTTTTTGGGGCGCGGACGGGTTCACCTTCGGCGACGTTCTCGATCTGATCAACCCGCTTCAGCACATCCCGGTGGTCGGCGCTGTTTACCGCGCGATCACCGGCGATGAGATCGCGCCCGGCGCCCGCATCTTCGGCGGCGCCTTGTTCGGCGGCGTCGCCGGGCTCGCCGGCGCCGTGGTCAACGCGATCGTCGCCGAGACCTCGGGCCGCGACCTCGGCGCGCAGGCGATCGCGTTTCTCGACGGCGAAGAGGGCGGCGCGGCCGATGCGCCGCGCGCGCTCGCGGCGGCGGATGCGCCCGCCCCCCCGGACGGCCCCGAGGACGGACCGCGCCCCTTGCGCCGCGCCTTCGCCGCAGCGGATGCGCCGCCCGCCGGTCCGGTCGCGGAGGCGGAGCCGACCCGGCAGGCGCGCGAAGACGAGGGCGCGAAGGACGCCGCGCCGGTCTGGCTTTCGCGCATCCCGCGGGCGAAGGAGGACGCCGCCGCCCTCGCCGCCCGTTATGCGGCGGCGGCCGCCAAACCGCCGCCGAACGCCGCCATCCTCGACGCCATGGCGCGGGCGCTCGACAAGTACGAGGCCGCGGGCGGGCTGATCCCGCGCGGTCCCGCCGCGCCGGCGGCGTCCAAGGTTGACAGCCTGCTCTGACGGCGCGAGCCTGCGTCGCGATCGACCGTTCGCAGCGCCGCGCCGGAGGAACGGATGATAGAGATCGTCGTGACCGCCGACGGAACGCTCGCGTGGAACGACAAATCCTTGCGTTGCGCGCTCGGCCGCGGCGGCGTGCGCGCGGACAAGCGCGAAGGCGACGGCGCGACGCCTGCGGGACGATTCCCGCTTCGTCGTCTCCTTTACCGGGCGGACCGCCTGGACCGGCCGCGAACCGCGCTTCCCGCCCGTCCGCTCGACCCCTTGGACGCTTGGTGCGACGACCCGGCGGACCCGGCCTACAACCGGCCCGTGCGCCAGCCTTACGCGGCCCGGTTCGAGCCCTTGTGGCGGGCCGATGCGCTTTACGACATCCTGGTCGTGCTCGGCTACAACGACGATCCCGTGGTCGCGGGCGCAGGCAGCGCGATCTTTCTCCATCTCGCGCAGCCCGACTATCGCCCCACCGAAGGCTGCGTCGCGCTCGCCCGAGACGATCTTGAAACCTTGCTCGCCGCGATCGACGATGAGGCCTGGCTGACGATCAGGGCCGATTGAGCGGCCGGGGGCCGAAGATCGCGGTCCCGACGCGAACATGGGTCGCGCCGAAACGGATGGCGATCTCGAAGTCGGCCGACATGCCCATGCTCAGCCCGCCGAGCCCGTTGCGGCGCGCGATCTCGGCAAGCAGCGCGAAGTGAAGCGCAGGCTCTTCGTCGAGCGGCGGGATGCACATGAGCCCGGCGACGTCGAGGCCGAACTCGTCGACGCACGCGCGGATGAAGGCGTCGGCGTCCTCGGGCCGCACCCCGGCCTTCTGGGGCTCCTCGCCGGTATTGACCTCGATGAAGCAGGGCAGACGGCGGCCCGTTCGCTCCATCTCGGCGGCGAGCGCGCGGGCGAGCTTGGGTCGGTCGACGGTCTCGATCACGTCGAACAGCGCGACCGCCGCGCGGACCTTGTTGGTTTGCAGCGGCCCGATCAGGTGAAGCGCGATGTCGGGAAACCGTTCCTTGAGCGCGGGCCACTTGGCCTGGGCCTCTTGAACGCGGTTCTCGCCGAAGACCCGGTGCCCGGCCTCGAGAACGGGAAGAATGCGCTCTGCGCCGTGGGTCTTGGCGACCGCGACCAGCGCGATCTCGGCCGGATCGCGCCCGGCCGCCCGCGCCGCCGCGTCGATCCGGGCGCGCACCGCGGCGAGCGCCGCGGCCGGGTCGGGCGCGGTCTCGCCGGCGCTCGTCGGCGGATCGACGGTCATGTCTTCTTCTTCGCCGATCCGGGCTTCGCGCGCGCGGGTTTCTTGCGCTGCTTCTCCGGCGTGAGGGCGAAGTGCCGCTCGATGTAGCTGACGATCTTGGCGACGCAGGCCTCGACATCGTTGGCCCCGGTGTCGACGACGAGCTCGGCCGCCTCGGGCGGCTCGTAGGGCGCGCTGATCCCGGTGAACTCGCGAATCTCGCCCGCGCGCGCCCGGCGGTAAAGCCCCTTGGGGTCGCGCTGTTCGCAGATCGCGAGGTCGGCGGAAACGTAGATCTCGTGGAAGCTGTCGGGGCGGAACGCTTCGGCCGAGGCGCGGGCGCGCTCGCGGTCGGCCCGGTAAGGCGAGATAAACGCCGTGATCGCGATAAAGCCCGCGTCCGCGAACAGGGCCGCGACCTCGCCCACGCGGCGGATGTTCTCGGCCCGGTCCTCGGGCGAGAAGCCGAGGTTCGCGCTCAACCCCCGGCGCACGTTGTCGCCGTCGAGGACATAGACGTGGTAGCCCTTGCGGAACAGCTCGGCCTCGACCTCGAGCGCGAGCGTCGACTTGCCGGCGCCCGAAAGCCCGGTGAACCACAGCACCCCGCCGCGATGGCCGTTGCGGAGCGCCCGGGCCTCGGCCGTCACCCCGGACGCGACCGCGGTGAGGTTTGTGCCTTTGGCGGTGATCAGGCTGCGCTGGTCGGGGTAGCCCTCCATGCTGATGATGCCGCCGCCGGCGATCGCATAGCCGTCGACGAGCACGAAGCGCCCGGTGCGCGGGTTCGACGCGAACTCGTCGAGCGCGAGCATCCGCGGCGAGCGCAGAACCACCTCGGCGACCCCGTTGCGCTCGACCCGCTCGGCCGGAGCGGTCCCGAGGTCGCCGGTGTCGATCACCCGGCCGATGGCCTGGACCTCGACCGGGGCCTCGAGGGACGCGAGCTTGAGCTTGTAGCGCGCGCCGACCTCGAGCGGCGTCCGCCCGAGCCAGAACAGATGGGCGCGGAACACGGTGGTCTCGATCGGCGGGCGCTCGACCAGGCTCGCGATCTCGCCGCGCTCGACGAAGATCTGCTCGTCGAGGGTGATGCCGATCGATTCGCCCGCCGCCGCCTCGGCGCGGGTTCGGGTCTCGGGCCAGCTCTCGATGCTGGCGACGCGCGCGGTCTTGTTCGACGGCGAAAACAGGAGCGTATCGCCCACGCGCAACCGCCCGGTCTCGATCCGGCCGGCGAGGATGCGCCGGTCGTCGAAGCGGTAAATGTCCTGAAGCGGGAAGCGCAGCGGCAGCTCGGCGAGCGAAGGCTCGGGCGCGAAGCCGTCGAGCGCATCGACCGCTGTCGGCCCGTCGTACCAGTCCATGCGCGCCGAGCGCTCGACCACGTTGTCGCCCTCGCGCGAGGACACCGGGATCACGTGCATGGGCACGATGCCGAGCCGGGCGAGGTAGGCGCGCATCTCGGAGGCGATGGCGGCGAAGCGCTCGGCGTCGTAATCGGCGAGATCCATCTTGTTGACCACGACGACGACCTGGCGCACCCCCAGCATGTAGAGCAGATACCCGTGGCGTCGCGACTGCTCGCGGACCCCTTCGACCGCGTCGACGACCAGGACCGCGGCTTCGGCCCGGGCGGCGCCGGTCACCATGTTCTTGAGAAACTCGCGGTGCCCCGGCGCGTCGATGATCACGTAGTCGCGCTTGCGGCCGCGGAACCAGATCTGCGCCGAATCGATGGTCACGCCCTGGTTGCGCTCGGCCTGGAAGGCGTCCATCAGAAAGGCCCACTCGAACCGCATTCCCCGGCGCGCGCAGACCGCGCGGATCTCATCGACCTTGCCCGCCGGCATCGAGCCGGTGTCGTGGATCAGGCGACCGACCAAGGTCGACTTGCCGTGATCCACGTGGCCGACGATCACGATCGGCATCGCGTGGCGCAGCGCAGGCCGCGCCGTCGCGGCCGCAGCGCCGCCCATCGGCCCTTCGGGCGCAGCCGGCGTTTTATCGTCGCCAGCCATCACATGTACCCCTCGACCCGGAGGCGCTCGAACGAGTCTTCCGCCTCGTGATCCATGGCCCGGCCGCTCCGCTCGGCGACCGTGGTTTCGGCGAGCTCGGCGATGATCTCCTCGATCGTCGCAGCCTCGCTTTCGACCGGGAAAGTGATGTCGTGATCGCCGAGCGAACGGTAACGCTTGCCGTCGCGCGCGAAGTAGAGATCGACCACCGGGATGCCTTCGCGCGCGATGTAGCGCCAGATGTCGATCTCGGTCCAGCCGAGGAGCGGATGGACCCGCACGTGCGTGCCCGGCGGGAAATCGGTGTTGTACTGGTCCCAGAACTCGGGCGGCTGATCGCGGAAGTCCCACTCGCCGGCCGCGCCGCGGGGGCTGAACACCCGTTCCTTCGAGCGCGTCCCCTCCTCGTCGCGGCGGATGCCCGCGATGATGCCGGTGAACCCCCGCTCGGCGATCAGGCGTTTGAGCCCCGCCGTCTTGCGCGCCGCCGAACGGGTCGCGGGCGGCAGGCTTTCGTCCATCTCCTCGACCGGCGGACAGTCGCCCACGATCAGGTCGAGCCCCCATTCCTTGGCGTAGCGGTCGCGGAAGGCGTACATCTCGGGGAACTTCTTGCCCGTGTCCACGTGCAGGACCGGAAACGGCACATGGCCGAAGAAGGCCTTGCGCGCCAGCCAGACCATCACGTTCGAATCCTTGCCGATCGACCACAGCATCCCGATGCGATCGAGCCGATTGAAGGCCTCGCGGAAGATGTAGATGCTTTCGCTTTCGAGCCGATCCAGATGATCCATCCCAGGGGTTCCGTCCGTAATCCGACCGCGGCGCCTTCAAAAGGTGGGCGTGCCGTCGGGTTTGAGATAGCCGTGCGCTTTCATGACCTCGCGGTGATCGTCGATCAGGCGCCGAACCTGCTCAGGCGTAAGGTGGTTCCGCCAGTCGCCGACCTTGCCCTTACGGAAGAAGACCCGGTTGTCGATCGGCACGGCCTCGATAAAGCCGGCCTTCTTTTCCTGACTCGCGAGCGCCTTGAACGAGGCGTTGCGGATCGCCCGCTTGAGCCGCGGCGGTTCGACCGGCAAGCCGAGAAACTTGACGATCCGCCGGAAGGTCTTGAGAGGCTTGGCCACCATGTCCTCGTAGCGCACCACATGAAGGTTAAGACCCGGTTCCTCGAGCCAGCTTTTGACGTGGCTCGACCAGCTTCCCAGGTACTGGCAGACGAGATGGCCGTGGGTCGGCAGCAAAAGCTCGTCCGAGCCCATGACCTCCACCGTTCGGTCGAGATCGATCCCGTAGTGATGCGCATAAGAGACCGCGGTATCGAGCGGGTTGCGGATGACATAGATCGCGCCCGCCGTGTACTCGGGCGTGATTGTCGGGATGTCGTCGAGAAAGGCGATCGCGTTGTGGGTCTTGACGAAGACCGTATCGGGGCTCGATTCGGCGAACATGCGATGGACCAACGGACGCAGGCGCTGGATCTGGTGCTCGTCCATGTCGGCGACCGAACGGCCGGCGACCTTCTCGAACGGCGCCGAGACGCCATCGCCGAAGATGAATCGCGGCAGGTCGTTGATCGCAACCGGCTCTTTGGCGTTGGTGAAGTAGTTGGCGAGAAAGGCCCTGAGCCAAGTGTTCCCCGATTTAGGGTAAGACGCCAACCAAAGAATGCCAGCCACCGACGGTCTCCGCACTGCGTGGGTCCGCGCGTCCCCGGCGGTGGGGCGCGCGTACGCGTTCCCGCCCGGAATCGCGCCCGGCGAGCGCGTGTTTGTAGCCCAGTCGCGCCGCTGCGGCAAGGCGCAGGTTTCGGCTATTCACGCCTCGTCGTCGGTCCGATCGCCGAGCGCGGCGGGAACGACCGAAAGGTTGAACACGGCGCCGGCGTAGTCCGGATCGAGCGCGAGCGCCCGCTCGTAGGCGGCGACCGCCGCCGCGATCCGGCCCGCCCGATGGGCGCGGACTCCGGCGTCGAGCGCCCGAACAAGCGCCTCTTGCGTCTGTGCATGCTGCGCGCGGCGTTCCTCTTCATGGCCCGAGCCAGAGCATGTTCCGCGACGGCCGAAAAGGACAAGAAATACCCGAAAAAGGAGGGGGCGGGTCGCCCCGCCCCTCGAGTCCCGCGGCGAAGACCGCCGCGATGCGTTCTCTGGCGCGTTCAGAACCCGAGCTGAAGGCCCCAGATGACTGCGTTGCCCTGGTTGTCGTCGGTAGCGCTCGCGCTCTCGCCGTCGACCGAGGCGTTGAGGTAGGTCAGGCTGGTCCGGATTCCCGGGCCGAGGGTATAGCTCACCGCCGCCGTGAAGAACTGGTTCTCGGCGTCGTTCGTGTTCGCGAGCGAGCCTTCCTGCTGGCCGTTGAAGTAG
>CAYYWV010000013.1:28735-33261 GCA_964475385.1 uncultured Alphaproteobacteria bacterium | reverse complement strand
CAGGGCGACGGCCTGATCAAGATCGAGATGCACTTCCTGCCCGACATCTACGTCCAGTGCGACGTCTGCAAGGGCAAGCGTTACAACCGCGAGACGCTGGAGGTCCGCTTCAAAGGCAAGTCGATCGCCGACGTCCTCGATATGACGATCGACGAAGGCCTCGCCTTCTTCAGCGCGATCCCGACGATTCGCGACAAGCTGCAAACCCTGCAACGGGTCGGCCTCGGCTACGTCAAGATCGGCCAGCCGGCGACCACGCTCTCGGGCGGCGAGGCCCAGCGGGTCAAGCTCTCGAAAGAGCTTTCGCGGCGGGCCACGGGGCGCACGCTCTACATCCTCGACGAGCCCACCACCGGGCTCCACTTCGAGGACGTGCGCCGGCTGCTCGAAGTGCTGCACGCGCTGGTGGACGCCGGCAACACGGTCGTGGTCATCGAGCACAACCTCGAGGTCATCAAGACCGCCGACTGGATCGTCGATCTCGGTCCCGAGGGCGGCGACGCCGGCGGACGCATCGTCGCCGAAGGCCCGCCCGAACGGGTCGCCTCGGTGGCGGAAAGCTACACCGGCCGGTATCTCGCCGCCTACATGGGCCGCGGGGCGGAGCGTCGCCGCGCCTGAAAGCCCGCTCTGCGGCGGGTTCAGCCGCCGCGCGAGACCACCTCTTCCCCGTCGTCGCCGGCGAAGATCGCCACGTCCGCCATGTCGATGAACAGGCCGTGCTCGACGACGCCCGGGATCGCGCCGATCCGGGCCGCGAGCGCTTCCGGGTCGGCGATCGCGCCGAAGGCGCAGTCGAGGATGTAATGCCCTTCGTCGGTCACGAAGGGCGCGCCGTCGCGCATTCGCAAGACGACCTGCGCGCCGTCGGCTCCGAGCGCCTCGGCGACCACCTTCCAGGCGAAGCGCACGACCTCGACCGGGAGCGGAAAGGCGCCGAGCCGTTCCACCCGCTTCGAGCGGTCGGCGATGATGACCAGGCGGTCGGAAACCGAGGCCACCACCTTCTCGCGCAGGAGCGCGCCCCCGCCCCCTTTGATGAGCCGAAGCGCGCGGTCGACCTCGTCGGCCCCGTCGATGGTGAGATCGAGCCGGGTGACGTCTTCAAGGGTGAGAAGCGGAATCCCGGCCTCGGCGGCGAGCGCCTCGGTCGCCCGCGAGGTGGCCACCCCGCGCACGGCGAGCCCGGCGCGCACCCGTTCGCCGAGCAGGCGCACCATATGGGCGGCGGTCGAGCCCGAGCCGAGGCCCAGCGTCATGCCCGGCTCGACATAGTCGAGGCTGCGGGCGGCGGCGCGGATTTTTTGCTGGTCGGCGCGCGCGGTCACCGGCTTCCCCTCATCGTCGTTGGCTATCGTCGTTCGTTGTCGGTCCGGGCAAACCTGACACGACCGCAGCGGTCCGGCAAGCCGCGCTTGCGTTTCGCGCCTCTCCGCCCCACTTTCACCCCAGACGACGAACGGAGACCAAGCCGGGGACAAGACGATGACGGCAAGAGGCGATCCCGTTCACGTGGTGGGCGGCGGGCTCGCGGGCGCGGAGGCCGCCTGGCAGCTCGCGCGGGCGGGCGCGCCCGTGGCGCTTCACGAGATGCGCCCGGTGCGCGGGACCGAGGCCCATGTGAGCGACCGACTGGCTGAGCTCGTCTGCTCGAACTCCTTCCGCTCCGACGACGCCGAGCGTAACGCGGTCGGGCTTCTGCACGCCGAGATGCGGCGCTGCGACTCGCTGATCATGAAGGCCGCCGACGCCAACCAGGTGCCCGCCGGCGGCGCGCTCGCGGTCGACCGCGAAGGCTTCGCCGCCGCCGTTCAGGCCGCGCTCGAAGCCCACCCCCTGGTCGAGATCCGCCGCGAAGAGGTGACAACGTTGCCGCCCGAGGACTGGGGCTCGGCGATCGTCGCGACAGGGCCGCTCACCTCGTCCGCGCTCGCGCGCGCGATCGCCGAGGCGACCGGCGAGGAAAGCCTCGCCTTCTTCGACGCCATCGCGCCCATCGTCTACAAGGATTCGATCGACTTCTCGAAGGCGTGGTTCCAGTCGCGCTACGACCGCGCAGGCCCAGGCGGCGACGCCGCCGCTTACATCAACTGCCCGCTCGACCGGGCGCAGTACGAGGCTTTCGTCGACGCCCTCCTCGCCGGCGAGTGCGCCGCCTTCAAGGACTGGGAGCGCGATACGCCCTACTTCGAGGGCTGCCTGCCGATCGAGGTGATGGCCGCGCGCGGGCGCGAGACCTTGCGCTTCGGGCCGCTCAAGCCGGTCGGGCTCACCAACCCCCATCGCCCCGGCGAGAAGCCCTACGCCGTGGTCCAGCTCCGCCAGGACAACGCGCTCGGCACGCTCTACAACATGGTCGGCTTCCAGACCAAGCTGAAGCACGGCGAGCAGACGCGCATCTTCCGCATGATCCCGGGGCTCGAGGGCGCGCGCTTCGCCCGGCTCGGCGGGCTGCACCGCAACACTTTCCTCAACAGCCCTCGGCTTCTCGATTCCGCGCTTCGCCTGAAATCGCGGCCCCATATCCGTTTCGCCGGCCAGATCACGGGCGTCGAAGGCTATGTGGAAAGCGCGGCGATCGGCCTTCTCGCCGGACGCTTCGCCGCCGCCGAGCGGCGCGGCAGGACGCCCGCGCCCCCGCCGCCGACGACCGCGCTTGGCGCGCTTCTCGCGCATATCACGGGCGGCGCGGACGCGGCGACGTTCCAGCCCATGAACGTGAACTTCGGCCTGTTCCCGCCGCTCGAAGGCCGGACGCCCAAGGCCCAGCGCAAGCCCGCGTATGCGCGCCGGGCGCTCGCCGACCTCGAGGCTTGGCTCGAAGCCGAAGGCGAAACCGCGGCCGCGTAGGGCAAGGACGCCGCCCGGCCCTTCGTCACCACCACCGTCCGCTGAGCCCGCCGGCGACGACCGCAAGGCGGCGGCCGAAGCCGCTCGCCGCAAGCGCGGGCGCGAACGGATCGAAACCCAGCCGGCGGAGCCTTGCGAGATCGTATGCGGCGAGCCGGGCCGGAAGAAGCGCCGACGCCGCCTCCCGCGGGGCTTGGCCGCGAAGCGCGCGCGCCGCGGCGAGCCGGTCCTGCGCCACGGCCGCGATCTCGGCGACCACACGGCCAAGCCCCGGCCCTGAGGAGCCAGCGAAGATCGCCTCGGGCGCGACGCCTTCGGCCGTAAGCCGGTCGACCGGCAGATAAAGCCGGCGCGCCCGGGCGTGGTAAGGCAACGCCCGCAAAAGGCCCGCAAGCCCAAAGGCGCCCCCGACGTGGCCCGCGGCCTCCTGCGCCTGCGGCGTCGCAGCGCCGAGCAGGCCGAGCGCGAGCCGGATCAGGGCCGCGGCGGTCGCCTCCACATAGGCCTCGAGATCGGCGAGCGTGGCGAAAGGCGTCTCGTCGAAGTCGCGGGCGCGGGCCTCGATCATCGCCGCCAAAAGATTGCGGTCGAGGCGTTTGGCCACAGGCGCAAGGGCGCGCATCACCGCATGATCGGGCGGCGACCGCCCCGCGATCATGGCGTCGAGCGCGTCGCGCCACCACTGAAGCCGCATGAGCCCGAGCATGGGTTCGCGCGCCGCCTCGCGGGCGCGGGCGAGCTCGAGGTTGAGGGCGTAGAGCGCGAACACCCCTTCGCGGCGGTCGGCGGGGGCGAACAAGGCGCAGAGATAGCGGTCCGGATCGCCCCGGCGAAGCATGCGCGCGCAGTCGGAAAGACCCGCGGGGACCGCCATCACGGCCGCACGCCCGCGCTTGATCTCCCCCCCGTTGCGCCTAATATGAGCGGCAATTGCAAAATCATACCGTCATTATCCGGGGAAAGGGGATCTCTCATGGGCAAGATACTCGAAAAGCTTCCGAGCACGATCGTCGCCGGCCTGGTCGTTTTGGTGATCATGGTCATCGTGGTCGTCGGCTGGCACGGTCAGGGCCTCGAACTCGATCGCAACTGGTGGTCTTTTTTCTTCCGCTGGCTCCACGTCCTCAGCGGCGTAATGTGGATCGGGCTTTTGTGGTACTTCAACTTCGTCCAGATTCCGTCGATGCCCAAAATCCCCGACGAGCACAAGCCGGCGATCGGCAAGGTCATCGCCCCGGCGGCGTTGTTCTGGTTCCGCTGGGGGGCGATGAGCACCATCGTGACCGGCCTTCTCCTCGCCTGGATCAACGGCTACATCGTCGACGCCATCGCGATCGGCCTCACCGACGGCGTCGCCAAGCACACGGCGATCGGGATCGGCATGTGGCTGGGCGCGATCATGTGGTTCAACGTCTGGTTCGTGATCTGGCCCAACCAGAAGAAGGCGCTCGGCATCGTCGAGGCCTCGGCCGAGGAAAAGAAGGCCGCGGGCCGCACCGCGATGCTGTTCTCGCGCACGAACACCCTTCTTTCGATCCCCATGCTCTACGCCATGGTCTCGGCGCAGAACCTCTACTGAGGGCTGCGAAGAACGCCATGATCAAGGGGGCTTCGGCCCCCTTTTTCATGCCCGCCAACCTCTTACCGCGAGGCCACGATGAACAGACGGCGGAAAG
>CAYYWV010000013.1:0-28635 GCA_964475385.1 uncultured Alphaproteobacteria bacterium | reverse complement strand
TACTCGACCGCGATCAGCGCCGCGGCCACCCGGCGAGCATCGGTCACCAAGAGGTTGAAAGTGCGGCAGGCCGCGCCCGTGTCCATGAACTCGGCGACGAGCCCGGCGGCCATGAGATGGGCCCGGAGAGCCGGCTCGGGATGGGCGAGACGCGCGCCGCAGCCGACGACCAAAAGCTCGATCCGCGGCTGAGCGCCGAGAATCGCCGACAGGCTTTCGACGGTGACGTCCTCGAAGCGCGCCGCCCGCCAGGACATCACCTGATCGGGAAAGACGAGGACCGAGCCCCTGATCCGCTCGCCGTTGATGCGGAAACCGCCCTCGCCATAGGCTTGGATCAGCTTTCGTCCGGGAGCCGTCTCCGGCGTGAATTCCATCGCTTCGCCTGCGTCGCGCCCTCCGGCATTCGAGCGGCTAGGGCGCGACGCCCTCCTTCGCCTCGATGGCTTCGGCCTCTTTCTCTTTCTCGCCGCCGGCCCCTTCGCCGCCCGGGCGCGCCTTCGTGAACCACAGAAGGAGCGGCGCGGCGATGAAGATCGACGAGTAGGTGCCGACGAATACGCCCCAGATCATAGCGAAGGTGAAGCTCGCGATCACCTTGCCGCCGAAGAAGTAGAGCGCGAACAGCGCAAGCAGCGTGGTCAGCGCGGTCATCGTGGTCCGCGAAAGCGTCTCGTTGATCGAGAGATCGATCACCTCGGCCACGCTTTTCGCCTTGTACTTGCGCAGGTTCTCGCGCATCCGGTCGTAAACCACCACGGTGTCGTTGATCGAGTAGCCGACGATGGTGAGAAGCGCCGCGATGCTTGCGAGATTGAACTCCATCTGGGTCAGTGAAAGCATCCCGATGGTCAGAATGACGTCGTGGATCAGCGCGAGCACCGCTCCGACCGAGAACTGCCACTCGAACCGGAACCAGATATAGACGAGCATCGCGAACACGGCGCTGAGAACGGCGATGGTTCCGGCCTCGACGAGCTCGCCGCTCACCTTCGGCCCGACGACCTCGACGCGGCGATAGTCGATCTTGCCTTCGCCCATATCGGCAAGCGCCTTCTTCACGGTCTCAACGGCGGCGAGCTGCGCCTTGTCGCCGCCCGGCTGGCGGGCGATTCGGATCAGCACGTCGTTGGCGGCGCCGAACTCCTGGAGCGCCACCTCGCCGAGCCCGAGCCCGCCCAGCGCCTTGCGCATCTTGCCGAGATCGGCCGGCCCCGGGGTCCGCACCTCGATCATGGTGCCGCCGAGGAAGTCGATGCCGTAGTTGAGCCCGCGCCCGAAGAACAAGGCGAGCGAGCCCAGGACCGCGAGTCCCGACACGATGACGCAGACGCGAAAAAGGCGGACGAATCGAATCTTCGTCTTGTTCGGAATCAGCCGGACCGGTCGCATGCCGTCTCTCTCCCTCGGATCAGATCGGCAACATCTTGGGTCGCCGCCTGCGAAGCCAGGTCACAATGATCAAACGGCTGACCATGACCGCCGTGAACATCGAAGTTACGATGCCGATGGCGAGGGTGACGCCGAAGCCCTTGACCGGCCCAGAGCCGAGACCGAACAGAAGGATCGCCGCGATAAAGGTGGTGACGTTCGAATCGATGATCGTGGTCAGCGCGCGCTGATAGCCGGCGTCGATCGCCGAGAACGGCGTCCGTCCGTTGGCGACCTCTTCGCGGATTCGCTCGAAGATCAGCACATTCGCGTCGACCGCCATGCCGATGGTGAGCACGATGCCGGCGATCCCCGGCAAAGTGAGCGTCGCCTGAAGGACCGAAAGCGCCCCCAGAATCAAGACCAGGTTCACGAGCAGCGCGAAGTTGGCGATCATCCCGAACAGGCCGTAACAGACGGCCATGAAAACGACCACGAACACCATGCCGAGAACCGCCGCGATCTCGCCCGCCCGGATCGAATCGGCGCCGAGGTCGGGGCCCACCGAGCGTTCTTCGAGAATGGTGAGCGGGGCCGGCAACGCGCCGGCCCGCAACAGAAGCGCGAGATCGGTCGCTTCCTGGACCGTGAAACGGCCCGAGATGACCCCTCGCCCGCCGGTGATCGGCTCGCGGATCACGGGCGCGCTGATGACCTTGTTGTCGAGCACGATGGCGAAGGGGCGGCCGACGTTCTTCTTGGTCACGTCGCCGAACTTGCGCGCGCCGATGGGGTCGAAGCGGAAGGAGACCACCGGCTCGCCGTTCTGAAACGAAGGCTGGGCGTCGACCAGGTTGTCGCCGCTCACCATCACGCGCTTGCGGACGACGTACTTGATCGGCCTGCCGCTGGCGTCGTACTCGTCGTCGGCCTCGAGAATCTCGGAGCCCGGCGGCAGCCGCCCGGCGAGCGCATCGGCCACGGTGGTGTTGGTGTCGACCAGCCGGAAGCTGAGCTTCGCCGTCTTGCCGAGAAGCTGCTTGATGCGGTCGGGATCGTCGACGCCCGGAAGCTGGACGAGGATGCGGTCTTCGCCTTGGCGCTGGATGGTCGGTTCGCGGGTGCCGGTCTCGTCGATCCGGCGGCGCACGATCTCGAGCGACTGGGTCACCGCCGAATCGCGCATCGCCTTGAGCGCCTGTTCGCTCAGCTTCATGGCGAGCCGGCCGTTCTCGCCCTCGGTCACGATCACGTCGCGGTCGATGTCGGAGAGCAACCGGCGGGCCTCGGCCACGTCCTCGGGCTTGCGGATCGTCACCACGACGCTGTCGCCCGTCACGCCAAGGCCCTTGTATCCGATGCGCGCGCCGCGCAGCTTGATCCGCGCCTCGTCGACGAGCGCGGTCAGACGCTCGCGCACCACCGCGCCGACCTCGACCTCGAGCAGAAGATGCGAGCCGCCCTGAAGGTCGAGCCCCAGGTTGATCTGCTTGTGCGGCAGCCAATCGGGCAAAGCCTCGACCTGCTGGCGCGAAAACAGGTTCGGCGCAGCGAAAATCACCCCAAGCAAGCAAATGCCGAGGATAAGGTAGGTCTTCCAGGCCGGAAAGTGGAGCATCGAGCGCTGCGATCAGCCGTCGGCCTTGTCGTTCTCGGTCGCGGATTCCTCCGACCGTTTGCGCGCGCCTTTCTTCTTGGCCGATGCGTTTTTCTTCTCGTCGCCGCCGGTGGCGGTCGCAGGTTCGCTGCGCGAGATGACTTCGGAGACGGTCGAGCGCCGAACCCGAACCTTGGTTTCGGGCGCGATCTCGACGATGAGCTCGTCGTCTCCCTCGACACGGGCTACCCGTCCGACGATACCGCCGCCGGTCACGATCCGGTCCCCGCGCCGGATATTGGCAAGCATCTCGCGGTGCTGCTTCATCTTTTTCTGTTGAGGCCGAATCAACAGAAAGTAGAACACCACGAAAATCAGGATGAGCGGAAGAAGCTGGATCAACATTCCGCCCCCCGCTGGCCCCGCCGCCGTCTGGGCGTAAGCCGGTGATATAAGCATATCCTGGTCCTTCCCGTGCCGTGAGGTTCGCCGGACTATACCGCCGGCGGTCCGATTTGCAAGCCGCGCCGCGGGCTTCCGCGGCTGTTCGCGGCCCGGCCGGCCGATGCGAGCCCAAACCCCGCTTCCGCCGCGCGTGCGCCCTATGCTACCGTGCCGCGCCGCCGTTCCAGTCGATATGGCGATCGAGGTGACGGGATGCCAGAGGACAGGCTCGAACCCCTGCTCCAGCGTATCGCCCAGGCGCTCGAGCGCCTGGCGCCCGCGGCCCCGCCTGCGGCCGATCTCGATTCCGCCGACGCCTTCATCTGGCGGGCCGACGTGGGCGTTCTCGCGCCCGTCGTCCGCGTCAACCGGATCGATGTCGCGCTTCTCAAAGGAATCGAACGCCAGCGCGACATCCTGATCGACAACACCCGGCGCTTCGCCGCCGGCCTGCCCGCCAACAACGCCCTTCTCTGGGGGGCCCGCGGGATGGGCAAGAGCTCTCTGGTCAAGGCCGTGCACGCCGCCGTCAACGCCGAGCGGCCGCGCGCGCTCGCGCTGGTCGAGATCCACCGCGAGGACATCCCCAGTCTTCCCCGGCTTCTCGCCATCCTGGGGGAGAGCCCGCGGCGCTTCGTGATCTTCTGCGACGATCTCTCGTTCGACGGCGAGGACGCGAGCTACAAGTCGCTCAAGGCCGTGCTCGAAGGCGGCATCGAAGGCCGGCCGGCCAACGTGATCTTCTACGCCACCTCGAATCGTCGCCACCTGATGCCCCGGCAGATGATCGAAAACGAACGCTCGACCGCGATCAACCCGGCCGAAAGCGTGGAGGAAAAGGTCTCGCTGTCCGACCGTTTCGGCCTCTGGCTCGGCTTCCACGCCTGCACCCAGGAACTGTTCGACGAGATGGTCGCGGGCTATGCCGAGGCCTTCGGACTCGAAATTTCGGGCGACGAGCTCCGCGCCCAGGCGCGGGAATGGGCGATGACGCGGGGGGCGCGCTCGGGCCGGGTCGCCTGGCAGTTCATTCAAGATCTCGCCGGCCGTCTGGGAGCCCAAATCGAGATCGGTTGAGCCCGCAGAGCGCGGTCTTCGCCGTCCTCAGTTCCGCGACAAAAGCTTGAGCGGATCGACCGCCTCGGCCCCGCGGCGAATCTCGAAATGGGCCTGCGGACGGGAGACCCCGCCGGTCGAACCCACCCGCGCGATCACCTGGCCCCGGCGCACGATGTCGCCGCGGCGCACGAGAAGCGTGTCGTTGTGGGCGTAAGCCGTGGTCCAGCCGCCCGCGTGACGGATCAGAAGAAGATTCCCATAGCCCGCAAGCTCGTTGCCGGCATAAGCGACGACTCCATTCTCGGCCGCGCGGACGGCCGCGCCGCGGGGGGCGAGAATGTTGATCCCGTCGTTGCGGCGCCCGCCTTTCTGGGGACCGAAACGAGTGACGATCTTGCCCTTGACCGGCCACAGGAAGGTCTTGCCCGCGCGCGGCGGCGGCTTCGGCAAAGGACCGACCGCGGGCGGCGGGGTCGGCGCCCTCGCCGCGTCGCCCAGCGACACCGGCGTGCGGCGCGCCGCGGCGACGCCGTCCGCCCGCGCCGGCACGCGCAGCCGCTGGCCCACGCGCAAGACATAAGGCTCGATCAGTCCATTGGCGCGGGCGAGCGCCGCGAGGTCGACCCCATAGGCGCGGGCGATGGCGTACAGGGTCTCGCCGCGCTCGACCACGTGGACGCGTTCGCGCGGCAGGATCAGCGTCTGGCCGACCCGTAAGGCGTAAGGAGGCTTGAGCCGGTTGCGGGCGATCAGCGCCTTGACCGCTACGTCATAGCGCCGCGCGATCCCATAGACGGTGTCGCCGCGTCTGACCACGATGCTTGCGGGCGGCGGCGTCGGTTTGGCGACGCGGGGAGCCTTGTTCGATCGGATCGACGGCGGTTTCGACGAGGCCGACGTCTTTCCATTTGCGGCCGGCGAGCGCGAAAGCACCTCGGGCGCTTTTTTCGCGGCCTCCGCAGGCGCGGCCTCGCCGGTCGCCGAGGCGTTTGGCGGCGCGCCGGTCCCGGGGCCGCGGAACACCACCCGCGCGGGCCGCTGCGAGCAGGCGGCGAGCGCAAGCGCAAGCGCCAGAAGGGCCGCAATCGCCGCCGGTCTCTTAATCGCGGTCATCGTCGGGCGCGCCGGGCACCAGGGGAACGAAACGCACATCGAGAAGGGGTTCGACCTCATGGCCGTCCTCGGTGCGGCGGACGCGCACGAGGCGTTGGTCGAACACGTCGCGGCCCATAGGCAGCACCATCAACCCGCCCACGGCAAGCTGATCGACCAGGGTCTCGGGCAGCTCGGCCGCGGCCGCGGTGACGATGATCCGGTCGAACGGCGCCTGTTCGGGCCAGCCGCGGCTGCCGTCGCCGTAGCGGGTGACGACGTTGTTGAGGCGAAGCGCGGCGAACCGCCTCTCGGCCTCGCGCAAGAGTTCTCGGTGGCGCTCGATGGTGTAGATCCGCCGGCAGAGCTGGGCGAGCACCGCCGTCTGGTAGCCCGATCCGGTCCCGACTTCGAGAACCTTCATGCGATCGCCGACCTCGAGCTTCTCGGTCATGTAGGCGACGACGAAGGGCTGGCTGATCGTCTGCCCGTAGCCGATGGGCAGCGCGATATTGTCATAGGCCTGATCGGCGAAGGTCGGGGGCACGAACCGCTCGCGCGGCACGCGCTCGATCGCCGACAGAACCCGGGTGTCGTTGATGCCCTCGTGCCGCAGCTCCATGATAAGCCGGATTCGGCGCGATTCCAGGGTCATTGCCGGGCTCCGTCCCAGGGCGTCAGCCGCCGGTTCCGTCGAACGCGCGGCGCAGATGCTCTTTGGTCGGACCGTGGGTCAGGTCGAGGTGCAAAGGCGTCACCGCGATCCCGCCGTCCTCGACGACCGCGATGTCGGTGTCCGGCGCGTTCTCGCCCTCGCGACGGACGGCGCCGATCCAGTAGTAAGGCCGCCCGCGTGGGTCGATCCGTTCGCTGAGCACGTCGCCGAACTTGTGGCGCCCCTGACGGCAAACGACGACTTCGGTGACCGCATCGGCGGGCGCGTCGGGAAAGTTGACGTTGATGGTCACGTCCTCGGGCCAGCCGATCTCGACGAGGCGGCGAATCAGTCCGGGCGCGTGCTGCGCCGCGGTCGTCCATTGGACCGCATGCCCGTTGGCGTAGCGTTGGCTGAGCGCAATCGCCGGCACCCCGAGAAGCGTCGCCTCGAAGGCCGCCGCGATCGTGCCCGAATAGGTCACGTCGTCGGCGAGGTTGCTGCCCCGGTTGACGCCCGAAAGCATGAGGTCGGGCTTGCGTCCCGGGATCAGGGTGTTGATCGCCAGCATCACGCAGTCGGTGGGCGTGCCGTCGACGGCGAAACGCCGCCGCGTGATGCGGCGGACGCGCAGCGGCCGGTGCAGGGTGAGCGAATGCGCGGCCCCGCTCTGCTCGGTCTCGGGCGCGACGACCCAGACGTCGCGGCCAAGCTCGCGGGCGATGCGCTCGAGAACCTTGAGCCCGGGCGCGGCGATGCCGTCGTCGTTGCTGACCAGGATGCGCATGGGTTTCCGCCCCCTCAAGCGGCGGGTTCGATGCGCTCGATCCCGTCGAGATAAGGCCGGAGCGCCTCGGGCACGGTGACCGAGCCGTCGGCCTCCTGATAGTTTTCGAGCACCGCGACGAGCGTGCGCCCGACCGCGAGCCCCGAGCCGTTGAGGGTGTGCACGAAGCGCGTGCCGCGCTCGCCCGCGCGTCGGAAGCGGGCCTTCATGCGCCGGGCCTGAAAATCGCCGCAGTTGGAGCAGCTCGATATCTCGCGGTAGGCGTTCTGCCCCGGCAGCCAGACCTCGATGTCATAGGTCTTTCGGGCCGAAAAGCCCATGTCGCCGCCGCAAAGGAGCACCACCCGATAAGGGAGACCGAGGCGCTTGAGCACCTCCTCGGCGCAGCCGGTCATGCGTTCGAGCTCGTCGTCCGAACGGTCGGGGTGCGCGATCGAGACCAGCTCGACCTTGGTGAACTGGTGCTGGCGGATCATGCCGCGGGTGTCCTTGCCGGCGGCGCCGGCCTCGGCCCGGAAGCAGGGCGTGTAAGCGGTGACGCGGATCGGCAGCGCGGCTTCGTCGAGGATCTCGCCAGCGACCAAATTGGTCAGCGACATCTCGGCGGTCGGAATGAGCCAGAAGCCGTCGGCGGTGTGGAACAGGTCATCGGCGAACTTGGGCAGGTTGCCGGTGCCGAACGCGGCGTGCTCGCGGACCAGGAGCGGCGGGGCGATTTCGGTGTAGCCGAATGCGCGGGTATGAAGATCGAGCATGAAGGCGGCGAGCGCGCGTTCGAGTCGGGCGAGCGCGCCTTTGAGGACCACGAAACGCGCCCCCGACATACGGGCGGCGGCGGCGAAGTCCATGAGCCCGAGCCCCTCGCCGATATCGACGTGATCGCGGACCGCGAAGTCGAAGGCGCGGGGCGCGCCCACGCGGCGGATCTCGACGTTCGCGCTTTCGTCCTCGCCGGCGGGCACGTCGTCGGCGGGCAGGTTGGGCTCGGCCGCGAGCGCGCGTTCGAGCGCCGCGGTCGCTTCGCGCTCGGCCTCTTCGGCGCCGCGAATCTCGTCCTTGAGGCGGGCGACCTCGGCCATGAGGGCGGAGGCGTCCTCGCCTTGCGCCTTGGCGCGGCCGATCGCCTTCGAGGCTTCGTTGCGGCGGGCCAGCATGGACTGAAGCCGGGTCTGAGCGGCGCGGCGGGCGTCGTCGAGCGCGATCAGCTCGCGGGCGAGCGGCGGAAGGCCGCGCTTAGCGCGCCCGGCGTCGAAAGTTTCGGGGGCGTCGCGAATGGCTTTGATGTCGAACATCGGGGCAACGTGGCAAGGAAACCGGTGCCCTATATACGCTGAGCGGCGCGCGCCGTCCACCGCCAGGGGCGCGCAACCGCGGAAGACGCGGATCGGTCCGCTCCCTTTCGAGGGCGTCGCCGAAGACAGACGCCTTCGCCGTCTTTTTCGCCGGCGTCGCCGGCGCTGCCGCGCGTCTGGGAAAGCTCTGGTGCGGGGAGCGGGACTCGAACCCGCAAGGCCCGAAGGCCGAAGGGTTTTAAGCCCTTTGTGTCTACCAGTTCCACCATCCCCGCATCGAGGCCCTTCGCCCTCCCCGGCGGGAGCCGATCATCCGATCTTTGGGCGCAAGCGTCCAGGGGCTTGTGGGCGGCGGCGGCCGCGGCCCGTCCTTCGCCGGGCATTGCGCGGTCCGTCGCCGGAAGACAATAGCTTTATGAAAATTCAGACTATTGCGTATCAAAACCGCCTGCGCCGGACGGCGACCGCGCGACGGCGTTCAGAACGCGTCACGCAGGAAGTCGGCCGGCCAGTACACCCCGCGCTCGATGGCCTGCGAAAAGATCACCCGGCTCGCATAGCCGCCGCCGCGGTGCCCGTACAAGAACGAGGTGGCCACGGCGAGCGCGCCCGCCACGTAAAAGATGAACAAGACCGTTATGATGTTTTTCAACATCGGTCCAACGTTCGATACCCATCCTATCGACGTCTCGGTCCGTCTGTCTCGTGAGCGCATCGCTCGATCGGCCGCACGTCTGGCGCAACGGCCGATCAACGACGACCGCCGCCGGCGTCTTTCATCCGGGCGATCTGGCTGCAAGGCGGGATTCGCCCGTATGCCCAGTCTCGCCGAAAAGGGTAAAGGAGAGGTAAGCGTCGGTCAGTCAGCTCGCCAGGCGGCGCTCCTCGGGCGTGAGCTCGTTCTCGGCCAGCACCCGGTTGCGCCCTCGCCCCTTCGCCGCATAAAGCGCGAGGTCGGCGCGGCGGACGAGCTCGCGCAAGGGCTCGCCCGGACGGTAACTAGCGGCCCCGATCGAGATCGTAACCGTGCCGAGCTCTTCGCCGGTCGAACGCCGGATCACTTTCTTCGAGGCGAGCGCCTTGCAGATATTCCCGGCAAGCGTCACCGCATCGCTGAGCTTGGTGTTGGGCAGGATCACCGCGAACTCTTCGCCGCCGTAGCGCGCCGCGAGGTCGCGGCCCTTGATGCACTCGACCAAGGTGCGGCCGACGAGCCGCAGCACCTGATCGCCGAGCTGGTGGCCGAAGGTGTCGTTGAAGCGCTTGAAGTGGTCGATGTCGGCCATCAAGAGGCAAAGCGGCAGACGCTCTTCGGCGGCCTCGCGGGTCGCCTTGCGGAGCGCCGAATCGAACGACTTGCGGTTGGCGACGCCGGTCAGCGCGTCGGTCAGCGACTCCTGCCGGATGGCCTCGACCGTCTCGCGAAGCGTCGTGATCTCGCGGCTCGATTCGCGAAGCTGGGCCTCGAGCTGGCGACTGTGCTCCTCCATCTGCCGGGTTTCCTGAATCACGCCGTCGACGAGCTCGCGCAGCACCTCGATCGGGCTCTCGGCCGAGAGCTGTCCCGAAAACGCGCGCAGCTTATCGCCGTAATCGGCGGTTTCCTTCCCGGTGTGGGCGACGTAATCGAGAATGGCGCCGAGAGACTGCTGAATGCGTTGGCTGGTCGTGCTCAGGGCGTCGCCGACCTCGTCGACCCCGAAGAACTCGGCGTAGATCTCCGCTGTCTGCTCCTCGGAGAGCGTCCGGGTGAGCTTGAGCGCGGCGTCGATCCGCTTGTTCAGATCGCGGTACTGTCCGGTGCAGTAAGTATACCAAAGCGTGTAGTTCTTCGGGTTCGGCGCAACCCCGACCTCGTCCATGATCCGCATGGCCGCCTCGGCGTAGGCCTTGGACTCCTGAGGGGTTTCGAAAAACTCCATTGCTCCCGGCTCGATGGCTTGCGTCGCTCTCCGGGCCGCTCGGCCCGCGAACAAGGGTAAGGCGGACAGGTTTCGCATTCCTTTCCACAGAGCGCTTTTACCCTTTTCGGCGCGCCATCGCCGGCCCAAGATCGACCCCGGGAAAAACGCCATACATGGGCGAATCCCGATGTAAACAACGAATCTTCCGTATTTTATAGGAAGCCCGCTTGGCCGAACCTGCGACGGGCTTTCGCGCGCCCGAAGAACGAGGACGAAGCAAGCCATGAACGACCGTCCCCCATATCGTTATCCCGAGTTCGCCGATCCGATGGTCCGGCCCCGGTATACGGGGGTTCCGACCTTTATGCGCGCGCCCTACCGCGAAGACCTCTCCGGCCTCGACATCGCGCTGATCGGCGTTCCCTTCGACGGCGGGGTGACCAACCGGCCGGGGGCCCGCCACGGCCCGCGGGAAATTCGAAACCAGTCGAGCCTGATGCGGCGGATCAACCAGGCCACCGGCGTCGATCCCTTCGCCCTGTGCGCGATCGCCGACGTGGGCGACGCTTGGGTGGAGAAGCCCTTCGCGCTCGAAGGGGCGCTCGACGAGATCGCCGCCTTCTACCGGCGGGTGCGCGAGGCCGGCGTGGTTCCGGTTTCGGCCGGCGGCGACCACTCGGTGACGCTGCCGATCTTTCGCGGCATCGCCAGGGACCGGCCGGTGGGCATGGTCCATATCGACGCCCACTGCGATACTGGCGACGACTATCTGGGCTCGAAGTTTCATCACGGCGCCCCGTTCCGCCGCGCGGTCGAAGAGGGGCTCCTCGACCCGAAGCGGACCATTCAGATCGGCATCCGCGGGGCGGTGAACGATCCCGACATCTGGAAGTTCAGCCATGACTCGGGAATGCGCGTCGTGCCCATGGAAGAGTTCTACGAGCGCGGCGTCAAAGCGATCATCGCCGAGGCGCGCCGCGTGGTCGGCGACGGCCCGGTGTATGTGAGCTTCGACGTCGACGGGCTCGACCCGGTCTACGCGCCCGGCACCGGCACGCCCGAGGTCGGCGGTCTGACGACCCTCGAAGGGCAGCTTCTTATTCGCGGTCTCGCCGGGCTCGACCTCGTCGGCGGCGATGTGGTCGAGGTCTCGCCGCCCTTCGACCCGAGCGGCAACACGGCCCTGGTCGGCGCTTCCCTTATGTATGAAATCCTTTGTATCATCGCCCAGTCCGTCGCCACAAGGAAAGCGCGACCGGCGACGGGTTAGCGAATATGACTCTCGAACCCAGGTCGAACGCCCACGGAGCTACAGGGCAACGACAACGAACATGACAATGAGGACAGCCAAGGAGGGAGCAATGAAAAAATGGCTTTACGGTCTGGCGGCCGGAGCGTTCGCGCTCGGGATCTTCGCCTCGGCTTCGGCTTCGGCCGAAGTTTTGAAGTTCGCCCACTCGACCTGGGTCGGCTACGGGCCGCTCTACATCGCGAAAGAGAAGGGTTACTTCAAGGAAGAGGGCGTCGACGTCGAGCTCATCGTGATCGAGGAGCCTAAGCTGCGCATTCCAGCGCTGCTCGCCGGCAAGATCGACGCCATGGCGACCACCATCGACTCGCCTCTCGCTTACCTCAGCGAGACCAAGCAGTTCCGCTATTTCTTCGCGATCGACGACAGCAACGGCGGCGACGGGATCGTCGCGCGCAAGGAAATCAAGACGATCGCCGATCTCAAGGGCAAGAAGATCGCCTTTTCCGAAGGGTCGACTTCGCACTTCTATCTGGCCACCCTACTGCGCGACGCCGGGCTTTCGCTCAAAGACATCGATGCCGTCAACATGTCGGCCGGCGACGCCGGAGCGGCCTTCGTCAGCGGGCGGGTCGACGCGGCGGTGACCTGGGAGCCGTGGCTTACGCGCGGCAAGCAGGCCCCGCACGGCCATTTGCTGGTCGACTCCTCGACCAGCCCGGGGCTGATCACCGACATCGGCCTCGCCACGCCCGAGACCCTGGCCCGGCGCGCCGACGACTTCAAGGCCTTCGTGCGGGCCTGGTACCGGGCGGTGGAGTTCGTCAAGACGCACCCGAAAGAGGCCAACGTGATCATGGCCAAGGGGGTCGGCGGCTGGCTCAAGAAGCCTGAGGTCTTCGCCGAGACCCTGACCGGGATCAAGTTCTACGACAAGGCCATGAACGAAAGCTTCTTCGGGACCGCCGACAAGCCCGGCCCGATCACCAAGACCATCGAGCGGGCCGTCGATCTGTGGTACGGCGAGGGCCGGATGAAGCTGCGTCCCGATCCAGTCTCCCTGGTCGATTTCAGGTTCGTTCATCAATAGAGCGCGGCCCGCGCGGAGTGCGCGCTCATGGCCTCGGTCTTTGACCCCAAGCAGGAGATCCCGACGCGGCTGTATGCCGGCATCGGCATCGTCGTCGGGCTCTCTCTGCTTGGATTGTGGTGCCTGCTCACTTATGGCGGGCTTGTGCGCCCGGATTTTCTTGCCGCGCCCGACGCCGTGCTGCGCGCCGGCTATGAAGGGATTCTGGACGGAACGCTGATTTCCAACACCGAAGCCAGCGTGGTCGTGATCTTCACCGGCTTCGCGCTCGCCTCGGTGTTCGCCGTCCCGCTCGGCATCCTGATGGGCAGTTTTCGGATCGTGCAGGCCGCGATCGAGCCGATCACAAACTTCATGCGCTATCTGCCGGTCAGCGCCATGATTCCGTTGCTCATCCTGTGGATCGGGATCGGCATCGAAGAGAAGATCGCGGTCATCTTCCTGGGAACCTTCTTTCAGCAGCTTATCCTGATCTCGGACGTCTCGGCGCGGGTCTCGAAGGATCTGATCGACGTTTCCTACACCCTCGGCGCCACCCGACGCCAAGTGGTGACCCGCGTTCTGGTTCCGGCTTGCATGCCGGGGGTCATGGACAACCTGCGGGTGACCATGGGATGGGCTTGGACCTATCTCGTCGTCGCCGAACTCGTCGCCGCCAATTCAGGGCTCGGCTACATGATCCTCAATGCGATGCGCGGGCTGTTCTCGGACGTCATTCTGCTCGGCATCTTCGTCATCGGCCTCCTCGGCCTGTTGACGGACCAGCTCTTCAAGCTCGCCCGTCGGCTTCTTCTGCCGTGGTCGGCGACTTTCTAGTTCGGAAGTTGACCCCCTCATGCTTGAGATCAAGGACGTCACGGTCCGCTTCGACACCAGAAAAGGCGGATCGATCACCGCGCTCGAGAACATCTCGCTCAACATCGCCGACCGCGAGTTCTCGGTCATCGTCGGGCCGTCGGGCTGCGGAAAATCGACGCTGTTGCGGCTTGTCGCCGGCCTGCAACCGGCGACCAGCGGGGTTGCGTTGCTCGACGGAGAGCCGATTCGCGGCCCCTCGGTCGAACGCGGCATGGTGTTCCAGAGCTACACCCTGTTTCCCTGGCTGACTGTCCGCAAGAACGTCCAGTTCGGGCTCACCCTCAAGGGGATGCCGCCCGCCGAACGCGAGGCGATCGCCAACGAGTTCATCGAGCAGGTCGGGCTCACCGGGTTCGAGGACGTCTACCCCGAGCAGCTTTCCGGCGGAATGCGCCAGCGGGCGGCGCTCGCCCGGGCGCTCGCCAACGACCCCAAGATCCTGCTCATGGACGAGCCCTTCGGCGCGCTCGACAGCCAGACTCGCTCGCTGATGCAGGAGCTTCTGGTCGGGATCTGGGAAAAGGCGCACAAGACCGTGCTGTTCATCACCCACGACATCGATGAAGCGATCTTCCTCGCCGACCACGTCTATGTCATGACCGCGCGGCCCGGGCGGATCAAGAAGCAGATCAAGATCACGATCCCGCGGCCGCGGACTCTCGAAGTGCTGACCTCGCCCGCTTTCGTCGCCTTCAAGCGCGAGATTCTGGATCTCATGTACGAGGAAAGCCTCCGCGCCGCCGAGGCCCGGGTTCAGGGCTGAGCCAGCGTCTCGGGGGCTACTTCGCGGTTTGCGCGACGGCCGCCGCCGGGCCGATGCGCTCCCCCGCGGCCGGCATCCGGCCTTCCTCGGCCGCGTGGCAGGCGACCTCGCCGCCGCCTTCGCGCGCGATGGGCTCAGGGCGCTCGCGCCGGCAGCGGTCGTCGGCGAACGGACAGCGCGGATGGAAGGCGCAGCCCGAAGGCGGGTTGATCGGGCTCGGCACCTCGCCCGCCACCGGGGCGCGCCGGCGCCCGGTCATCTCAAGATCGGGGATGGTGTCGAGCAGCATCCGCGTGTATGGGTGCTGCGGCGCGCGGAACAGCGACTTGGCCTCGGCCCATTCCACGAGTCGGCCGAGGTACATCACGCCCACATAGTCGGAGATGTGGTAGACCACCGCGAGGTTGTGGCTGATGAACAGGTAGGTCAGCCCGAGCTCGCGCTGAAGGTCGCGCATCAGGTTGAGAATCTGGGCCTGGACCGAAACGTCGAGCGCCGAGGTCGGCTCGTCGCAGACCAGGAACTCGGGTCGGCTCGCGAGCGCGCGGGCGATCGAGATGCGCTGGCGCTGGCCGCCCGAGAACTCGTGCGGGTACTTCCGACCGTCGCTCTCCGACAGTCCAACCTGGCGCAGAAGCGCGACGACCCGCTCGGCGATCTCGCGCTTGTCGCGGGCGAGCCGGTGGGCGCGGATCGGCTCGGCGACGATGTCGGCGACCCGCCAGCGCGGGTTCAGGCTGGCGTAAGGATCCTGGAAGATCATCTGAAGCCGGCGGCGGACCGGGGCCATGGCGGCGCGGCTGTCGAGCTTGGCGAGATCCTGGCCGTCGAACTCGATCGTTCCGCGGGTCGGACGGTAGAGCCCGACGACGAGCCGCGCGACGGTCGATTTTCCGCAGCCCGACTCGCCGACCAGGCTGAAGGTCCGCCCTCTGGGAATCTCGAAGCTCACCCCGTCGACCGCGCGCAGTATCTTGCGGTCTTCGCGCCCGAGCATTCGGTTGAGCCACGGCGCAGAGACGTCGAAGTAGCGAGCGAGATCGCGCAACCTGACGAGCGGCCGGGCGTCCATCTCGACGGGCGTGCGGGCGGAAGCAATCGCGTCCGTCTGAGCCTCAGCCATCGCTTCCCGTCCTCGGCAACGCGTCGGCGAGCCAGCAGGCCGCCCGCGACGGCCCCAGCGCAGCCAGCTCGGGACGCTCGACGCGACAGCGGTCGATCGCGTGGGGGCAGCGCGGGTGGAACGCGCAGCCCTCGGGGATTTCGTCGAGTCTGGGCATGGAGCCGTCGATCTGGGTCAGCCGCTCGACGTCGTGACCGACCAGCGGGATCGAGCCCATAAGGCCGATCGTATAAGGGTGGCGCGCGTTCTTGATCACGTCGCGCACGGGCCCGATCTCGACGATGCGCCCGGCGTACATGACCGCGACCCGGTCGGCGGTCTCGGCGATCACCCCCATGTCGTGGGTGATCAGCATGACCGCGGTCCGGTGCTCGCGGCAGAGGCGCTTGATCAGCGCGATGATCTGGGCCTGGATCGAGACGTCGAGCGCTGTCGTCGGCTCGTCGGCGATGATCAGCCGCGGGTTGGCGCACAGCGCAAGCGCGATGACGACGCGCTGACGCATCCCGCCCGAGAACTGGTGCGGGTAATGGTCGAAACGTTCGGCGGCCGAAGGAATGCCGACCTCGGCGAGGAGGCCGATCGCGTGATCGCGGGCCGCGCGCTCGCCCATGTCGGTGTGGGTCATGATGGTTTCGATCAGCTGACGGCCGACCGTGTAGAGCGGATTCAAGCTGGTCAGCGGGTCTTGGAAAACCATGCCGATCTCGCTTCCGCGCAGTCGCCGCATCGATTCCTGATCGAGATCGTCGATCCGCCGTCCGGCGAGCATAATCCGGCCGTCGGCGACGCGGCTGGGCGGATCGAGAAGGCCGATGATCGCCGAGCCGGTCAGCGACTTGCCGGCGCCCGATTCGCCGACCACGCCGAGCACTTCGCCTTCGTCGATGTGGAAGGAGACGCCGTCGACCGCCACCAATACGCCGCGCCGGGTCGGGATCTCGACCCTGAGATCGATGACCTCAAGAAGCGGTTGCCTGTCGTCCTTGGCCATCAGCGGAGCTTGGGGTTGAGGGCGTCGCGCAGCCAGTCGCCCAAAAGGTTGACCGCAAGCACCAGGATGGCGAGCGCCGCGCCGGGGAACACGGTGATCCACCACTCGCCCGAGAACAGGAAGTCGTTGCCGATTCGGATCAAGGTGCCGAGCGAGGGTTGGGTCGCCGGAACGCCGACGCCAAGGAACGAGAGCGTCGCCTCGGTGATGATCGCGATCGCAAGGTGGATCGTGCCGATCACCAGAACCGGCCCCATCACGTTGGGCAGCACGTGGCGCAGCATGATCATCCCGGGATGGATGCCGATCACGCGAGCGGCCTGGACGTACTCCTTTCCCTTCTCCACCAGGGTCGAGCCGCGCACGGTGCGCGCGTACTGGACCCAGCCCGAGATGCCGATCGCGAACACCAGAACGTAGACGGCCATCTCCTCGTGGAGCTCGCGGGGCAGAACGCCGCGGGCGACGCCGTCGATCAGGAGCGCGATCAGAATGGTCGGAAAACTAAGTTGAACGTCGGCGATCCGCATGATGACGGTATCGACGAAGCCGCCGAGATAGCCCGAAAGAAGACCAAGGGCGACCCCGATGAACATGGCGAAGAACACCGAGGCGAAGCCGACCCCGAGCGAAACCCGGGCCCCGTATATGATGGTCGAAAGCACATCGCGGCCCTGATCGTCGGTCCCGAGGAGATAGCGCGGATCGCCGTCGGGCAGCCAGGCCGGCGGGATGAAGGCGTCAAGAAGGTCTAGCGTCGCAAGGTCGAAGGGATGATGCGGCGCGACCCAGGGCGCGAACGCGGCCGCCCCCATCATGATCGCCGTCACCACCGCAGCGGCCACCGTCACCGGCGAATGGATGAAGCTGTAGAACAGGTCGCTATCGAGAATGCGCGCGATCGTCCCGCGCCTCTTGCCCCCGCCTTGCGCGCCTACGCTGCGCTCAGCCATGACCCGCCGCCTGATCCCGGTCGATCCTGAGCCGAGGGTCGACCAGGTAGTAAAGAAGATCGACGATCAGATTAATCACCACGAAAAACAGCGCGATCAGAACCAGATAGGCCGACATCACGGGGATATCGACCTCGTTGATCGCCTGAATGAACAAAAGCCCCATGCCCGGCCACTGGAACACGCTTTCGGTGATGATCGCAAAGGCGATGATCGAACCGAGCTGAAGCCCGGTGATGGTGATCACCGGCACCAGCGTGTTCTTGAGCGCATGCCCGAAATTGATCGCTCGGTTCGAAAGCCCACGGGCGCGCGCGAACTTGATGTAGTCGGTGCGCAGGACTTCGAGCATCTCGGCGCGCACGAGCCGCATGATCAGCGTCATCTGGAACAGCGCCAGCGTGACCGCCGGCATGATCAGCGCCTTGAGGCCAGAGACCGTGAGAAGCCCGGTCGTCCACCAGCCGAACGACACCACCTCGCCGCGGCCGAAGGTCGGCAGCCACCGCAGCATCACGCCGAAGAACAGGATGAGGAGAATGCCGATCAAGAAAGTGGGCAGCGAAACGCCGATCAGCGACAGCGTCATGAACAGCCTGGACAGGAACCCCTCTCGCCTGAGCCCCGTATAGACCCCCATCGGCACGCCGACGACCAATGCGATCAGCGCCGCGATGGTCGAAAGCTCGAGGGTGGCCGGCATGCGCTCGGCGATCAACTCGGCGACCGGGCGGCGATGGCGGTAGGAGACCCCGAACTCGCCGCGGATCGCGTTCTTTACGAAACGCGCGAACTGGACCACGAAGGGGTCGTTGAGCCCGAGCTTTTCGCGAAGCTGCTCGCGCTCGATCTGGGTGGTGTCCTGGCCGACCATATTGTTGATCGGATCGCCGACGTAACGGAACAGGCCGAACGCGATCAGCGCCACGGCCAGCATGACGACGACCGATTGCAAAAGCCGACGAACGACGAAGCTGATCATCGTTTGGGTTACCCGGAAACCGCCCGTCCGAGCGGGGCCGCCCGACCCGGCTTCCCGTTAAGGAAGCCGGGCCGAAGCGGTTCGTTAGTTACGGAAGGACGACGTTACGGAAGTCAAGGACATTGTCCGCCCGTTGGGCGACCGAAACGCCGTCGCGCACGCCCCAGGACAAGGGCTGCTGATGCAACGGAATGTGGCCGACCTCGTTCTTGTGGATGGTGAAGGCTTCATCGATCAGCGCCTGGCGCTTGGCGGGATCGGTCTCTGCGGCGATGCGTTTGGTCAACGCATCGACCCGCGGGTTACAGTACCCACCGAGATTGAACAGCCCGGCGTGGGTCTCCTTGTTGCGGCAGGAGATCAGGTTTTGCAACACGTTGTGCGCATCCATCGAGCCCGGGGTCCAGCCCAGAAGGTAGAAGCTGGTGTCGTAGTTGTTCTGCGCCAGAACCTTGGCGAAGTACTTGGACTTGGGCTGGGCGAGGACATCGACCTTGACGCCCACTTTGGCGAGCATCGCGGCGACCGCCTGGCAGATCCGCTCGTCGTTGACGTAGCGGTTGTTGGGGCAGTCCATGGTCAGCGAGAAGCCGTTCGGATAACCGGCCTCGGCGAGCAGCTTCCTCGATAGCGCCGGGTCGTACTTGTACGGCGTATTGAGCTTTGGATTGAAGCCATTGACCTGCGGCGCGATCATCAACCCGGTCGGGTTCGACGCCCCGCGCATGACCTTCTTCTTGATCGCTTCGAGATTGATCGCGTGAGCGAAGGCCTGGCGCACGCGCAAATCCTTGAACGGGTTCTTGCCCTTGACGTTGGAGTAGAGAAGCTCGTCGCGGGCCTGGTCCATGCCGAGGAAGATGGTCCGCGCCTCGGGCCCGGTCAGCGGCGAGACGCCGGCGGCGCTGCGCAGGCGGTCCCAGTCCTGGACCGGGATCGGATAAGCGAGATCAAGCTCGCCCGAGATCAGGGCCGCCACCCGCGTGGCGTCCTGCGAGATCGGCGTGAACACGACCTCGTCGACGTTCGACTTGATTTTCTTCCAGTAGTTCGGGGCGCGCTTGAAGACCGTTTTCACATCGGGCTCGCGCGAAGCGATCATGAACGGTCCGGTGCCGTTCTCGTGCAGGCTCGCGAATTTGCCCGAGGTCTCGGCGCTCTTGGGGCTTTCGGCCTCGGTCGCGTTGTTAGCCTCGGCCCACTCCTTGTCGAGGATGTAGAGCCAGACGAGCTCGCGCACCAAGGTCGGCGTGGGCTCAGGCGTCTCGACGTCGATCGTGTAGTCGTCGAGCTTGACGATGTTCTTGATCAGCCCGCCGCGGACCTTCTGGTCCGAGCCTTCGGTCAGCGTCCGCTTCCACGAGAAGATGACGTCGTCGGCGGTGAAGGGGTTGCCGTTGTGGAACTTGACGCCCTTGCGCAGGTGAAAACGCCACTTGGTGGGCGAGAGCGTCTCCCAGGATTCGGCGAGCGCCGGAATCAGCTTGAGATCGCCGTCATAAGCGGCAAGACCCTCGTAAACATTGCCCAGGAACCCAAGGGTGAAGGTCTCGTTCAGGCCGTGCGGGTCCAGCGACTGGGCATCCCCTTGAAAAGCGTAGCGAAAGGTCTTGGCCTCAGCCGGCGCGGCCGCCGAAACGTTGATCGCCAACGCCGCCACGGCCGCCAACACTCCCAACCGTAAATGCATTCTTGTGTCCTCCCGGTTCGTGAATTGCAATCGACGCGCGGCGTCGGACCCACGCTGCGCCGAGTGCGGCTTTTCGGTGCGAAGTCGAAAAAATAGCCTATTAGACCGCCCAACGCGAGACAAGCACGTTGGCCGAGACGGGCTCGGCCCCGAACTCGAATAAGGCCCGCGCCTGGGCCGTTCAGTCGCCGCCGAACAGCCCCTTGAGCACCTTGAGCGGGTTGACCGGGGCCGAGCTTTCGCCTCCCCCACTTTCGCCGGCGTCGTTTCCGCCCGCCCCGCCGACGATCCCTTTGACCACGCCCTTGAGGCCGCCTTTGAGCCCCTTGCCGGCCTTCAGCAGGGCTTCGGGGTTCTTCGCGGCCTCGGTCGCGAGTCCCGAGAGGTCGGGGCGATAGCTCAGGTTATCCCAAGGCCCGGTAACGATGACCGGAACCATGAGCCCGGCGACATCGGCCGCGCCGCCTTGGCCTTCGGTAGTCGCCGCGAGCTTGGGCTCGATCCGGTAATCGACCCGGCGTCGCGGCAGATCGACCGTGCCGGCCCCGTTTGCGCGGAACAATGGCGCAAGCAGACGCAGATCGTCGTTGCGCAGGATGCCCTTTTGGATTGTGAAGCTCCCGGAAAGCTCGGCGAAGTCGGTCTTTCGGGCCGCGCCGCCGCCGCCTGCGAACGCCGACTTGACGTTGCGGATCATGGCGGCGATGTCGATGCCCTTGATCGTCCCGTCGCGGAAAGTGACCGCGCCATCGCCGGCGAGCGCCGAGACCATCTCGCGCTCGGTCCGCCCGCGGGTGCGGGCGTCGATCCGCGCCTCGGCCACCCCCGACAGGCGATCGAAGCCGACGGCATCGCGCAGAAGCGGCTCGGCCTTGACCCCCACGAGGCGAAAGGACTTCTCGATCGTCGGCGCCGCGCCGCGCGCATCGACCCGGATGCGCGCCCTGCCCGTTCCCTCGTAGAGCGCGAGCTTGGCGAGATCGACCGTCAGCTCGCCCGCCGCGAGCGTGATCGTGAGCGCGCTGGGACCGACCTTGAGCTTGCGGTAGCGAATCCCTTCGGCGCTGAGCTCGAGATCGGCATCGAGCGCCTTAAGCGCCGATAGATCGATGGGATCGTCGCTCCAGTCCGCGGGCGGCTGGGCGTCGGCTTGCGCGGGTTGTGCGGAGGCGGCGGTCTCGCTCGAACCGCCGCTTTGCGCGGGACCGCCTTCGGGAGGGAGATAAGGGTTGAGGTCGAGCACGCCGAGCGCGAGCCGCCCGGAAATGCGCGGGCGCGCCCCGTCGAGCGCGACCGAAACCGCGCCCGAGCCTTTGATGGCGTCGAGCGCGAGCGTCGCGTCGGAGAATGCGATTCGCGCGCGACTGGCCTCGAGCTTGCCCTTGATCGCAAGGGGGCCGAGGCCATCCCCCGGCGCATCGAGCGGGCTTCCCGCCCAGGCCGCGAGATCGCGAACCGACGGCGCTGCAAGATCCACCGCCCCGTCGAGCGCCGCCTTCGCCCCCGTCGCCGCCCCGCCTTCGAACGCAAGCCGTAGCGGGGCGCCCTCGACCGAAAGGCGAATCTCGGCCCGCTCGCCGGCCAAGATCCGCTCCGGCGTTTCGACCCTGGCCGCAATCGTCAGCCGCTGGCCGTTGAACGTCAGCGCGCCGGTGGCGTCGAGCGGGCTTGCGAGCGAGGCGAGCGAGAGCGCCATGTCGATCTTTTCGACCTTGTAGCGCGCGCCGCGCGCATCGCGATAACTGAGAGCGCCGTTCTCGATTCGCACGTCGCCGAGCTTAAGATCGGCGAGCGCAAGCCCGCCGCCTCGCTCGCTCTCGCCCCCGCCCGCCGTCGAGGGGGGCGCTTCGGGCGCGCCCGCGGTCCGGGCCGACGTCTCCTCTTGCGCGGCGAAGACCCAGTTGCCCCGCCCCTTGGCGTCGACCTCGAGGTTGATCACCGGATCGACGAGCACGAAGCGGGCGATCTCGACCGAGCCTGCGAGAAGGGGGAGCACGCGCAGCTTGACCCGCAGGCTGCCGAGCCGAACCATCGCCTTCGCCTCGCCGTCCGGAACGTTCGCAAAGGAAACGTCATCGACCGCGATCTCGGCATTGGGGAGAAGGGAAAGGCGAACGTCGCCGTTGATCGTGAGATCGCGCCCGGTCGCCGCCTTAACCTGGGCGGTGATCTGATCCTTAACGGTATCGAGCGGAACAAATCGCGGCGCTACGATCGCCGCGGCGACGATGACAACGAGCGCAACGGCGATGCCGATCAGGATCTTTTTCATAATCTTCCTCCAAGAGGCGCGACGGGCGCGTGTTCGCCGCCGAAAAAAGGGGCGCGCGGCGGCGAAACCACCGCGCGCGCAGGTCCGTCCGCTAGCTTACTTGCCGAAGGTGACGATGACGACTCGATTGCGTTCCTCGGGCACGCCGTCTGGGGTTGCGACCGGAACCTTGCGCTCGCCGAACACGCGAACATCCATCAACGGCACGGGCACCCCTTTCTGCGCGAGCGCCATCTTGACCGCTAACGCTCGCATCTCGGCCAGACGGTCGTTGTATGCATCGCTACCGGCTCGATCGGTGTGCGCAGCAAGCTCGATCTTCGCCGGTCCGTAGGCCTTGGCGGCGGCGGCGATGCGGTCGATAACTTCCTGCGAGACGCCCTCGATCTTCGCGCTGTCGAAGTCGAACATCAGCACGAAGGGGCCCGGCGGCGGCTTCGGGGCCGGAACGGGCTCGGCGGCGGCTACCGGCGCGGGCGGGGGCGCCGGGGCGGGCGAAGGCGCCGGGGCGGGCGCAGCGGCGACTGGCTTGGGCGCCAACGCCGTTTCGATTCGGATCATCGCGGTCTCGAAGCCGCCGCGACAGGCGGCGATATCCTCGGGCTGGAAGTTCTCCTCCTGCTCTTCCATCCAGCATTCATACATAACCTGGGCGCGGGCCGCTTCGTCGGGCAGCTTGTCGCGCGCACCCTTTTCAAACGCCGCCATAAGCCGCGCGCGGGCGGCGGCGAGATCATCGACTGCGTCCGCCGGCAACCCGCGGGCCGCGACCGCCTCGGGCGCGCTGGGCTTTCCGGTCGCAGCGCCCTCGGCCCGCAACGCAAAGGCGTCCGAATCCTGATAATCGCCTTCGTCGAACTCCGACGACGAAAGGTCGATGTACCCGCTGTTCAACGCCTGCTCGAACCGATCTCCGCCGGGTTCGAGGCTTCGCGCTTTCTCAAGCTCCATCCCGGCGCATCCGCCGAGGAACAGGAGCGCTCCGGCGGCGACCAGCGCCCCCCTTATCTTGAATGCCACTGTGGTGTCTCCTCTTCATGGCGCCGGGGTCTCGGCGCCGTTCCCTGCGTCTCGTCCCGCCGCCCCGCTTTCGAAGCGGCTCTATCTCGCGGAAGGCGAAAGTTTTCGAGGTTTATCATTACTCATATGATAACCAGGAAATGCATAATTTTGAACTCTTTATAAATGCGCCGAATCTCAATGACGTAGCGTCGAAAGAAACTTTGAGAAGAAACAGAAAAGCAGGTTGGGGATTAGCTGGTTATTAACCACTTTTCGACAGGATGACGCCTGACGCTTGGGCCGTCTGCCGCCCGGCCAAAGGGAAGCGGTGCGAGGTGCGGGATGAAAAAAACCGTTACGCAACCCTGGAAAAGCTGGCTCGCCTGGACGCTGGCCGGGCTTTGGATCGTTCTCGTCGGCTGGTTCCAGTTCTTCGCGCCTGATAACAGGCCAACGGTGTATTCCAGCTATCAGCTTTCGAGCAGCGATCCCTGCAAGACGGCCTCGGGTTATACGAGGCCGAGCTTCGCCGAACGTTACGCCTGTGTGACCAGCAGTCGACTCAGCCAAAAGCAGGCGATTTTCATCAAGGGAATCGGCAAGACGCTGGTGGTTCTCGGCCCCCCCGTGCTGTTCTGGCTCGCTTTCACGCGTTATCGACGGCGTCAGAACGCGTCAAAGGCGACCGCCGGCTGAGCGTTCTTCCCGGCGTGGCCGGACAACTCAGAAAATCAAAAGCCCGGGCTGTTAACGTCCAAGGTTAAAGTCGGTCTCCTCGACCAGGTCTTCACCGCCATCGCCGCCGTCCGTTCCGCTCTCGGCTGCGGCCTCCTCGCGCGCGCGGCGACGCTCGACCATGCGCACGGCGATGATCGAGCCCTCGTAAAGAAGGATGATCGGCACCGCAAGGCTGATCTGACTGATGGGATCGGGAGGGGTTAGCACCGCGGCGGCGACGAAGGCGGCGACGATGGCGTACTTGCGCTTCTCGGCCAGTCCCTTGGATGTCGCCAACCCGACCCGGGCAAGCAAGGTCAACAGAAGCGGAAGCTCGAAGCTGACCCCGAAGGCGAAGATCAGCTTCATCACCAAAGAGAGATACTCGTTGACCTTGGCTTCGAGCTGAATCGGCAGCCCGCCGTCGATGCCGGGGCTTTCGAAGCTCAGAAAGAACTTCCAGGCAAGAGGAAAGATCACGTAATAAACGAGTGCTGCGCCTGCGAAAAACAGGATCGGCGTAAACACGAGAAAGGGCAGAAAGGCTTTTTTCTCGTTCTTATAAAGCCCGGGAGCGACAAACTTCCAGATCTGGATTGCGATGTAGGGAAAGGCGAGCATGACCGCCGTAAACAACGCCACCTTGACATAGGTGAAAAACACCTCGTGAAGGGCGGTGAAGATCAGCCGCGCCCCCTGGCGGGTGTAGATGGCGGCCAGCGGCCGGACCAGAAAGGCGTAAATGTGGTCGGCGAAGTAATAGCTGATCAGAAACAGAATCAGGATCGCAAGCACGCTGCGGATCAGCCGCGTGCGCAGCTCGATCAGATGATCGAGCAAAGGCGCTTTGGTGTCGTCGATATCCTTCACCGGCCCAGTCACCGACTTTCGGCCGCCGGCTTGGGCGCCGTTTCGGACGCCGCTTCGGCGCCGCCGCCGGCGTTATCCGCGGTCTCGGGGACCGGAACCGCAGGCGTCTCGGCCGGCGGCGCATCGGTCGACGTTTCGTCGCCAGAGGCCGCAGGCGGGTCGGGAACGTTCGGATCGACCGCGCGCGCGAGATCCCCTGTTGGATCGATCGACTGCTCGAGGTCCGACTTCACGTCGTAAGCGGCGATCCGCTCGGCTTCTTTCTTGATCTCGTCGACCTCGGCCTCGCGCACCATCTGATCGATGTTCCCTTGGAACTCGCGCACGACGCGACGCGCCTTCGCCGCCCATTGACCGGCGACGCGCATAACCTTCGGCAGATCGCGAGGGCCGATGACGATCAGGGCGATCACCGCAATGACCGCCATCTCCGACCAGCCGATGTCGAACATCGCTGTTGTTGCCTATGGCTTGGCGGCGCGCCGGGGCGCGCTTAGCCCTGCGCCGCCTCGTCCTTCTTCACGTTCACGGGGGCGTCGCCGGCCGCCTCGGTCGATGCGGTCTTCGTCGAACCGTCAATCGGCTTGGGCGCCTCGGGCTCTTCCTTCATTCCTGCCTTGAAGGCTTTGATGCCCTTCGCCATGTCCCCCATCAGAGTGGGGATCTTGCCCCGTCCAAACAGCAAAAGCACGATCGCCAGAACGATCAGCCAATGCCAAAGACTGAAAGTGCCCATTCATTCACTCCACGCTTGGCGGCCGCCCGCCGGAAAGCCGGCGCATGATGTCAGAAAGCGCCGCCGGGCGCAACGGCCGGCCTGCCGAGTTCCCATCCGGCCGCCCCGCCGGGGCCGGGGCGGCCCTTGTCTTTACCTTTTTATGATACCCCGCTTGTCCCCCGACAGGGAAAGATAAACGTTTGGCTGTGGTCGAGCCTGAGGACGACCCGCGATCCCGGTCGGGGCGCGGCGATGCCGGGCAGGCGCGCGCGCATGGCTGGGCCGTCGCCGTCGAGCCGGAGATCGAGAAGGCTCGAGTAGCCGAGCACCCGCACCGCCGTGACCTCGGCCGCGACTGCGCCGTCGGCCGCGCCCTGCGCCCCAGCTTCGCCGTCGATGCGCAGCGCCTCGGGGCGGATCAGCACATCGACCCGGGTGCCGTCGCCGATGCCGTCGGCGCCGAGCGTCCCGAGAGGGCTTTCCACCCGCCCCGCCCGCACCGTGCCGTGGAGCCAATTGACCTCGCCCAGGAAGGCGGCGACGAAAGCGCTCGCCGGCGCGCGATAGACCTCGGCGGGGCGGCCGGTCTGGACGATACGGCCCGCGCGCATCACCGCGATGCGATCGGCCATGTACATGGCCTCTTCGGGATCGTGGGTGACGAGAAGCGTCGAGATGCCGGCGTCGGCCAACACGCGAAGCGTCTGATTGCGGACCTCCTGGCGCAATCGGATATCGAGGCCCGAGAACGGCTCGTCGAGCAGCAGAAGCGCCGGCTTGGGCGCAAGCGCGCGGGCCAGCGCCACCCGCTGCTGCTCGCCGCCCGAAAGAAGATGGGGATAGCGGTGGGCCTGGTCGGCGAGACCGACGCGTTCGAGCATCTCGGCCACGATCGCGCGCCGCTTGGCCTGGGGCAGAGCGCGCAGCCCGAAGGCGACGTTTCCGGCCACGGTCAGATGGGGGAACAGGGCGTAGTCCTGAAAGACGAGCCCGACCCCGCGGGCCTCGGGCGGCAGCGAGCGGCCGGGGCGCGCGACCTCGTGCTCGTTGAGCACGATCCGCCCGGCCTGCAAGGGCTCGAGCCCGGCCGCCAGCCTCAACACGGTCGTCTTGCCGCAGCCCGAAGGTCCGAGCAAGCAGAGGATTTCGCCCTGGGCGAGGCGCAGGTCCACCTCGCGCACGGCGGGAACGCCGTCGTAGTCGTGGCTCACGCCCTCGAAGACCAGCGCGTCCATGTCAGGCCTTTCCGCCCGAACGCGCCCCCGGACGCGAGCGCGCGATCGCCAGCGTCAGCAGGATCACCGGCGCGATGCCCGCGACCACGATGGCGAGCGCCGAAGGCGCCGCCTCGGCGAACTGCTCGTCGGTGGCGAGCTCGAAGGTCCGCACCGCGAGCGTGTTGAAGTTGAACGGCCGCATGATCAGCGTCGCCGGCAGCTCCTTCATCACATCGACGAAGACCAGGATCGCCGCCGTCATCAAGCTGCCGCGCACGATCGGCGCATGCACGCGGAGCAGGGTCTCGGCGGGGCCGAGGCCGAGGGTGCGCGCCGCGCCGTCCATGGTCGGCGTCACCTTGCCTAGGCTCGCCTCGACCGCGTTGAAGGCGACCGCGAGAAAGCGCACGAGATAGGCGAACAGGAGCGCGACCAGCGTTCCGCTGAGCAGAAGCCCGGTCGAAATCCCGAACCGCGCCCGCATCCAGGCGTCGATCGTATTGTCGAGCCAGGCGAGCGGCAGCAACACGCCGACGGCGATCACGGTGCCGGGGATCGCATAGCCAAGACCAGCGATCTGGGCGCTGAGGCGTGAAAGCGGGTGCGGGTTGAGCCGCAATCCATAGGCGAGATAAAGCGCGACGACGAGAACGATGGCCGCCGCCGCCCCGGCGAGCGCAAGGCTGTTGACGGCGAGCGTGACGAACCGGCCGTCGATCACCGCGGGCGCGGTCTGGGCGGCCCAGACCACAAGCTGCCCGCCCGGCAGCAGAAAGCCGAAAACGATCGGAAAGGCGCACACGGCGACCGCGAACGCCGCCCGCGGCCCGCGCAGGCCGAACCGCGGCAAGGCGCGGTAGCGCCGCGAGGTATGGTGGTAGCTCTGTCCCCCGCGCGAGCGCCGCTCGATGAGCACAAGCGCGAACACGAAGAGCATCAGAACGGCGGAAAGCTGGGCCGCCGCGGTCGCGTCGCCGAGCCCGAACCAGGTCCGGTAGATCCCGGTGGTGAAGGTCCGCACGGCGAGCTGTTGGACCGCGCCGAAGTCGCTCAGCGCCTCCATCAGCGCGAGCGCGACCCCGGCCGCGATCGCCGGCCGCGACAGCGGCAGCGCCACGCCGAAGAAGCTCCGCCAAGGGCCGCGACCCAGCGTTCGACTGGCCTCGATCGCGCAGACCGACTGCTCGATAAAGGCCGCGCGGGCGAGAAGGTAGACGTAAGGGTAGAGAACCACGGTCAAAACGAAGATCGCGCCGCCGAGCGAGCGGACCTCGGGAAACCAATAGTCCCCCCGCCCCCAGCCGAACAGCGCCCTAAGCCCGGTCTGCACGGGACCGGCGAACTCGAACAGGCCGCCGTAGGTGAAGGCGACCACATAGGCCGGCATCGCAAAGGGAAGCAGAAGCGCCCACTCGAAAACCCCGCGTCCGGGAAAGCGGCACATCACCACCAGCCAGGCGCAGGCGACGCCGAGGGCGAAGGCGCCGACGCCGACGCCGACCAGAAGCCACAGCGAGTTGGCGACATAAACCAAAAGGACCGTGTCCGCGAGATGGCGCCAGACCGCGCCCGCAGGCGCGAACACGCTCGCGCCGACGATCAGCACGGGCGTCGCGATCAACGCCGCGACGGCAAGCGAGCCCAGCGTCCACAGACCGGGCCATCGGCGCCGTCGGCCGCCGGCGGCCGCCGCGGCCGGAGGCGATGTGACCATGTCCGTCAACGCTGTAACACCTTCCCTTACGACATCGCCACGCACGAAAACGTCTCGCCGGCTTATGGCAGACCCGCGTCCCTTCTGCCAAGGGTCGAATGCCCATGCCGGCCTGCGGCGAAACCGCCTCTGATTATACAGTGCGAATGATTTGCATTCGCGTAACCAACCTTCATAAACCTAGTCCTAGTCTGGGAATTTCGCAAGGGTTTTGCCCGAGGC
>CAYYWV010000012.1:0-35095 GCA_964475385.1 uncultured Alphaproteobacteria bacterium | reverse complement strand
CCGGCGACCGAGGCCGCGTCCTGAAGCGCGATGCGGACCACCTTGGCCGGGTCGACGATGCCCGCCTTGAACATGTCGACGTAAGTCTCGGCCTGGGCGTCGAAGCCCCGCTTGACGTCCTTGCCGTCGAGCAGCTTGCCCGCGACCACGGCCCCGTCGAGGCCCGCGTTCTCGGCGATCTGACGCACCGGCGCTTCGAGCGCGCGGCGCACGATGTCGATGCCGACCCGCTGGTCGTCGTTCTCGGGGTTGAGCTTGTTGAGCGCCTTGGTGGCGTAGAGAAGCGCCGCGCCGCCGCCGGCGACGATGCCCTCCTCAACCGCGGCCCGGGTCGCGTTCAGCGCGTCCTCGACCAGATCCTTGCGCTCCTTGACCTCGACCTCGGTCGCCGCGCCGACCTTGATGACCGCGACACCGCCGGCGAGCTTGGCGAGCCGCTCCTGGAGCTTCTCGCGGTCGTAGTCCGAGGTGGTCTCCTCGATCTGGGCGCGGATCTGGGCGCAGCGGCCCTCGATCTCCTTCTTCTTGCCCGCGCCGCCGACGATGGTGGTGTTGTCCTTGGTCAGCTCGACGCGCTTGGCGCTCCCCAGCATGTCGAGGGTCACGTTTTCGAGCTTGATGCCGAGATCCTCGCTCACGACCTGGCCGCGGGTCAGGATCGCGATGTCCTCGAGCATCGCCTTGCGGCGATCGCCGAAGCCGGGCGCTTTGACCGCCGCCACCTTGAGGCCGCCGCGCAGCTTGTTGACGACCAGGGTGGCGAGCGCCTCGCCCTCGACGTCCTCGGCGATGACCAGCAGCGGACGGCCCGACTGCACGATCATCTCGAGGAGCGGCAGCATGGACTGGAGGCTCGAGAGCTTCTTCTCATGGATGAGAATATAGGGATTTTCGAGCTCGGCCAGCATCTTGTCGGGGTTCGTGATGAAATAAGGCGAGAGATAACCCCGATCGAACTGCATTCCTTCGACGACTTCGAGCTCGGTCTCGAGGCCCTTGGCCTCTTCGACCGTGATCACGCCTTCCTTGCCGGCGCGCTGCATCGCCTGCGCGATCATCTCGCCGATGTCTTTGGCGCCGTTGGCCGAAATCGCGCCGACCTGGGCGACCTCGTCCTCGGTCGAGATCTTCTTCGAACGCTTCTTGATCTCGTCGACGACGGCGTTCACGGCCATCTCGATCCCGCGCTTGAGATCCATCGGGTTCATGCCCGCGGCCACCGCCTTGCAGCCTTCGCGCACGATCGCCTGGGCGAGAACGGTCGCCGTGGTGGTGCCGTCGCCGGCCTCGTCGTTGGTCTTGGAGGCGACCTCGCGGACCATCTGGGCGCCCATGTTCTCGAACTTGTCGGGAAGCTCGATCTCCTTGGCCACCGTCACGCCGTCCTTGGTGATGCGGGGCGCGCCGAACGACTTGTCGAGAACCACGCAGCGGCCCTTGGGCCCAAGCGTCACCTTGACCGCATCGGCCAGAATGTCGACGCCCCGCTGCATACGCGCGCGGGCGTCGCCGGAAAACTTGACCTCTTTTGCAGGCATATGTTCGGTCTCCTACTCCAGGATGCCCATGATGTCGGATTCCTTCATGATCAAAAGCTCTTCGCCGTCGATCTTGACCTCGGTGCCGGACCACTTGCCGAACAGAATCCGATCGCCTTTCTTCACGTCGAGCGGGTGAAGCTTTCCGTCCTCGCCGCGGCTCCCCGGTCCTACGGCGAGCACTTCACCCTGCATGGGCTTCTCCTTGGCGGTATCGGGAATGATGATGCCGCCGGACGTCCGCTCCTCCTCTTCGAGGCGCTTAACCAGCACGCGGTCGTGCAAAGGCCTGAACTTCATGCAGATTTCTCCATGAATGCGGATGCTGGGCGGGGCGTATTAGCGTTGTTAGCACTCGCCCTTATCGAGTGCCAGCCTTATAGCCAAGGGGGTCTGGACTGTCAAGCCGACCGGGGGCGAGGTTCCCGTTCCTGGCGGTGGCGAAAACGCGCGGCGTCGGCGGGCGCGAGCGCGACGCGGAGATGGGCGAACGCCTCGTCGTCGGTGCGCTCGACCACCTCGCCGTGGCGGTAAAGCCAGGCGAGCGCGGCCCCGTCGGCGAGCGGCACGACGAGGTCGACCAATTGATGGCCGGCTGCGAGGCGGCGGTCGAGAAGCGCGAGCAGGGCCGCGCACCCCTCGCCGGTCAGCGCCGAAAGCGGGACCGCGCGTTCGCTGCGCCGGCATTGGTTCTCGACCCGGGTGCGGGCCTCGGGGTCGAGCAGGTCGATCTTGTTGAGCGCTTCGATCAGCCCGTCGTCGACCGCCCGGTCGAGACCGAGCTCGCGCAGCACCTTGTGGACGTCTTCGCGCTGGGATTCGGTCCGCGGATCGGCGATGTCGCGGACATGGACGATGATATCGGCCTCGCGCACCTCCTCGAGGGTTGCGCGGAAGGCGGCCACCAAGCCAGTGGGCAGGTCCGAGATGAAACCCACCGTGTCCGACAGGATGATTCGCCGCCCCGACGGCAGAACGACTCCCCGCAGCGTAGGGTCGAGAGTCGCGAACAGCTTGTCCTCGGCGGTCACGCGGGCGCCGGTCAGCCGGTTGAACAGCGTCGACTTACCGGCGTTGGTGTAGCCGACCAGCGCGACCACCGGGTAAGGCGCCCGACGCCGCGCCTCGCGATGCAGCGCGCGAGTGCGGGCGACCGAGGCGAGCTCGCGCCGGATGCGCGCCATGCGGTCGTCGATCAACCGGCGGTCGACCTCGAGCTGGGACTCGCCCGGCCCGCCCAGGAAGCCAAAGCCGCCGCGCTGGCGCTCGAGATGGGTCCAGGACCGCACCAGCCGGCTGCGCTGGTAACCGAGCGCGGCGAGCTCGACCTGAAGCCGCCCTTCGCGGGTGCGCGCCCGGGCGCCGAAGATCTCGAGAATCAGCCCGGTCCGGTCGATGACCTTGCAGTTCCAGGCGCGCTCCAGATTGCGCTGCTGCACCGGCGACAGCGGGGCGTCCACGATCACGAGCGCGACATCGAGCGCGCGGACCTCGGCCGCGATCTCGGCGACCTTGCCGGCGCGGAACAGGGTCGCGGCGCGCGGCGTCGGCATGGGCACGATCTCGGCCCCCACCACGTCGAGCGCAATCGCCCGGGCGAGCCCGACCGCCTCGGCGAGCCGGCCGGTCGCAACCGCGCTTTCCTCGCGAGACTTGCGCGGGTGAAGGACGAGCGCGCGGCGCCCCAGGACCGGAGCGCCGTTCAGCCCGTCATGCGCCTCTCTATTCGGCGTCGCCCGCCTCCTTCGAGGGATCGAAAAGCTGGATGGATGCGGCCGGCATCACCGTCGAGATGGCGTGCTTGTAGACAAGCTGAACATGGCCGTCGCGCCGCAAAAGCACGGAAAAGTTATCGAACCAGCTAATAACGCCTTGCAGCTTGACCCCGTTGATCAAGAACACAGTGACCGGAAGCTTGTTCTTCCGAACGTGGTTGAGGAACACATCCTGGACGTTCTGGGATTTTTCTCCGGACATATTTGTCCCCTTTCTCTTTCCCCCAGGGGGTGCTGGCAATGACTGGCCCCCTGCAAGAGGGCCTGCGGGCGCCGCAGGTGCTACCCTAGACCAAGGGAAAAATCCGCTCAACCATGACTCGTAGCCAAGAGGCGGTTAGAGGGTTTCGAAAAAGGCGGCGAGGGTCTCGCAGTCCTCAAACAGCGGGCAGTCGGCCGGCAGGGTTTCGTTCGCGCCGGTGCGAATTGCGCCTTTGATCAAAACCGGCCGGCAGCCCGAAGCGCGGGCGCAGGCGACATCGATCGGGTTGTCGCCGACGAACCAGACATCGGGGCCGGGCGCGATCCCGCTGCCGGCGAGCGCGAGCCTTACCGGCGCCGCGGAAGGTTTGTCCTCGCTCGCGTCCTGGGCGCCGACCACGCGGTCGAAGTGCTTGGCCCAGCCGAGGCGTTCGACCTCGCGGCGCAGATAGTCGCCGTTTTTATTGCTGACCACGCCGAGGTAGAGACCGCGCGCCCGCATCGCGCCGAGAAGCCGCTCGGCGCCCGGCAGCGGACGAACCAGGTCGAGATGGCGCGCCGCATAACGCGCATAGAAGATGTCGCTCGCCTCGCGCCAACGATCGCCGAACAGCTCGGGGAAGGTCTCGCGCATCGAGCGCGCGACCCGGCGGCAGGTTTCCTCGAAGGTCCACTCGGGCAATCCCATGGCCCGCAGCGTGTCGTTGTAGGCGGCGTGGATCACGGGGAAGCTGTCGACCAGCGTGTTGTCCCAGTCGAGCAGCGCCGCGCGGGGACGACTCAGGCGCATTGCAGGGCGCTTCCCCGCCCCTCGTCCCCGGAGCGGCGCGCGTACGCGATATAAAGCGCCAGCAACCTCCGGGTCGTTTCGCCGGGCGCGCCGTTGCCGATCGGCGTGTCGTCTATTTGAATGACTGGTTTGACGAAGGTCGTCGTCGAAGTGGTGAAGGCCTCGCGCGCGGCGCGGGCCTCGTCGATGGTGAACGCCCGCTCCTCGACCGCGATCCCGGCCTCTCGGGCGAGACGAAGCACGGTCGCGCGCGTGATCCCGCCGAGGATCTCGTTGCCTTTGGGCCGGGTCACCAGCCGGCCGTGTGCATCGACGATCCAGGCGTTCGACGAGCTCGCCTCGGTCACCAGACCGGTCGCTTCGTCCACGAACCAAGCCTCGAACGCGCCCGCCTCTGCCGCCCGCTGCTTGGCGAGGACGTTGGGAAGAAGAGCGATCGACTTGATGTCGCAGCGCGCCCAGCGAATGTCGGGCGCGGTCACGACCTTGACGCCGGCGACGGCTTCGGCGTCGGCGGGAAACGCCATCCGCCGCGCGGTGACCACAAGCGCCGGGCGAACGCGGGCGGGAAAGGCGTGGTTGCGCCGCGCAACCCCGCGCGTGACCTGGATATAGACGATTCCGTCGCGAATCCGGTTGCGTCGCACGGTCTCGGCGACCACTGCTTCCAGCGCCGCGCGCGACATGGGCATGGGCGCCGCGATCTCGTTAAGCGAACGCGCGAGCCGCTCATAGTGAGGTCGGGCGTCGACCAGACGCCCGTCGACGACGGCGATGACCTCGTAGGCGCCGTCGGCGAACTGATAGCCGCGGTCTTCGACATGGACGCAGGCCTCGCGGTGCGCGACGTAACGGCCGTTGACATAAGCGATTCGCGACATTTCTCTTCCTTCGCGTCAGCGTCGCCAGAACGCAGGGAGAAAAATAACCAACGCGGCGACGAGTTCGAGCCGGCCCACGATCATGCCCGCCGAGACTACCCATTTGGAGGCGTCGGGCAACAGGGCGAAGTTCGCCGGTCCGGACATCACGAGCCCGAGGCCGGCGCCTGCGTTGCTCAGCGTCGCCGCCGCCATCGCCAATGCGTGCTCGGGCGCAAGCCCGGAAAGCGCGAGCACGGCGGCGAGTCCCGCCAGCGTGGTTGTGAACAGGATGAAGTAGGTGGCGAGCGCCTGGATCATGCGCTCGGATACCGGCGCCCCGCCGTAAAGGATCGCGACCACGCCGTGGGGATGGGCCAGCCGCGCAAGCTCGCGCTGGCCCTGACCGAGCGCGAGTCGGGCGCGCATGATCTTGATCCCGCCTGCGGTTGAGGCGGTCGACCCCCCGATGAACATCAGGAAGAGGACAAGAATGGTGAGCACCACGGGCCAAGCCGTCTCGCCGGGCAGGGTAAAGCCCGTAGTCGTCAGGGCGGAAACCGCGGTGAAGACCCCGCGGCGGAGCGCCTCGCCTGCGGCAAGCCCGCTCTCGCGCGACAGAAGCGCCGCGAGCACCACGCCGCCGACGATGGTGAGCCCGACCAGATAGGGAATCTCTGGGTCTCGAATCAACGCTCGCCAGCGCCCGCGCATAAGCGCCCAAAATACGGTGAAGTTGACTGCTCCCATCAGCATAAAGACGATCAACAGAGCCTCGACCAGTGGGCTGTCGAAAGCGGCCAGCCCTGCGCTTCGGGTCGCGAAACCGCCTGTCGAAAGCGTGCTCATGGCAAGGGCGATGGCATCGAAAGGCGGCAGCCCCGCGGCCCAGAGCGCCGCCATGCAAACGATGGTGAGCCCGCCGTATATCCCGGCCATCGTGGTCGCGAGCGCCCGCGCCCGCGTTCCCAGCCCGACATACTCGCCATAGGGCATGGCGCTGCGAAAGGCGTCCATCGCGCCGATCCCGAACGCGGGCAGAATCGAGATCGCCATCACGATGGTCCACAGGCCGCCCAGCCACTGCATCCAAGCCCGCCAAAAGATCACTGCCCGGCCGACCGAATCGAGGTCTGCGATCACGCTCGCGCCCGAGGTGGTGAGCCCCGAGACAGCCTCGAAGTAGGCGTCCGTCAGGCTTGGGGTCGCGCCGAGAAAATAGAGCGGCGCCGCGGCGAAGGCGGCGGTCAGGGGCCAGGCCGCGACGAAGGCGAGAAGATCGCTCCGCCGTCGCGCCTCTCCCGCCGCTCCTTGGACCGCGAACACCATGCCGAAACCGAAGAACAAGGTGACCGCCGCGGTGGCGGCGAAGACGAAGGCGCTGTCGGGCTCGTTGTAGATCAGCGCGACCGCCGCCGGGACGAGCATGACGGCGGCGAACGCGACCAGGAGCCGTCCGAGAAACAGGATCGCAGGGAAGAAGCGCACGGCGGGCCCGCGAAAGCGGAGGTCTAGAAGAAGTCGAGCCGCACGGAGAACATGCGCTCGACCTTCCGCACCAGCCCGGCGGCGGCGAAGATGATGACCCGGTCGTTGGCGCGGACCACCGTGTCGCCGCGCGGGATGATGACCGAATCGCCGCGGACCACGGCGCCGACGATGATGCCCGCGGGCATCTTGGCCTCGCGAAGCGGCGTGCCCACGAGCGGCGAGGTCTCGAGCGCCTCGGCTTCGATCACTTCGGCCAGGCCCTCGCGGATGCTGTGGACCGCGCGAATGCGCCCCCGGCGCACGTGCTGGAGGATCGTCGAGACAGTGATGTCGCGCGGGCTGACCGCCACATCGATTCCGAGCGAGCCGACCAGCGGCCCGTAGGACATGTTGTTGATCAACGCCAGCGCGCGGCGCGCGCCATAGCGTTTGGCGAGCAGCGACGAAAGGATGTTGACCTCGTCGTCGTTCGAAACCGCGATCACGGTCTCGGTCTCGGCCACATTGGCCTCTTCGAGGATCTCGCGCTCGAGCGCGTCGCCGTTGAGCACTACGGCGCGCGAGAGCGAATCCGCCAGCATCTCCGCGCGGGCGGAATCGACCTCGATGACCTTGAGGTTGAGGTCGGGATAGTGCTCTTCGAGCTCGCGGGCGAGGAACAGGCCGATGTTGCCGCCGCCGATGATGATGAAACGCCGCGCCTCCTTCTCCTCATGGCCGAAGGCGGCGAGCGCGCGCTCGATATGGCCGGCCTCGGCGACCAGGTAGACGTCGTCGCCCGGCAGCATGTGGTCGTCGCCCGAAGGCACGATCATGCGGTCGTTGCGGATGATGCCGACGACGTAGATGTTGAGGTCGGGAAAGATCTCGGTGAGCTGGCGAAGCGGCGTGTTGAGCACCGGGCAATCCTCGGTGAGATGGACGCCGACCACGCGCACCTTGCCGTCGGCGAACGGGATCATGTCGATCGCGCCCGGCGCCTGAAGACGGCGAATGACGGCGCGGCCGACTTCGATCTCGGGCGAGATGATGACGTCGATCGGCATGTTCTCGCGGCTGAACAAGTGCCGCCACATGGGGTTGAGGTAGCTCTGGTGGCGCACCCGCGCGATCTTGGTCGGCACGTTGAACAGGGAGTGGCAGACCTGGCAGGCGACCATGTTGACCTCGTCGGCGAAGGTCACCGCGATGACCATGTCGGTGTCGGCGGCTCCGGCGCGCTCGAGCATATCGGGGTGCGAGGCGAAGCCCACCAGTCCTTTGACGTCGAGGCTTTCCGAGATCTTGCGCACCAGATCGGCGCGCTGGTCGATGACCGTCACGTCGTTGTTCTCGCTCGCGAGGTAGCGGGCGATGTTGAACCCGACCTGCCCCGCCCCGCAAATCAGAACCTTCATCGCCAGGCCCTTTCCGCGGCCGCCGCATCGCTCGTCACCCCTTCGCCGTCCGCGGCGCTCCGGCCCGCGTCGGTCAGGCCGAGAAGCTTGAGCTTGCGATGCAACGCCGAGCGTTCCATGCCGATAAAGGCCGCAGTCCGCGAGATGTTGCCGCCGAAGCGGACGAGCTGGGCGTGAAGGTACTCGCGCTCGAAGGTCTCGCGCGCCTCGCGGAGCGGCATCGCCATGATCTCGGCGGCCCCGTCGCGGCGGATCGAAGGCGGCGCGCTCGCGGCGAGATCCGAAGGCAGCATATCGGCGCGGATCGGGGTTTGCGGGTTTCCGGGCGCCATGATGAGCAGCCACTCGACGAGGTTGCGAAGCTGGCGTACGTTGCCCGGCCACTCGCAGGTCTGAAGGGCCGTCATGGCGTCCTCGCCGATCTCGCGCGGAGGCAGGCCGGCGGCCTCGGCGGCGCGGATCATGAAGTGGCGCGCGAGCGCGGGAATGTCCTCGCGGCGCTCGCGCAGCGCCGGAATGCGGATCGGTACGACGTTGAGCCGGTAGTAGAGATCCTCGCGGAAGCGTCCTGCGGCGATCTCGGCGCGCAGGTCGCGGTTGGAGGCCGCGATGATGCGCACGTCGACCTCGATTCGCGGCCCGCCGCCGACTCTCTGGAAAGCCTGCTCCTGAAGAAAGCGCAGGATCTTGCCCTGGGTCTCAAGCGGCATGTCCGCGACCTCGTCGAGAAGCAGGGTGCCGCCGTGAGCCTGCTCGAAGGTGCCGAGCTTGCGCGCGGCCCGGTCGCCCCCGACGCCGCTCTCGACGCCGAAGAGCTCGATCTCCATGCGCTCGGGCGCGAGCGTCGCGGCGTTGAGCACCACGAAGGGGCCGTCGGCGCGCCGCGAAAGCCGGTGGATCAGCCGCGCCGCGATCTCCTTGCCGGCGCCCGGCGGGCCGGTGAGCAGAACCCGGCTGCCGGTGGGCGCGACGCGCTCGATGGCGTTGCGAACCATATTGATCGCGCTCGACGTGCCGGTGAGCTCGCAGTCGCGGCCCGCGCGCAGCTTGAGCTCGGCGTTCTCGCGCTTGAGCTTCGCGGCTTCGATCGCGCGCGCGACGACCAGAAGCAGGCGGTCGGTCTGGAACGGCTTTTCGACGAAGTCGTACGCGCCCATCTTGATCGCCCGAACGGCGAGCTCGATGGTGCCGTGGCCCGAGATGATGATGACCGGAAGATCGGGGTACTCGCGGGCGATGACCTCGAGAATGCCGATCCCGTCGAGCCGGCTCCCCTGAAGCCAGACGTCGAGGACGATCAACGACGGCAACCGCGCTCTCAGCGCTTCGAGCGCGGCGTCGCTGTCGCCCGCTTCGCGCGTCGCGTAGCCTTCGTCGCGGAGAATCCCGCAGATCAAAAGCCGGATGTCGCGCTCGTCGTCGACGACCAGGATGTCATGCGCCATGGGATGCAACCTTCGTGGAGCGGGACGGCGACGGGGCCGAGGACTCGGAGGACGCCTCCGCCTGATCGGGAGAGGCCGCGTCCGCTTCGCCCGTCGTGAACACGAGACGAACGCGGGCGCCCCCGCCGGGCGCGTCTTCGAGCATGAGCGCGCCGCCGTGATCTTCCATGATTTTCTTGACGATGGCCAGCCCCAGACCGGTCCCTTTGGCGCGGGTGGTCACATAAGGCTCGGCGAGCCGATGGCGCTGCTCGACGGGCAGGCCGCGTCCGTTGTCCGTGACCTCGATCACCGGATGCCCGCCGTCGACCACGAGGCGCGAGACGACGCGCCCGGGCGCAAGCGTCTCGCCTGGCCGCGCTTCGCGCGCTTCGATCGATTCGGCTGCGTTTTGAAGAACATTGGTCAGCACCTGGGCGATCTGGCGCGCATCGCAGGTAAGCATGAACCCTTCCTCGGGAAGCTCCGCTTCGAACGCGATATCGGGATGCGCGACCTCTTGTAAGGCGACCGCTTCGCGGATCAGCCGGGTCACATCGTGGGGCTTGAGCACCGGCGCCGGCATGCGCGCGAACGCCGAGAACTCGTCGATCATGCGGCCGATATCGCCGACCTGGCGCACGATGGTGTCGGTGCAGGCGACGAAAGTTTCGGGATCGCTTTCGATCTCGCCCAAGTACTTGCGCCGCAGCCGTTCGGCCGAAAGCTGGATCGGGGTTAGCGGGTTCTTGATCTCGTGGGCGATGCGCCGGGCGACGTCGGCCCAGGCGGCGGTGCGCTGGGCGGTGACCAGGGCCGTGATGTCGTCGAAGGTCACGACGAAGCCTTCGAGCGATTCGCCGAACCGCTCGGCGCTGATGCGGACGAACAGGGTTCGGATCTGGCCTTTGCGCTCGATGGTGATCTGGTGCTCTGCGCCGCGCGCGGGTCGCCGCATAGCGGTTTCCAGCAGGGGGGCCATCTCGGGGACGAGCTCGGCGAGCGGGCGTCCGACGACCGCCTCCGCGCGCCCGGCCAAAAGCTCGAGCGCCGAGCGGTTGGGAAGCTCGATCCGGCCTTCCGAATCGAGGCCGATGACTCCGGCCGAAACGCCCGAGAGCACGGATTCGGTGAACCGTCTTCGGGCGTCGAGCTGACGGTTGGCCTCGATCAGTTCGTTGCGCTGGGCCTGGATCTGATCGGTCATGCGGTTGAAGGCGCGGCTTAGCATGCCGATCTCGTCGTCGAGCGCGGTCTCCTCCACCCGGGCGTCGAGCTTGCCGGCGCGCACCTGCTCGGCCGCGGTGATCAGGTTGCCGATGGGCAGGACGAGCTGGTTGGCGAAGGTGAGTCCCAGCCACACGGCGGCGAGCAGGAGAAGAAGCGTCACCAGGCCGAAGATGACCGCGAAGGTGATCTGGATGCCCGAGCGCTTGCCCTCCAGGCGCTGGTACTCGGAGACGGCGCGCTGGGTCCGTTGCATGTGTCCGATCGCGCGCGCGTCCACGAAGCGGCCGACGTAGAGATACGCGTCGACGAAGCTCTGAAGGCGCACCAGCGCGCGCACCCGGTCGTCGCTTTCGGCGGTCAGAATGACTGCGCCTCCGGTCTCGTCGGCCTTTTTCATCGCTTCCAGCGGCACCGGCTCGAACAGAAGCGAGAATGTAAACCCCGTCCGCGCGAGAACCCGGCCGTCGCGACGGAAGACCATGGCCTCGGTGAGCGAGCGCAGCGCCGCCTGGGTGGCGAGGAAGCGGTTGAACGCGCCCGGGTATTCGGCGAGCGCCGGGCCTGAGCGGTTGATGTCGTTGGCCATGGCGAGCGCGTCGGCGCGAATCACCTGCTTGTGCTCTTCGAGGTAGGCCTCGGCCACCGCGATCGACTCGTTGATCGCCGTGCGCACCCGGTCGTTGAACCAGGATTCGATGCCGAAGTTGAAGAACAGCACCGAGAACACCGCGACCGTGATCGCAGGCGCCACGGCGACCACGCTGAACAGCGCGACCATGCGCATGTGCAGGCGCGAGCCGGCGAGCCCGCGGCGGCGCTCCAGCCACAGCTTGACCAGATTGCTGAGCACCACCGCGCTCAGCAGAAGAACGAAGACGAGGTCGACGTTGAGAAGGATCAATATGGTCTGCGGGGCGCGCTGGCCGAACGGCCCCCAGCCCGAGAGCGCGCCGTAAGTCGCCACGCCCGAGACCAGCGCGCCGAGCGCGAGCACGATCGCGACCTTGCGCGACAACGCGGCCCGCGCCGCCCAGCGGCCGAGCCGCGCGACCGCGGCGAAGGGCAGCGATGCGGGGGCGTTCACCATGGCCGCCCTCCCCGGCCGATTGGAATCCCAAGCGCGCGGATCTTCTTGCGCAGCGTATTGCGGTTGATGCCGAGCACCCGCGCCGCCTTGATCTGGTTGTTGTTCGTGGCCGCGAGCGTAAGCGCGATCAACGGACGCTCGACCTCGCGCAGCACGCGCTCGTAAAGGCCCGCGGCCGGCAGCCCGCTGCCGTGGGCGGCGAAGTAGGCTTCGAGGTGGCGGCCGACCGTCGCGCTCAGCCCCTCGTCGCTCTCAGGGGCCTCGGTGGACGCGGGCTCGGCCTCGGCGAGCTCGGCCTCGACCGCATCGGCGTCGATCGCGTCCTCGGGGCAGAGGACGACCAGGCGGCGCACGAGATTTTCGAGCTCGCGCACGTTTCCCGGCCAACTATAGGCCGCGAGGCGTTCGAGCGCCGTTGGCGTCAGGGTCTTGGCGGGCAGGCCCTCTCGTTGCGCCACGCTCAGAAAGTGGCGGGCGAGCGCGGGGATGTCCTCGCGGCGCGCTCTCAGCGGCGGCAGGCGGATGGGCACCACGTTGATCCGATAGTAGAGATCCTCGCGGAACAGGCCCTGGTTGACGAGCTCGCGCAGGTTCCGGTGGGTCGCCGCGATAATGCGCACGTCGGCGCGGATCGACGTTCGCCCGCCCACAGGCGTGAACTCGCCCTGCTGGAGAACCCTGAGCAGCCGAGTCTGGGCGTCGAGCGGCATGTCCCCGATCTCGTCGAGGAACAAGGTTCCGCCCTGGGCCTGCTCGAAGCGGCCGACGTGGCGCGCATTCGCGCCCGTGAACGCGCCCTTCTCATGGCCGAAGAGCTCGCTTTCGATCAGCTCGCGCGGGATCGCCGCCATGTTGACCGCGACGAAGGGGCCGTGGCGGCGCTTGCTGTAGTCGTGGAGCGCACGCGCGACCAGCTCTTTGCCGGTGCCCGATTCGCCGACGATCAGCGCGGTGAGATCGGTTCCCGTCAACCGCGCGATGATCCGGTAGATGTCCTGCATCGCCGCCGACCGGCCGATCAGCGGCGGCCCTTCGTCGATCTCGCCCTCGGCCGCTTCTGAGGCCTCCTCCGTCTCGGCCTTGCCGCGAGGGGCGAGGAGGAGGCGCTGGACCACGCCAACCAGCTCGTCGAGGTCGAAGGGCTTGGGCAGATACTCGTAAGCGCCGCGTTCCGCCGCCTTGACCGCGGTCAGCAGGGTCGAATGGGCGCTCATCACGATGATCGGCAGATCGGGCCTGAGCCTCTTGATCCGCGGCAGAAGGTCGAGCCCGTTCTCGTCGGGCATGACGACGTCGGTGATCACGATGTCGCCCTCGCCGTCCTCGACCCAGCGCCAGAGCGTCGCCGCGTTGCCGGTGGCGCGCACCTGATGGCCGCGATGGGTGAGCGCCCGGCTGAGCACCGTGCGGACCGAACGATCGTCGTCGGCGACGAGGATGGTCGCGGTCGCGCTCATGTCTTGGTTCCGTCTTCGAGAAGCGGCAGACGCACCCGGAACACCGTGCGCCGAGGCTCGCTTTCGAACTCGACGATGCCGCCGTGGTCGGCGACCGCCTTGGCGACCAGGGCGAGGCCGAGGCCGGTGCCGCCGCTCTTGGCGCTGACGAAGGGATCGAAGAGATGGGCGCGGATCTCGTCGGGCACGCCCGGGCCGTTGTCCTGCACGCTCGCCACCAGGGGCAGGCGCAAAGGCCCTGCGCCGCCCCCCTGCATCAGGCGCACGCCGGGATCGAAGGCGGTGGCGAGAATCACCTCGCCGTCGGCTTCGGGCGCCGCTTCGGCCGCGTTCTTGACCAGGTTGAGAAAGACCTGCACCAGAGCGTCGCGGTTGCCGTAGACGGGCGGGAGCGAAGGATCGTACCGCTCGACGAAGCGCAAGCGACGCCCGAACCCGTTTTGCGCCAGGCGGCGCACGTGTTCGAGCACCTCGTGAATATTCACCGCCTCGCGCGGGCCGGGCGCGCTGTCGGAGAAGACCCCCATCCGGTCGACGAGACGGCAGATCCGGTCGGCCTCGGCCGTGATCAGGCGGGTGAGCTCGCGGTCGTCCTCGCCCACCACCTGGTCGAGAAGCTGGGCCGCGCCCCGAATGCCCGAAAGCGGATTCTTGACCTCGTGGGCGAGCGCCGCGGCGAGCCCGGCGACCGAACGCCCCGCGCCGAGATGGACGAGCTGGCGGCCGAGCTTGCGCGCGATCGTGCGCTCGCGCAAGGACGCGACCACCCAGCCGGGCGCATCGACGAGCGCGGCGGCCTGAACGTCGGCGGGGCGCGGGCCGGTCCGCGGCGACGACAGATCGACCTCGTACTGGGCGAGCGTCGTCTGGCCCTCGCGGGCCTTGGCGACGATCTCGACGAGCGGGCTCGCAGCCGGCACGATCCGATCGAGCGGGCTGCCGCAGAGGTGCGAAGCCCCAGTCGCGAAGAACTGCTCGGCCGCCGGGTTGACGCGGCGGATGACGCCGGCCTCGTCGATCAGCAGTACGGCGTCCGCCAGCGCGGCGAGAATCGCATCGGCGTCCGGGGGAACCGGCCGCGGCGCGCTGGGTCGGGCGCGGGCCGGCTCTGCGCTCATGCGGCCCGCCGCTCGATCAGCGGCTCGTAAAACGCCCGAATCGCCGCTCTCATGGCGTCGGCGTCGTCGAGGCTATTGATCGTGGCGCGGTACGCGCTCGATCCCGGCAGTCCCTTGCTGTACCAACCGATATGCTTGCGCGCGATGCGCACGGCGCGCTCGGCGCCGTAATGCGCCACCATGTCGTCGAAATGGCGCAGCACGATATCGAGCTGCGTCTCGAGCGGCGGCGCGGCGAGGCGCTGTCCGGTGCGCAGGAAGGTCATGACCTGGCGCAGGAACCAGGGGCGCCCGTAAGCGCCGCGGCCGATCATCACGCCGTCGGCGCCCGAAAGCCGAAGCGCCTCGACCACGTCGTCGAAGGTCTCGATATCGCCGTTGACGAGCACCGGGATCGAGACCGCCTCCTTGACCCGGCGCACGAAGGCCCAGTCGGCGCGCCCGCGATAGAGCTGGCAGCGCGTGCGGCCGTGGACGGCGATCATGCGAATCCCGCAGTCCTCGGCGATGCGGGCGAGCGCAGGCGCGTTGCGGCTGCGCTCGTCCCAGCCGGTCCGCATCTTGAGGGTGACCGGAAGCTCAACCGCTTTTACGGTCGCCTCCATGATTCGCGCGGCGTGGCGCTCGTCGCGCATCAGGGCCGAGCCCGCATAACCGTTGACCACCTTCTTGACCGGGCAGCCCATGTTGATGTCGATGATCGCGGCCCCGCGGTCGGCGTTGAGCTTCGCCGCCTCGGCCATCACCGCAGGCTCGCAGCCGGCGAGCTGCACCGCCATGGGGTGCTCTTCGGGCTCGGTGCGCGCCATGGTCAAGGTCCGCCGCGTGGCCCGCACCATCGCTTGGCTCGCGATCATCTCGGAGACGACGAGTCCCGCCCCCAGCGCCTTGACGAGGCGGCGAAACGGCAAGTCGGTCACTCCCGACATGGGGGCGAGCACGACTGGGCTTTCAAGCCGGACCGGGCCGATGGAAAAGGTCATAAAGGCAGCAAGAGATCTGGTGTGCTCAAAATTTAGGCAAATGTAAGACGCCCTCGCGCCGGGCGCAAGCCGATAAGCGCGGGCGCCTCCGCTCAGGCCATGAGCACATCGGTCACGAACTTCACGCCCGGGTAGGCGAGCGTGATCAGAAGATAGGCGACGAGCACATAGCGCGCCGCGCGCCGGCCGCGAAGCCCGCCCCTGCGATGGGCGATCAAAAGCGCGCCGACGACCGCGAAGGCGAGAAGCGACAACACGGTCTTGTGATCGAGGACCAAGAGCCGCCCGGTCTCGAGGTACTCGATGGCGATCCCGCTCAAGAGCCCGGCCGCGAGCACGACCTCGCCCGCCGTGAGCAGCCCCATTTCCAACCGCTCGCCGTCGGCGACCGAAGGCAAAATCCGGCTGAGCGGCGTGATCCGCTTGCGTTTGAGGGCGCGTTCCTGAAGGACCACGGCGAAGCCCGCCACCGCGCCGAGGGTCATGAGCGCGTAGGTGAGCACGGCGACGACGATATGGACGCGGAGCCAGCCCGCCGGCGCGCCCGCGGCGAGCGGCTGTCCTGCGGCCTGCGCCCAGATGGTGGCCACCACGCCGAGCGCGAACAGGTAGGGAAGCAAAAGGGGCGTCAGCCGCCACGCTTGATCGGAAACTGCGGAAACGACAATAAAAACAATGAGGCTTGCAGCGATGCTCACCCAAAGGGCGATCGAAAAGCCGGTGTGCCAGGAGACGCCGGTCAGCATAACGGCCCAAGCCGTGGTGCCGGCGGCGGCCACGCCGAGCAACAACCAATAGGCGGAATCGCGACGCCCCTCGACGCGGAAATACGCGAGCGCCGCCGGCAGAAGCGAGAGCAAGGCTCCGATGTTGTAAAGAAGATGGCGCGACATCGCCCGGACTATAGCGAAGGCCCCGGTCCTTGCCCAGACCGCCGTCAAGCCCCTTGGCAAGGGACAGGGGCAAAGCTAGGCTGCGGCTTCGATCGTCCAGCCTTATCAAGGTCATGCCGGGAACCTTCGCCCTTATCGTGGCCGCGGGCCGCGGCCGGCGTTTCGGTTCTGAGACGCCCAAGCAGTATCTTCCCGTCGGCGGCCGCGCGCTCGTCTATCACGCTGCGGCCGCCTTCGCGCGCCATCCGCGGGTGCGCGGGACGCGCGTCGTCATCGGGGCGGACGACCGCGCGCTCTACGATCGGGCGCTCGCCGGGCTCGACCTTCTCGATCCGGTCGCCGGCGGCGCGAGCCGCCAGGACTCGGTGCGCCGCGGGCTCGAAAGCCTCGAGCCCCTCGCCCCCGAGAAGGTGCTCGTTCACGATGCGGCGCGTCCCGCGGTCGACGCCGGCGTGATCGACCGGGTGCTCGACGCCCTCGATCACGCGCCGGGGGCGATCCCCGCCCTGCCCGTCGCCGACAGCCTCAAGCGGGTCGAGGATGGACGGGTCGCGGCCGCGGTCCCGCGCGAGGGCCTGTGGCGCGCCCAGACCCCGCAAGGCTTCCGTTTCGCCGAGATCCTCGCCGCCCACCGCTGGTTCGCCGGCGAGTCCCTGACCGACGACGCCGCGGTCGCCGAAGCGGCCGGGCTCGCGGTCGCGGTGGTCGAAGGCTCGGCCGCGAACCTCAAGGTCACCGGGCCCGAGGATCGCGCCCGCGTCGAGCGGCTCATGGGGCTCGGCCGCGAGACCCGCGTCGGCCACGGCTTCGACGTTCATGCTTTCGGTCCCGGCGACCGGGTGACGCTGTGCGGGGTCGAGATTCCGCACGAGCGCGGCCTGGTCGGGGTCTCGGACGCCGATGTCGGCCTCCACGCGCTGGTCGATGCGGTGCTCGGCGCGCTCGGCGCGGGCGACATCGGCAGCCACTTCCCGCCGTCCGATCCCGCCTATAGGGACGCAGATTCGCGCATCTTCGCCGCCGCGGCGCGCGATCTCGTGGATAAAGCGGGCGGCGAGATCAGGCATCTCGACGTGACGCTGGTCTGCGAGCGCCCGCGCATCGGCCCCCATCGCGCCGCGATGATCGCGCGCGTCGCCGACGCCTTCGCAATTCCGCCCGCGCGGGTCAGCGTCAAGGCGACGACGACCGAAGGGCTCGGGTTCACGGGCCGCGGCGACGGGATTGCAGCCTTCGCGGTCGCGACCCTCGGGCTTCCGGCCGAGCACTGAGATGGCGCGCCCAGGCCTTCCGGCTGGCCTTTCGTTCGCCCAGCCGACGACCTTCCTCGCCACCGGCGCAGGGCTCGGCCTTCTGCCCAAGACGCCCGGCACCTGGGGTTCCCTGGGCGCGCTGCCGCTCGCCTGGGCGGCGGTTCTGTGGGGCGGGCCTGCGCTTGCCGCGGCGCTCGGGGCGGGGCTGTTCGCGCTCGGGGTCTGGGCGTCGAACGCCGTGCTCGCGCGCGGCGGCGGCAGCGACCCCGGCTATATCGTGATCGACGAGATCGCGGCCCAGATTCTGGTGCTCGCCGTAGCCCCCCTCGCCCCTCTGCCCTATCTCGCAGGCTTCGTCCTGTTCCGCCTGTTCGACATCGCCAAGCCCTGGCCGGTGGGCTGGGCCGACCGCGCAGTCAAGGGCGGGCTCGGGGTCATGCTCGACGATCTCCTTGCCGCCGCCTACGCCGCCGCTATCCTGTATGCGGCCCTGGCGCTCGGCGCGCTGTAGGGAGCGAGCGGATGTTCGACGACGAGGTTCTCGCCAAGGCCCGCGCCGTTCTCGACGCCTGTCGGCGGGCGGACATGATGTTGGCGACCGCCGAATCTTGCACCGGCGGGCTGGTTTCGGGGGCCTTGACGGCGATTCTGGGCTCGTCCGAGGTGGTCGAGCGCGGCTTCGTCACCTACTCCTACGACTCCAAGAGCGAGATTCTCGGCGTGCCGGCGGCGATGATCGCCGAACACGGCGCGGTGAGCGAAGCGGTCGCCCGGGCCATGGCCGAGGGCGCGCTCGCCCGCGCAGGCCCGACCGTCGGCGTCGCGGTCGCGATCACCGGCGTCGCAGGCCCTGGCAGCGACAGCGAGCGCAAGCCCGCGGGCCGGGTCCATTTCGCCGCCGCCCTCAAGGACGGAACGGTGCGTCACCGCCGTTGCGACTTCGGCGACATCGGCCGCGACGCGGTGCGCCGGGCGAGCGTTCTCGCCGCCTTCGACCTTATCCTCGAGGCTCTGGGCTGAGCGCCTTTCCCAGGAACAGAAGATCGCGGTCGCCCGCCTTGCGCGCGACCGCATGCGCGAAGCCCAATCGGCGATAAAAAGCGACGTTGCGCGCCGCCTTGGTCGTGACCGCATGGACCCCCGGAACGCGCCGCGCGCGGCAGTGGGCGACGAATGCCGCGACCAGCGCCGCGCCGATCCCCCGCCCCTGGCGGCCGGGGCGGCAGTTGACATGGAAATGCGCAGGGTAAGCCTCGAACAGATCGGCGAACAAGGAATAGCCTTCTTGGCCGGTCAGGGCGTCCATCGCGCCGCGGCTGTCGAGGCAGCCGGTCAGATAGCCTGCGAGCGTCCCGTCCGCATCCTCGGCGATCCAGACGAGATCGGGCCAATGCGCGCGGTAAGGATCGAGCCAGGCGCGGAGCAAGCCATCCCGTTCCGCGCCCGCGAGCGGACCGCGGCGGGCCTCGGCGTTGGCGACGAAGACCGCCTCGATCGCGGCCCAGGCGCGCTCCTCGCCCGTGATCGAAAGACGCCGCAAGCGAATCGTCGGCAGGCTCACTGATTGCGCCGAGGACGGCCGTAAAGCTGGTAAGCGCGGGTCTCGAAGGCTCCGACCATGCGGCGCACCGCCTCGTTGAACAAAACGCCGATCATCCGTTGCAGGAACGGCGAGCGGAACTCGAAATCGACATAGAAGTCGATGAGGCAGTGGCCATTGCCGTGAGGGATGAAGATCCAATGGTTGTTGAGGTATCGCATCGGCCCGCTGAGGTAGCTCACGTCGATGCGCCGCGGCCGGTCGAGGGTGACCTTGGTGGTGAACCGCTCGCGGATCATCTTGAACCCGATCACCATGTCCGAGAAAAAGACATTGCCTTCGCGGCGGGTGACGCGAGTCGCTTGGCACCAAGGCAGAAACTCGGGGTAGCGCTCGACGTCGGCGACGAGATCGAAAAGCTGCTCGGGGGTGAACGGCAGCACCCGCTTTTCGGCGTGTGTCGGCACCGCCGCGCGGGCTCAGCCGTTGGCGTCGAGACGGGCGCGCGCGGCGCGCAGCTTCTCGAAGTCCTCGCCTGCGTGGTGGGACGAACGCGTGAGCGGCGACGACGACACCATGAGGAAGCCCTTGCCCCGCGCCATCGCGGCGTAGGCCTCGAACTCTTCGGGCGTAACGAAGCGGGCTACGGGCGCGTGCTTGGGCGTGGGCTGGAGGTATTGGCCGATGGTGAGGAAGTCGACGTCCGCGGCGCGCAGGTCGTCCATCACTTGATAGACCTCTCCGGTCTCTTCGCCGAGGCCGACCATGATTCCCGACTTGGTGAAGATCGAGGGGTCGAGACGACGCACCCGGCTGAGCAACTCGAGACTCGTGAAGTAACGCGCGCCGGGGCGGATGGTTGGGTAGAGCCGGGGAACGGTCTCGAGGTTGTGGTTGAACACGTCGGGCCGCGCTTCGACCACGGTCTCGATCGCGCCTTCCTTGTGCATGAAGTCGGGAGTCAGCACCTCGATCGTGGTTCCGGGCGCGGTCGCGCGGATGGCGCGGATGACGGCGGCGAAGTGCGCGGCCCCGCCGTCGGCGAGGTCGTCGCGGTCGACGCTGGTCACGACCACATGGCGAAGCCCCATGCGGGCGACCGCCAGCGCCGTATTGACCGGCTCGTTGGGGTCGAGCGGCGCGGGCTTTCCGGTGGCGACGTTGCAGAACGCGCAGGCGCGGGTGCAGACGTCGCCCATGATCATTACGGTCGCATGCCGCTTGGCCCAGCATTCGCCGATGTTGGGACAGGCGGCCTCCTCGCAGACCGTATGGAGGCCGTGGTCGCGCACGATCCGGCGGGTTTCCGCATAGCCCTTCGACGTCGGCGCTTTGACCCGAATCCACGCGGGCTTGCGCGGAATCGGGCTTTCGGGCCGGTTCCGCTTCTCAGGGTGGCGGAGCGTGACGCCGGTCGGCGCAGTCATGGACGTTCCTCGCACATTCGACCGCTAGATGTGAATGGCGCGGCCATAGGCGTCAAGGACCGATTCGTGCATCGTCTCCGAGATCGTCGGGTGCGGGAACACCGTGGCCATGAGTTCGGCCTCGGTGGTCTCGAGCGTTTTGGCGACGCAATAGCCCTGGATCAGCTCGGTCACCTCGGCGCCGATCATATGCGCGCCGAGAAGCGCGCCGGTCTTGGCGTCGAACACGGTCTTGACCAGCCCCTCGGGCTCGCCGAGCGCGATCGCCTTGCCGTTGCCGACGAAGGGGAAGCGCCCGACACGAACCTCGAAGCCCTGTTCGCGGGCCGCTTGCTCGGTCAAGCCCACGCTCGCGATCTGGGGCATGCAGTAGGTGCAGCCCGGGATCGCGGACGCGTCGAGCGGATGGACGCCTTCGACGCCGGCGATCTTCTCGACGCAGATCACGCCTTCGTGGCTCGCCTTATGCGCGAGCCAAGGCGGGCCGACGACGTCGCCGATGGCGTAAACGCCGGGCTCGCCGGTGCGCTGCCACTCGTCGACCGCGATATGCCCGCGCTCGACCTGCACGGCCGTCCCTTCGAGGCCGAGGTTCTCGACATTGCCGGTGATCCCGACGGCGAGGATCACCCGATCCACGGTGAGATTCGTCGTCTTGCCGTCGCCGAGATCGATGACCGCGGTGACGTGCTTGGCCGCGCGCTGGAGCGAGGTGACCTGCGCGCCGGTGTGAATGCGCATGCCCTGCTTCTCGAAAGCCTTGCGGGCGAGCGCCGAGATCTCCTCGTCCTCGGCGGGCAGAATCCGGGGCAGCACCTCGACCACCGTGACGTCGGCCCCGAGCGTGCGGTAGAAACTTGCGAACTCGATCCCGATCGCGCCCGAACCTATGACCAGAAGCGAGCGCGGCATGGTCTCGGGAACCATCGCTTCCTTGTAGGTCCAGACCAGCGCGCCGTCGGCCTCGAGCCCCGGGAGCTCGCGCGCCCGCGCGCCCGGCGCAAGGATGATATGGGCGGCTTGGTGCACGATCTCGCCGCCTCCTTCGACCGTGACCGATACGCGGCCTTTGCCGGCGAGTCGGCCGTGGCCTTCGATCACCGTCACCTTGTTCTTTTTGAGAAGGAATTTGACTCCGTTGGACAGCCGCTTGGCGACGGCGCGGCTGCGTTTGACGATCGCCGCGAGATCGATCTCGGGCGCGCCGGGCGCGCGCAGCCCGTAGTCGGCGGCGCGGGTCATCAGATGGTAAACCTCGGCCGTGCGCAGAAGCGCCTTGGTCGGAATGCAGCCCCAGTTGAGGCAGATGCCGCCGAGATGGGCGCGTTCGACCACCGCGGTCTTGAGGCCGAGCTGGGCGGCGCGGATCGCTGCGACATAGCCGCCCGGGCCGCCGCCGATGACGATGAGATCGAAGTGTTCGCCGGCCACGGGTCTCTCCTACAGAAGCATGGCGAGGGGGTACTCGATGAGCTCCTTGAACGCGGCGAGGAAGCGCGCGCCCACCGCGCCGTCGACCACCCGGTGGTCGGTCGAGAGCGTGCAGGTCATGACGGTGGCGACCGAAAGCGCGCCGTCGGTCACGACCGGGCGTTGCTCGCCCGCGCCGACGGCGAGGATACAGCCCTGGGGCGGGTTGATGACCGCCGCGAACGCGCGAATCCCGAACATGCCGAGGTTCGAGATGCTGAAGGTGCCGCCCTGATACTCCTCGGGCGAGAGCTTGCCTTCGCGGGCGCGGGCGGCGAGCGCCTTCATCTCGCGCGAAATCGCGGCGAGCCCCTTCTTCTCCGCCCCGCGAATGATCGGCGTAATCAGGCCGTCGTCGAGCGCCACCGCAACCGAGATGTCGGCCGAGCGGTAGCGCCGGATGACGTCGCCCGCCCAGGAGGCGTTGGCTTCGGGCACCCGCATGAGCGCGAGCGCCGCGGCCCGAATGATGAAGTCGTTGACCGAAATCTTGTACGCCTCGGGACCGTCCTTGGGGCTGTGCTCGTTGAGCTCGGCGCGGAGCTTGAGAAGCGCGTCGATCCGGCAGTCGATGGTGAGGTAGAAGTGCGGAGCCTCGCGCTTCGATTCGGAGAGCCTGCGCGCGATCACCTTGCGCATGGCGTTGAGCGGCGCCTCGTCGTAAGGCGGAAGGCCCGGGATCTCAGGCGGAGGCGCAGCCGGCGCGGCGGCCTCGGACGGCGCGGGCGGCGCAGCAGGCGCTTCTGCGACGGAAGGCGCGGCGGCGCGGGCGAGCGCGGCCTCGATATCGGCCTTGACGATGCGCCCGCCTGGTCCGCTGCCGGCGATGGCGGCGAGATCGAGCCCGGCTTGCTTCGCCATCTTCTTCGCGAGCGGGCTTGCGATGATCCGCCCGCCCCGGTCGCCGGAAGGCGCTTGGGGGGGAACATCCGAAACGGAGGCTCGAACGCCCGCGCCGCCGATGGCCGCTTCGACATCGGCGCGGACGACTCGGCCGCGCGGCCCCGTGCCGGCGATGGACTCGAGCGCGATCCCCGCCTGCTGCGCGATCCGCCGGGCGAGCGGGGTGGCGTCTTTCTCGCCGCCGTCGGCGCTCGCCCCGTTTCCGCCGCTTCGAGGGGCGGAGGCGGGAGCGGCCGCCGGGGCGGAAGACGCGGCGGCAGGAGGCGCGGCGGCGGGGGACGGCGCGGCGGCATCGAGCGCGGCCCGGTCCTCTCCTTCCTCGAGGAGAAGGGCGATCGGGGTGTTGACGGCGACGCCCTCGGTTCCTTCGGGCACCAGGATACGGCCGAGAACGCCCTCGTCGGTCGCCTCGACCTCCATAGTCGCCTTGTCGGTCTCGATCTCGGCGAGCACGTCGCCGGAAGAGACCCGATCGCCCTCCTTCTTATGCCATTTCGCGAGCGTGCCTTCGGTCATGGTCGGCGACAGCGCCGGCATAAGAACTTCAATCGGCATCGTTCATCCTCTCGACGGGCGGCCCGACGCGCCCGGATTCAGACTTGATAAGCTCAGCTTCGATAGCAAACGTCCTTGGCGGCGGCGGCGATCTGCTCGGGCTGCGGCAAGGCGAGGCGCTCGAGGTTCGCGGCGTAGGGCATCGGCACGTCGGCCCCCGTGACCCGGCGCACCGGCGCGTCCAGATCGTCAAAGGCGTGCTCCATCATCAGCGCGGCGATCTCGGCCCCGATGCCGGCGAGCGGCCAACCTTCCTCGACCGTGACCAGGCGATTGGTCTTTCGGACCGAAGCGGCGATGGTCGCGTGATCGAGCGGGCGGAGCGAGCGCAGGTCGACGACCTCGGCCTCGACGCCTTCGGCCGCGAGAAGCTCGGCCGCCTTGAGCGCTTCGCCGACCATGCGCGAGAACGCGGCGATGGTCACGTCGCGGCCCGGGCGCACGATCTTCGCTTTGCCGATCTCGACCACGAAGTCGGAGTCGGTCGGCACCTCGAAGCTCTCCCCATAGAGGATCTCGTTCTCAAGGAAAACCACCGGGTTGGGGTCGCGAATCGCCGCTTTCAGAAGCCCTTTGGCGCAGCCCGCGGCGTAAGGCGCGACCACCTTGAGTCCGGGAATATGGGCGTACCAGCTTGCGAAGCACTGCGAGTGCTGGGCGGCGACGCGCGCCGCCGCGCCGTTGGGGCCGCGGAAGACGATGGGGCACGGCATCTGCCCGCCCGACATGTACAGCGTTTTGGCGGCCGAATTCACGATATGGTCGATCGCCTGCATAGCGAAGTTAAAGGTCATGAACTCGACGATCGGCCTCAGCCCGCCGAAGGCCGCGCCGACGCCGAGGCCGGCGAAGCCCGATTCGGTGATCGGGGTGTCGATCACGCGGCGCTCGCCGAACTCGTCGAGAAGGCCTTGGCTGACCTTGTAGGCCCCCTGGTACTGGGCGACCTCTTCGCCGATCAGGAAGACGCGCTCGTCGCGGCGCATCTCCTCGGCCATGGCGTCGCGCAGAGCCTCGCGCACCGTGAGCGTGACGGTCTCGCGATAGAACCGGGCCTCGGGATCTTCTTCTTCCGCCGTCGGGCCGGAAGCGGGGGGGCGCGCCGGCGCGGCCGGCGCTTCGGCTTGCCGGGGGGCCGCCGGCGCGGTCGGCTGGGCGACCGGCGCTTGCGAAGGGGGCGCCGCCGCGGCCGCGGGCGCCGCCGCGGCGGCGTTCACGTCTTCGCCTTCCTCGGCGAGCACGGCGATCGGCGTGTTGACCGCGACGCCTTCGGTGCCTTCGGGCACCAGAATCTTGGCGAGCACGCCTTCGTCGGTCGATTCGACCTCCATGGTCGCCTTGTCGGTTTCGATCTCGGCGATCACGTCGCCCGGCGCAATCTCGTCGCCTTCGCGCTTGAGCCAACGGGCGAGCGTGCCTTCGGTCATGGTCGGCGAAAGGGCGGGCATAAGGATTTGCGTCGGCATGGCTCGCTCGGGGGTTAGCGGTGATCGAAAGTGCGGGGGGCCGGCGCGCTCACGCGGCCGGGGCGAGACGTCGACGACTCAAGCATCAACATAGACGTCCGTGTAAAGCTCGGCCGGATCGGGCTCGGGGCTGTTCTGCGCGAACTCGGCCGCTTCGGCGATCACGCCGCGGACCTCGCGGTCGATGGCCTTGAAAGCCGCTTCGTCGGCGACGCCATCGGCGAGAAGTTGCTTGCGAAGATGGTCGATCGGGTCTTTCTGGGCGCGAACCTTTTGGACCTCCTCGCGCGAGCGGTACTTCGCCGGGTCCGACATCGAATGGCCGCGATACCGATAGGTCTGCATCTCAAGGATCATCGGGCCTTCGCCCGCGCGGCAGTGGGCGGCGGCTTTCTCGGCGGCGGCCTTGACCGCGATCACGTTCATGCCGTCGACCTCGGCGCCGGGAATGCCGAAAGGCGCGCCGCGGCGGTAAAGCTCGGTGCCGGCCTTGGCGCGTTCGACCGCGGTGCCCATGGCGTAGCGGTTGTTCTCGATGATGAACAGGACTGGCAGCTTCCAGAGCGCCGCCATGTTGAAGGTCTCATAGACCTGGCCCTGATTGGCCGCGCCTTCGCCGAAGAAGGTCACGCAGATGCGGTCCTCGTTCCGATAGCGGAGCGCAAAGGCGAGCCCGTTGCCAAGCGGCACCTGAGCGCCGACGATCCCGTGACCGCCATAGAAGTTGCGCGGGATCGAGAACATGTGCATCGAGCCGCCCTTGCCCTTGGAGTAGCCCCCCGAGCGCCCGGTGAGCTCGGCCATAACGCCCTTGGGGTCCATTCCTCGGGCCAGCATATGACCGTGGTCGCGATAGCTCGTGATCACCAGATCATCGGGACGGATCGCATGCTCGATCCCGACGACAACCGCCTCTTGTCCGATATAGAGGTGACAGAACCCGCCGATCAGCCCCATGCCGTACATCTGGCCGGCTTTCTCCTCGAAACGCCGGATCAGGAGCATTTCCCGGTAAAGGGCGAGCAGCTCTTCCGGGGCCGGAGCGGCGGTCTTTTTCTTTCGTTTCGGTGAGGCCATCAGTCTTTCTCCAGGGAGCGGCCGCGGCCGGTCGGACGACGCCGTATCGCTCAGGCGGAAATTACGCGCAATGGGGATTCCGCGCAAGTCGCGGCCCGGGCGCGGCCGCGGCCCCTGCGGGACGCGCTCAGCGAGGCTTCGGTTCCGCCGGTGGCGCGGGCGCGAGGAAGATGACTTGCTCGTTTTCGGCCGCGAGGTTGAGCACTGCGCGCGCGCGCTCGTCGAGCAAGTCGCGGTCTAGGCCCTCCGGCCGAAGAAGCGCCACTCGATGCGCGAGTCGTTGTTCTTCGGCCTGGCTCAAGCGCAGCGCGGCCTCGGCTCGAACGACCTGCTGGCGCAGCTTGAGCCAGGCGACGACTCCCCGCTCGCCTTGGACGGCGTGATAAGCGAAGTAGACGGCAAGGCTGGCGACGAACAGGGGCGCCACGAACGGTCGCACACGATGACTGAGGCCGGCGAAGAGAGCCATGGCCGCAGTGAATCACAACCGGATTCGGTTGGTCAACCGGAATCGTCAAGGAATCCTGCGGGGTTGTTGCGTTGTTTTTCACTTGCGCGCGAACGGATCCTGACCGGCGAAGCGCGCCGCCTCGCCAAGGTCTTCTTCGATCCGAAGAAGCTGGTTGTACTTGGCGAGCCGGTCGGTTCGCGACAACGATCCGCTCTTGATCTGGCCGCAGTTGGTGGCGACTGCAAGATCGGCGATCGTGGTGTCCTCGGTTTCGCCCGAACGGTGCGAAATCGTCGTTCGATAGCCCGCCCCATGGGCCTGGGCGACCGTTTCCAGGGTCTCCGAAAGCGTGCCGATCTGATTGAGCTTGATCAGGATCGCGTTGGCGACGTTGCGGGAAATCCCTTCCGCGAGCCGCTTGGGGTTGGTGACGAAGACGTCGTCGCCGACGAGCTGGACCCGCCCGCCGAGCGCCCCGGTCAGCGCCTGCCAGCCGTCCCAATCATCTTCGGCCATGCCGTCTTCGATCGAGACGATGGGATAGCGCGCAACGAGATCGTCGTAATAGGCGATCATTCCTTCCGCATCGAGGGTTTTACTCTCTCCCGCAAGGACATAACGACCGTCGGCGAAGAACTCGGTCGCCGCGGCGTCGATGGCGAGGAACACGTCTTCGCCCGGCGCGTAGCCCGCGGCCTCGATCGCCTTGACGATCGCCGCGAGCGCGGCGTCGGTCCCGGGGAGGTCGGGCGCGAAGCCGCCTTCGTCGCCGACCGCCGTCTTATAGCCGGCGTCGACCAAGTGGCGGCGAAGGGCGTGAAAGACCTCGGCGCCCGCGCGCAACGCCTCGGCGAAGCTCGAAAGCCCTGCGGGAACGATCATGAACTCCTGGATGTCGAGCGCGTTGTCGGCGTGCGCCCCGCCGTTAATCACGTTCATCGTCGGCGTCGGCAAGGTGCGCGCATGAACCCCGCCGATATAGCGATAAAGCGCAAGCCCGCTCGCCTCGGCCGCCGCCTTGGCGACCGCAAGGCTGGTTCCCAGGATCGCATTGGCCCCGAGACGGGCCTTGTTCGGCGTGCCGTCGAGCGCGATCAGCGTCGCGTCGATGCTCTCCTGCTCTTCCGCATCAAGCCCCGAAAGAGCGTCGAAAATCTCGCCGTTGACCGCTTCGACCGCGCGAAGAACGCCCTTGCCGTCGTAACGGCTCTCGTTGCCGTCGCGCAGCTCAACCGCTTCGTGGGTTCCGGTCGAAGCGCCGGAGGGCACGGCGGCGCGTCCGCCCGAACCGTCCTCGAGCACGACCTCGACCTCGACCGTCGGGTTGCCTCGACTGTCGAGTATCTCGCGAGCATGGATGTCGATGATCTCCGTCATCTCGGCCCTCCGTTACGCGCGGTTGCGATTGCTGTGGGTCATGTATGAACGCGGCGCGATTTTGCGAGCCGGTCGAAGGCGACCAGCGTCTCGAGCAGCTCTTCCATTTCGGCGAGCGGCACCATGTTGGGTCCGTCGCTCGGCGCGCGCTCGGGGTCTTCGTGGGTCTCCATGAACACCGCGGCGACGCCGACCGCGACCGCCGCGCGCGCGAGCACGGGCACGAACTCGCGTTGCCCGCCCGACCGCCCGCCGAGCCCGCCCGGCTGCTGGACCGAGTGCGTGGCGTCGAACACCACCGGACAGCCGGTCCGGCGCAGGACCGGCAGCGCCCGCATGTCGGAGACGAGGGTGTTGTACCCGAAGCTTACCCCCCGCTCGCAGACGAGCACGTTCCGGTTGCCCGCGGCCTCGGCCTTGGCGACCACATTGGCCATGTCCCAGGGCGCGAGAAACTGCCCTTTCTTGATATTGAGCGCCCGGCCGGTCCGCGCCGCGGCGACGACGAGATCGGTCTGGCGGCAAAGAAAGGCCGGAATCTGCAGTACGTCGACCGCCTCGGCGACCGGCGCGCACTGATCGGGCGCGTGCACGTCGGTGAGCACCGGGCAACCGACGCGCGCCCGCACTTCGGCCAGGATCGAAAGCCCTTCGTCCATGCCGATGCCGCGCGGGCTGTCGATGCTGGTGCGGTTCGCCTTGTCGAACGAGCTCTTGTAGATCAGGCCGATGCCGACCCGGCCGCAGATCGCGGCGAGCGCCTCGGCGGTCTCGAGCGCATGCGCCCGGCTCTCGATCGCGCAAGGCCCGGCGATCAGAACCAGCGGGCGGGCGTTGCCGAGCGTGAGCGCCCCGATCGGAACCTCGCGTTCTTCGGTCATCGGCCTTTCTCTCAGACCAGCCGCGACTGCTCGACCGCCGCCGCGACGAACGAGGCGAACAGCGGATGCGGGTCGAAGGGCTTGGACTTGAGCTCGGGATGGAACTGGACGCCGACGAACCAAGGGTGATCGGCGAGCTCGATAATCTCGGGCAGGCTGCCGTCGGGCGAGAGCCCGGCGAAGACGAGCCCGGCCGCTTCAAGCTGGGGGCGGTAGTTGATGTTGACCTCGTACCGGTGGCGGTGGCGCTCGCTGATCCGCTTGGTCTTGTAGATCTCGGCGACCCGGGTGCCGGGCACGAGCTCGCACTCGTAAGCGCCGAGCCGCATGGTGCCGCCGAGCGCGCCGCCGGCCTCGCGGGTCTCGCGCACGTTGCCGCGCATCCATTCGGTGAGAAGACCGACCACCGGGTGGGCGCAGGGACCGAACTCGGTCGAGGACGCGCCTTCGAGTCCGGCGAGGTTGCGCGCCGCTTCGATCACCGCCATCTGCATCCCGAAGCAGATGCCGAAGTAGGGAATGCGGCGCTCGCGGGCGAAGGTGACGGCGGCGATCTTGCCCATCGCGCCGCGTTCGCCGAAACCGCCCGGCACCAGGATTCCGTGGACCTCCTGGAGATGGAGAGCGGCGTCTTCCGATTCGAAGATCTCAGCGTCGATCCACTGGACGTTGACTTGCACATGGTTAGCGATGCCGCCGTGGGTCAGCGCCTCGGCGAGCGACTTGTAAGCGTCGATAAGGCCCGTGTACTTGCCGACGATGGCGATGGTGACCTCGCCTTCGGGGGCGCGCAGGCGCTCGACGATGCTGTGCCAGCGGGCGAGGTCGGGCGGAGGCGCATCCTCGATGCGGAAGCGGCGCAGAACCTCGGTGTCGAGGCCCTCGCGATGATAGGCGATCGGCGCCTCATAGATGGTCTCGACGTCGAGCGCGGGAATCACCGCCTCTTCGCGCACGTTGCAGAACAGCGCGATCTTGCGCCGCTCGGCGAGCGGGATCTGCTTCTCCGAACGGCAGAGCAGAACGTCGGCCTGAATCCCGATGCTGCGGAGTTCCTTGACCGAGTGCTGGGTCGGCTTGGTCTTAAGCTCGCCCACCGCCGCGATGTAAGGCAAGAGCGTCACATGCACGAAGCAGGCGTGATCGCGCGGCAGCTCGTTGCCGAGCTGGCGGATCGCCTCGAGGAAGGGCTGGCCCTCGATGTCGCCCACCGTGCCGCCGATCTCGCAAAGCACGAAATCTGTGTCCTCGGTGTCGGCCAGAATGAACTCCTTGATCGCGTCGGTGACGTGGGGAATCACCTGAACCGTGCCGCCGAGATAGTCCCCGCGGCGTTCGCGCGCGAGCACGGTCGAGAAGATCTTGCCGCTGGTCACGTTATCGCTGCGCCGCGCGGGCACGCCGGTGAAGCGTTCGTAATGGCCGAGGTCGAGGTCGGTCTCGGCCCCGTCGTCGGTCACGAAGACCTCGCCGTGCTGGTAGGGGCTCATGGTCCCCGGATCGACGTTGAGGTAAGGATCGAGCTTACGGAGCCGGACGCGGTAACCGCGGGCCTGCAGAAGCGCGCCGAGCGCCGCCGAGGCCAATCCCTTGCCGAGAGATGAAACCACGCCGCCGGTTATGAACACGAACCGCGCCATGGACCTTCCTTATATCACGCGCAGACCGGGAGCGACAGAGGCGGCGAAACCGCCGCCTCGGGAGAATGGGAGCGCAGGCATCGCGCTTAGTCGCCGAGCGGAACGCTGGGGCCGGAGGGCTGGGCCGGCGCCTCGACAGGCGCGGGCGCGCCTTCCATGATCGACTGGGGCTTGCGTTCCTGTGCGGCGATCCAGGTCAACGCCAAGCTGGTCACCATGAACAAGGCGGCGAGCACGGCCGTCGTCCGAGTGAGCAGGTTGGCCGAGGCCCGGCCCGACATAAGCCCGCCGCCTCCCCCGCCGCCGCCGATCCCGAGGGCGCCGCCTTCGCTGCGCTGGAGCAGCACAGCCCCCACCAAGGCGAGCGCAAGGAGCACGTGAATGACCAGAAGAATTGTCGTCATCGCCGGGATGGATGTTGGGATCGGGCGCCCGCCGGGGCAATCGCGGCCTGCCTATAGCATAGCTGGATTGGCGACGCTAGGCCCTGATCGGCGCAGGCGGCGATCGCGCGTTTCACGGCGCGCTTCGGCAGATCGCCCAAAAGGCGTCGGCATCGAGGCTCGCGCCGCCAACGAGCGCCCCATCCACGTTTTCAAGCGCAAGGATCGCGGCCGCGTTGTCGGGTTTGACCGAGCCGCCGTAAAGGATGCGGAACCCTTGGCCCGCGGCTCCGAAACGCGCCCGCAGCCGGTCGCGAAGATGGCCGTGCACGGCGGCGATATCGTCGATTCCCGCCACCCGTCCGGTTCCGATCGCCCATACCGGTTCGTAGGCGATGACCGTGTTGGCGGGTGTGGCCGCGTCGGGCAGCGAGCCCGCGAGCTGCGCCGCCACCACGTCGAGCGCCCGGCCCGCGTCGCGCTCGGCCTCGCTCTCGCCGAGGCAGATGATGGCCGTCAGCCCGGCGCGCCAGGCGGCTTCCGCCTTGGCCCGCACGATGGCGTCGTCCTCGCCGTGGTCGGCGCGGCGTTCGGAGTGGCCGACGATCACGTATGCGCAGCCGGCGTCCGCCAGCATCTCGGCGCTCACATCGCCGGTGTGCGCGCCCGCGGCCTCTGCATGGCAGTCCTGGCCGCCGGTGGCGATGGAACTTTCGGCCAGCGCCGCGGCGATCGCGTGGACCAGTGTCGCCGGGGGGCAAACCAAGATATCGCAGGCGGCCCCTTCGCGAACGAGCGCGCGAAGGCGCTGGGCGCGCGCGAGGCCGTCGGCGCGCAGGCCGTTCATCTTCCAGTTCCCGGCGATCAGCGGTCGGCGGTCGGCGAGCATGGTCTCCCCCAAGCATTGTGGCGGCGATTATGACGCGCGCCGTCTTTACCATAGCGACGCGGGCGCGCAAAGACATGGCCGGATGCCGCCTCTCCGGGCGATTCCGGTTGCCGGCGGCGCGTCTCACTGTCTAATATTCGCGCCTTCACGGCGGTTCGGCCTCGGGCCGAGAGCGTCGGACCATCGCATTCGACCTGATATGCTCGTCAACCTGCGAAAAGTCGCTGGAACCTGGGTGATGGGGATTTTTTCATTCCTCATCATCGTGAGCTTCGCCATTTGGGGAATCGGCGATATCTTCCGCGGCCGCACCCGCAACGTGGTCGCGACCGTCGACGATGTCGAGATCGGCGCCAACGATCTCAGCCGCGAGTACCGCCTCGAGATCGAGCGCCTTTCGCGCCTGACCGGACGGGCCATCGACAGCGAAGAAGCGCGTCAGCTCGGCGTCGCCAAGCGCGCGCTTGACGCCATCGTGACGCGGACGCTCTACAATCTTGAAGCGCGTCGGTTGGGGCTTGCGATCGGCGAGGACGCGTTACGCCGCACGATCGCCTCGACCCCGGCCTTTCAAAGCGCGGCCGGCCGCTTCGATTCGGGCGCTTTCGCCTCGGCCCTTGCCGCAGCAGGCATGACCGAGCAGCAGTACGTCACCCTTCTGCGCAACGATCTGCGTCGCAGCCAGCTCTTGGATAGCCTGACCGGTCCCATCGCCGCCCCCAAGTTCGTGGCCGAAGCGATCTACAAGTTCCGCGAGGAGCGGCGCACCGCCGATTTCTTCGTCGTTGAATCGGCCTCGGTGGGCGCGGTCGGCGAGCCCACGGAGGCGGAGCTCGAAAAGTTCCACAAGGACAATGCGCCTCGCTACACCGCGCCCGAGTACCGCGCGCTCACCTACATCGCGGTCACGACCGACGATCTTGTCGACGAGATCGCCGTTTCCGAGGACGAGATCCGAGCCGAGTACGACGACCGGCGCGATTCGCTCATCGCGCCCGAGAAGCGGACCGTGGAGCAGATCCTGACGCCCGACAAGAAAACCGCCGAAGAGGCCCGCAAGCGCCTTTCCGAGGGCGCCGACTTTCTCGCCGTCGCCAAAGAGGTCGCAGACATGTCGCCGGATGCGGTCAAGCTCGGCGCTCTCACCCGCGACGAGCTCGCCGGCATGGTCGGCGAAGCGGCCGACGACGTATTCGCCCTCGACGAGGGCGGCGTCAGCCAGCCGGTGAAAAGCCCGTTCGGCTGGCACGTCTTTCGGGTCGCCGCGATCGAACCTGCGCGCGCCCCGAGCCTCGATGAGCTTCGCGACTCCCTCAAGCGCGATGTCGCCCGGCGCAAGGCCGTCGATGCTCTCTACCGGCTGACCAACAAGCTCGACGATGAGCTTGGCGGCGGGGCCACTTTGGAGGAAGCGGCCCAGAGCCTCGAGCTTCCCTTGCGCAAGATCCCGGCGGTGAGCGCCGCCGGCGCCGGCCCCGACGGCCGCCAGGTCGAGGGGCTGCCGCGCGCGCCCGAGTTCCTGGAGACCGCGTTCTCGCTGTCGAGCGGCGACACCTCGCTGGTCACAGAGGCGAAAGACGGCAGCTATTTCGTCGTCCGAGTCGACGGCGTCACGCCTTCGGCGTTGCGCCCGCTCGATCAAGTGCGCGACCAGGTGGCCGCCGACTGGCGCGCCGCGCGCCGCGCCGAGATCGCGGCCAAGCGCGCCGAGGACGCGGCCAAGCGCATCAACGAAGGCGTCGCCTTCGCGGCGGTCGCCAAGGAGCTCGGCGTCGAGCCCAAGGTCAGCGCCGCCATGCGCCGCGACGGAAACGGCGCCGGTCCGGCCTTTTCGCCGCTGGTGGTGGACGCGCTCTTCCGCCTTGAGAAGGGCAAAGCCACGAGCGGCCCGACCATTCGGGGAGAAGGCTATGTGGTGGCTCGGCTCTCGGACGTCATCGTTCCCGATCCAGCGGCCGACAAGGACGCCGTCGCCAAGCTTCGCGAGGAACTCCAAAACAGCTACGCCGCCGACGTTACCGTTAACTTCCGGCGTTATCTGGAGGCCCGTTACCCAGTGACCATCGACGAGGCCGCCGTCGCGACCTTGTTCTGACCATGCAGGTTCTGCCCGGATTCGACGACTTCGCGGCGGCTTACGACGCCGGCCGTCCCCAGGTGGTGTGGGCCACGCTGGTCGCCGATCTCGAGACCCCGGTCTCTGCCATGCTCAAGCTCGCCGACGGGCGGGCCAACAGCTTCCTTCTCGAATCGGTCGAAGGCGGCGCGGTGCGGGGCCGCTACTCGGTGATCGGGATCAAGCCCGACCTGATCTGGCGCTGCTTCGGCGACCGCGCCGAGATCAACGCGAGCGCGCGTTACGAACGCGACGCCTTCGCGCCTTGCTCGGAAGGCGCGCTCGCCTCGATGCGGCGCGTGATCCGAGACTCGCGGATCGACCTGCCGCCCGGGCTGCCGCCGATGGCGGCCGGGCTCGTCGGCTATGTCGGCTACGATATGGTGCGGCTGATGGAGCGGCTGCCCGACGCGAACCCGGACCCGCTCGGGCTGCCCGACGGGCTTCTCCTGCGGCCGACCATCATGGCGATTTTCGACAACATCGAGGATGCCGTCACCATCGTCACCCCGGCGCGTCCGCTCGCCGGCGTCGATGCGCGCGCGGCCTATGCGCTCGCCCGCGAGCGGATCGCCGAGGTCATCGCCGATCTCGAGCGCAGCGTACCCCATCAACGCCGCCGCGGCGTCGCCGTCGACCTGCCCGAGCCGGTCTCGAACACCACGCGGGAGCAGTACCACGCGATGGTCAAGAAGGCGAAGGAGTACATCTTCGCCGGCGACATTTTCCAGGTCGTGCCGTCGCAGCGCTTCGCGGTGCCGTTCCGCCTGCCGCCGTTCGAGCTCTACCGGAGCTTGCGCCGGCTCAACCCCTCGCCGTTCCTGTTCTTTCTCGACTTCGGCGACTTCGCGGTCGTCGGCTCGAGCCCCGAGATCCTGGTCCGGCTGCGCGACGGCAAGGTGACGATCCGCCCCATCGCCGGCACCCGCCCGCGCGGCAAGACCGTGAGCGAGGACGAGGCGCTCGCGAAGGATCTGCTCGCGGACCCCAAGGAGCTCGCCGAGCACCTCATGCTGCTCGACCTCGGGCGCAACGACGTCGGCCGGGTGGCCCGGATCGGGACCGTGCGGGTGACCGAGCGCAATGTGATCGAGCGCTACTCGCACGTCATGCACATCGTCTCGAACGTCGAGGGCGAGATCGATCCCCGCTATGACGCGCTCGATGCGCTGATCGGCGGCTTTCCGGCCGGCACCGTCACCGGCGCGCCCAAGGTCCGCGCGATGGAGATCATCGACGAGCTCGAGCGCGAAAAGCGCGGCGTCTACGCCGGCGCGGTCGGCTACTTCTCGGCCGGGGGCGCGATGGACACCTGCATCGCGCTGCGCACCGCGGTGGTCAAGGACGGGGTCATGTACGTCCAGGCCGGCGGCGGCGTGGTCGCCGACAGCGACCCCGAGACCGAGTACCAGGAAAGCCGCAA
>CAYYWV010000011.1:0-36387 GCA_964475385.1 uncultured Alphaproteobacteria bacterium | reverse complement strand
CGGCGTCGACGCCGTCGAGCGAGGTGCCGCTCATCAGTCCGATTGCGCGCCGAACGCCTTTCTTCGCCATATCCCGCTCCTTCGATCCGCCGAGGGGTCGTTGTCGCCCCGGAAGGACTGTGATAAACCAGCCCCGCCGCGCCCGGCATCATAGCCGAACCGCCAAGCCAGCGATCAACGCCTATGACCGAACTCAAGTCCGCGTTCCTGCGCACCATCGAGGCGCGGGGATTCATTCACCAGTGCACTGATCTCGAAGCGCTCGACGCCCGCATCGTCGAAGGCGAAGGCGAAGGAGCGCCGGTCGTCGCCTATATCGGCTTCGACTGCACCGCGCCCAGCCTTCACGTCGGCAGCCTGGTCTCGATCATGCTGCTGCGCTGGCTCCAGCGCACGGGCCACAAGCCGATCGTGCTGATGGGCGGCGGCACGACCAAGGTCGGCGATCCCTCGGGCAAGGACGAATCGCGCCAGCTCCTCTCAGACGACGAGATCGCCGCCAACATGGCCGGAATCCGTCGGGTCTTCGGCCGTTTTCTCGCCTTCGGCGAAGGTCCGACCGAGGCGGTCATGGTGAACAACGCCGACTGGCTCGAAGACTTGCGCTACATCCCGTTCTTGCGCGACTACGGCCGCCACTTCTCGGTCAACCGGATGCTGAGCTTCGATTCGGTGAGGCTCCGGCTCGAACGCGAGCAGCCGCTGACCTTCCTCGAGTTCAACTACATGGTGCTCCAGGCCTACGACTTCCTCGAGCTTGCGCGGCGCTACGGCTGCATCCTCCAGATGGGCGGCTCGGACCAGTGGGGGAACATCGTCAACGGGGTCGAGCTCGGCCGCCGCATCGACGGGCGCACGCTCTTCGGCCTGACCACGCCGCTGATCACCACCGCCTCGGGCGCCAAGATGGGCAAGACCGCCAAGGGCGCGGTCTGGCTCGACGCCGGCATGCTCTCGCCTTACGACTACTGGCAGTACTGGCGCAACACCGAAGACGCCGACGTCGGCCGCTTCCTGCGCCTGTTCACCGAAATCCCGCTCGACGAGATCGAGAGGCTCGAAGCCCTCGAAGGAGCCGAGATCAACGACGCCAAGAAGGCGCTCGCCGACGCGGCGACCGCGCTCTGCCACGGCGAAGAGGCCGCGCGCCAAGCCGCCGAGACCGCGCGCCGCACGTTCGAGGAAGGCCGCCACGGCGACGCCTTGCCGGTGCTCGACGTCCCCCGCGGCGAGCTCGAAGCGGGGATCGCCGCGTTCGAGCTGTTCCGGCGCGCCGGGCTCTGCGCCACCGGCGGCGAAGCGCGGCGGCTGATCAAGGGCGGCGGCGGGCGCATCAACGACCGGCGCGTCGACAACGAACTGCGCCCGGTGACCCTCGACGACGTCACGGACGATGGGGTGATCAAGCTGTCGGCTGGGCGCAAACGCCACGCCCTGGCGCGCCCGGTTTGAGACCGTTGCGGTTTACGAGTCGCGGCCGATCACCGCGTCGAGCACGGTCGCGATATGGGCGCGGGCGCAGTTGACCGAATCGAGATCGCCGCTGATGAAGACCCGGCCTGCGGCCCCGATCATCTGAACGTCGACGAGGGTGGCGTCGGGGGCCACCCGCTCGGCCTCGTTGGCGGCCACCGCGGCGAACAGGGCGGGCGTCATCTCGTAGACGAGAAGGCTTTCGCCGGGGATGATCATCGAAGCCTGGCGGATTCGGTTGAGGATCACCGCGTGCTGATCGGTGACGTCCTCGATGATGTCCGAGTACAGCGTGCGCGGCTTGAGCTGGTCCTCGGCGCGCCGGCCGATCCCTTCGAGCACGGCCTCGCCCGCCCGCTTGAGCGCGGCGAGGTCATAGGCGTGCAATTCCAGCACGCCGAACTGGCGCTCGACGAACAGAATGCCCGGCTCGACCTCGGGCACCGACTTGATGGCGAGGTCGATCACCCGCTCGATGGCGAGCGCCGGCGCGACCTCGACGATCAGCGAGTGCATGCCTTCGAGCGGCGGATAGCCGCGCGCGCGCCGCGGCGTCGCCATATAGGCGGCGAACTGACGCCTGAGGTTCTCGATCAGGAGGTAGACGCGAAGCTCGGTCATGAGAGCGCCCGGCCTGGCTCGCGCGGAGCTGGACGCCCGCCCCGCATGCGGCGGACGCCGAACGCCGCGCAGCGCCGGCCTGGTCTACTTCCTGCCCGCGGCCGGGGCGGCCGTGAAGTGCTTGGACACGTCGGCGTGCGGACGCGGGATGACGTGCACGGAGACCAGCTCGCCCACCGCGGACGCCGCCTCGGCCCCGGCCTCGGTCGCCGCCTTCACCGCGCCGACGTCGCCGTTGATGATCACCGCGACCAGGCCGTCGCCGACCTCTTCGCGGCCGATGATGGTGACGTTCGCGGCCTTGACCATGGCGTCGGCGCCGGCGAGCGCGGCGACGTAGCCTTTGGTCTCGATCATCCCAATCGCGTTCGACATGACGTTCTCCCTACCTCAGGTCTGACAATTTCATCTCCGATCGGCGCGCGCCTTACCGCGCCGGCGCCTCCTCGTCGATCGATCCGATAATCAGGGCGTCCACCGGTATCCGCTTCTCGCCGCCGAACCACGCCGCGGCGACCGAGCCTTGCACGATCAGCACCCGTTCGCCTTCGCAGCACCCCAGGGGATCGAAAGCGACCACCCGCGGACCGTCGTCCAGGGCGATCTCGAGCAGGCCGCCGCGAGGCAGCGCTTCGAGCCGCTTGGTCGACCAGATCGATCCGACCACCACACCTCTTTGCATCAGCGTTCCCTTTCGAGCTTGAGGCCGAGCTCGCGCGCCTTGTCGCGGGCCAGCGGCGTCACCGCGACCCGCTTGCCGAGCACGATCCGGCGGCGCGAGGCGGCGAGCGCGACCACCTTGGCTTCCGACAGCACCCCGGCGTCGATGCGCTCGGGCGCGGGCTCGGCCGGAGCCGAGGCCGGCGCGCGGCGGTTGAGCCGGAAAACATAGCGGCCGGCGCGCAGGTCTTCGCGCGTCTGGGCATCCTCGAACAAGCGCAAGAGCCGCTGCACGAAAGCCGCGAGATCGGCGTCGTTTTCGATCGAGACCGCCTCGGTCCGGGGCGCAGGCTCGGGCGCGGCGCCCGCGCCTGAGCCCGCAGGCGCCAGATCCCGAAGGATCTCCCGCACCAGGGCGCGCAGCATCTCGCGGTCGATGGAACTGTCCATGGCGCGCCTCAGTGCAGGCTCCTAAGCGCGGCTTCGGCCGCGGCCGCGGCGGTGCGCACGTCGGCTTCGAGCCCGCTCAAATAGACGCGCCCCGTCGCCCCCATCATCCGGTAGTCGACGATCTTGATCTCGGCCGCTTTCTCGGCCTCGTTGGCGGCGAGAATCGCATAGGCCGCGGGCCGCATCTCGAGCACGAAGAGCGATTCGCCGGCCAGGATCATCGAGCCCAGCTTGTTGCGGTTGATGAGAAAGGCGTGGAGATGGTCGATCCGGGTCACCACCTTGGCGGCGAGAATCTCGGGCTTCATGGCCTGATCGGCGGTGGCGTCCAGCGCCTCGAGCACCCGGCCGGCGGCCGAGCGCACCGCCGCGGTCGAGCGCGAATGGAACTCGAGATAGCCGTACTGGCGCTCGACCACCAGGATTCCCGCCTGCACCTCCGAATGCTTGAGGGCGACGTCGGTCAAAGGCTCGATGTCGAGCCCCGGCGCGACCTCGATGATCTGCGCGGCGACGTTGATGCGCGGCAGAAAGCCGCGGATGAACGTGCCGAGATAGCACATCGTCTTCGGCTGAAGTTGGTCGATGAAAATGAACGAACGCAGCTCCGCCATCTCAACCCGCCATGATGCTGCGCAGTTCTTCGAGGATGATGCGCCGGATCTCGTCGCGGATCCGGTCGTCGGCGACGGTCGTGGATTGGGGCCGGAGAGGCGCCGGCGTCGCGGTAGCGTCAGCCCGCCAGGGTTCGACCGTCGAGAAGTCGCCCATCGGCTCGGACTCCTCGGCGTTGTAGGCGATCCGGGTCCAGTTGACCAAATGCTCGGGGCCGATGTTCTCGCCCACCGAGCTGCGCCCGAAGAAACCGGTCCCGATGGTGAACGACGGCGCGAGATGGGTGCCGAAGCCCGCCGCGCCCTGGCTGCACGGGCTGTTGACCACCACGCGGAGCGCCGGCACCTGGGCTGCGAAGGCCATGATCGTTTCCGGATCGCGGCTGTGGATCGCCGCCGAGTGCCCCGCCCCGCCCATGCGCAACAGCGCCCGGCTTACGGCGATGCCCTGCTCGCGGCCCGAGGCCCGGAAAAAGCCTAGAACCGGGCAGAGCTTCTCGCGCGACAGCCGCTCTTCGGGAGCGATCCGGTCGATGGGCGTGACCAGAATGCGAGCCGTTTTCGAGACCCGAAAACCGGCCGCCTCGGCGATGATCGCGGCCGACTTGCCGATCGCTTCGACGTTGAAGCCCTTCTCGGTGAACAGATAGGCGCGCAGGCGGTCGCACTCGGCGTCCGAGCAGATATGCGCGCCGGCCTGGCCGAGCGCCCGCAGCAGGCGGTCGGCGATCGCCGCTTCGGCCACGACCACCGATTCGTTGGTGCAAAGGATGCTGTTGTCGAAGGACTTGGACTCGACGATGCGGCGCGCCGCCTGAGGAATATCGGCGCTCGCATCGACGAAGGCCGGCGCGTTGCCGGGCCCCACCCCGATCGCCGGGTTGCCCGAGCTGTAGGCCGCCCGGACCATGGGCGAGCCGCCGGTGGCCAGAATTACATCGACCTTGGGCGAGGCCATGATGCACTGGATCAAGGGCAGCTTGGGCTCGCGCACGGCCTGGATCGCGCCGTCGGGCGCGCCCGCTTTCTCGGCGGCCTCGGCGAGGAAGTCGATAGCGTCGACCGAACACGCCTTCGCCGCCGGGTGCGGGCTCAGCACGATGGCGTTGCGCGTGAACAGCGCGCACATGATCTTGAAGTAGACGGTCGAGATCGGGTTGGTCGAAGGCGTGAGCGCGAACACCACGCCCGCGGGCCGGGGGATTTCGACGATCTTGTCCTCGGCCCGGATGCGCTTGCCGACGAAGTCGTGATCGCAATAGTGGCGGTAGAACCCGATCGAGGTGATCTCGTTTTTGATCGCTTTGTGCTCGGCCACGCCGAAGCCGGTTTCGCGCACCGCCCACTCGGCGTAGTGGCGCGCGCGCTCGGCCCCCGCTTCGGCGACCGCGCGGGCGATGGCGAGCACCCGTTCGCGGTCGAAGCGCGCAAACGCGCCCGCCGCCCAGCGCGCGCGTTCGAGCATGGTCTCGGCGCGGGCTTCGAGCGGCTCTTCGCTTTCGATCAGTTCGTGCGGCAGCATCCGTTTCGCCGTTCAGCCAACCCGCCCGCCTGTCAGCAGCCCTTCTCCCGGAGCGGCCGCCGCGCTCGGCGGGCACGCTGACAGGATCGCACCGCCTTGTCGGCGCGGCTTGACAGAGCAGAACGAAAACTTGACAGGGTTCGGAGCCGAATCAGGTCTGGGTTCCGGCGCGCATGGCGCGCGCGGTTCCGACCCGATCGAGCCAGCGTTCGGCGATCCGTCGCCCCCAGCGCATCGCTTCAGCGCCGTGGGCGCGCCACTCCCGCTCGATCCGCGCGGCGAGCGCCGCGGCGTCGAGATCGGCGAGCCGGGCGTAGACCTCGGTCCACGCGCGGACCATGTCGCGGGTGACCTCGAAGTGGCACTGAAAACCGTAGACCCACCGCCCGATGCGCATCGCCTGGTTCGGACAGTCCTCGCCGCGAAGAAGAAGAACCGCGCCGCCCGGCAGAGCGAAGGTGTCGCCGTGCCACTGCATGGCGAAGAAGCGGGGCGGCAGCGCGCCTGCGATCGGGTCGGCCGCGGCCTCCGCCGTCGTCGCAAGCGGAAAGAAACCGAACTCGGTTCTCTCAAACGGATAGACCCGCCCGCCGAAGGCGCGGGCGATGAGCTGGGCGCCCAAGCAGACGCCGAGAACGGGTCGGCCCGCGCCCTCGCAGGCGCGGATGAGTTCGAGAAGCGCCGGGTAATGCGGGCAGATGTGGTCGTCGTTGGCCGACATGATGCCGCCCATCAGCACCAGCCCGTCGAACGCTTCGGGCGATGCGGGCAAAGGATCGCCTTCGTGAGGGAGACGGATCTCGGGCGCGATTCCGCGCGCCGCCATCGCCTCGCCGATCAGGCCCGGCGGCCCTTCGCGCGCGTGCTGGAGGACGAGGATGCGCAAACGCACTCCGCCGTTTCGTCTGCGCCCTGGCGCGTCGCCGCGCGTCCTTGTTATGCGGCGCGACGGCTGCGCTCGCCCACGACCTCGCGGCGCGCCTGGCCGATGGCCACCTCGACCCGCTCGAGCAGCTCTTCGCAAAGATCGTGGGTCATCAAGACGCCGGGCTTGAACTGAAGCACCCGCGGATCGAGGGTCGAGAAGATCGCCCAGACCCCGTTCTCGTACAAGGCCTTCATCACGTACATGGCCCCTTTCGGGTGGTCGAACTCAAGCCCCATGACCACGCCGCGCTGGCGGATGCCGACGAAGAAGTCGCCGTAGAGGTTCTGAATCTGGCGCAAGCCGCGGCCCATGTAGTCGGCGATGTAGTGGACCATCGAGCGCACCTCGGGCCGGCTCGAGATCTCGAGCACCTTGAGCGCCACGATGCAGCCGAGCTCGGCCCCGCCCATGGTCGACATGTGTCCGAAGCCGTCCTCGTACAGCCAGCCCGCGCAGCGCTCGCTCACCACCACGCAACCGATCGGATAGAGCCCGCCGCCGATGCCCTTGGCGGTGACCAGGATGTCGGGCTCGACGCCGTAAGTTTCGATGCCCCACATCTCGCCGCAACGCATCAGCCCGGTCTGCACCTCGTCGGCGATGTAAAGGGCGTCGTACTGCTCGCACAGGCGCTTGACCGCCGGCAGATAGCCTTCCTTGGGCATCGGGAAACCGTAGGTCGCGGGGATCGTCTCCATGATGACGGCGGCCACGTCGCGGGCCTTGAGCGCGTCCTCCATCGCGTCGAGGTCGTTGAACGGCACGTGAATGAACTCGTCGGGGCGCGAGCTCAGGAACAGGTCCGAGAAGCGCGGATCGCCGGTGCAGACCGCGAGCCCGGTGTGCCCGTGGTAGGCCTTGATGATCGAGACGATCTTCTTCTTTTTCATGGTGTGGCGCGCGGTCTTGAGCGCGATGTCGATCGCCTCGCCGCCGCCGGCCCCGTAGATCGTGTACTGAAGATCGCCGGGCGTGAGCTCGGCCAGCTTCTCGGCCAGCGCGGTGCGAGCGAGCGACGGGAAGTGGTGGTTGCCCATGTCGTAGTGCTCGGTCGCGCGCTTGAGCACCGAGACCAGCTCGGGGTTGCGGTGGCCGAGGTTGTAGGTGCCGCCGTTCAGATGAACGTCGATCAGGCGGCGGCCGTCCATGTCGTAGAGGAAGTAGCCCTCGCGGCGGTCGATCACCAGGTCGACGCCGAAGTCCTGCCAAGCCTGGGTCTTGCCGGGGTTCCAGAAGGTCTTCGACTTCTCCAGAAATTCGTCCTTCATCCGGCTCATCGTCCGTCTCCGCGTTGCCTCGGCCCAGGGGGTTTTCCCCACTTCGCCCGATGATCGCGCTTTCGCCGAGCGCCCGCTTGACAGCGCGGAAGCGCAAACTTGACATCCCGCGCGCGCCGGGCGCTTCGGGTCACGCGAAATCGGCGAGGTAGCGTTCGGCCAGACGGCAGGTGCCGGCGGTGTACTCGGGGCCGAGCTCCTTGGCGAGGTCGGTCTCCGAATGCGAGCCGATCCAGGCCAGGATGACCATGCGCCTGAGCATCAGGAAGGTCGGAATCTCGGCCTCGTCGGCCTCGCTGAGAGGCCGCACCGTGCGGTAGCCCTCGACCCAGCTTTTGATGAGCTCGGGCACATCCTCGCGTTCCTCGATGAAGCTCAACGCGGTCGCAAGATCGTAGAGGAACCAGCTTAGCCCGCAGTCGTCGAAGTCGATGACCCGGGTCTCGTCCTCGTGGATCAGAAGGTTGGCGAGCCGGAGGTCGGCGTGGACCAGACCGAAGCGATCGGGCGCTTTGCCGTAAGCGTCGAGCCGACGCTTGATGACCGCGACGAGCCGCTCCAGAAGCGCGCGCCGCTCGGGATCGAGCGCCGGGCCTTCGCGCCAATCGCCCCAATAAGGGCTCGCGCCCAGCATGTGCTCGAAGTCCCAATGCAGACGCTCGAAGTTGGCCGGGCGGCGCCAATTCTCGGAGTGCCGATGGATGCGCCCCGAGATCTCGCCCAAGCGCCGAAACGGTTCTAGAAGCTCGTCCTCGGACGGCTCCTCCCCTTCCAGGAACTCGAACAGAACGCAGTGTCGCGGGTTCAAACCGGACACCGAGACCTCTTGGATCAGCTCCCCGTTCACACCCGGAATGGGAGTCGGCGTGATCACGCCCGCCTCGCTGCGCAGCGCCGCCATCCAGGCGAGCTCGCAACCGATGGCGTTGCGCGAGTGATAGCCTTCGCGATGGACCCGCAGAATGGTCGGCGCGCCGCCTTTGGGGTCGTCCACCCGATAGGTCGTGTTCTCCGAGTGGTTGATCATGGTGACGCGCGAATCGGGGTCGAGGCCGAACGCCGGCAGCGCCGCGCGGGCGAGCCGTTCGAGGCGATCGAGCAAGATCTCTTGAGGAAGCGCATCGGGCGACATGATCCGGGCTCCTTCGTTCGCGGTTGCGACCGGGGCGGAGCGCCCGCGCCTCGACCCAGGACGGCAACGGGCGGGACGCCCCGCTCCAATCGTCACATCTCTTCCAGCGCCATCAGCGATTCGGGCAGCACCTGGCCGCCGTCGACGACGATCGTCTGGCCGGTGATGTAGCCGGCCTCTTCGGATGCGAAGAACAGCGCCGCATAGGCGATGTCCTCGACCGTGCCGAGCTTCTTCAAAGGCACCGATTCGCGCATCTTGTTGAGATAGTCCTCGCCCAGGCCGTCGAGCCCTTCGGTCATCACGTTGCCGGGCATCACGGCGTTGATCGTGACGTTGAAGGGCGCGAGCTCGATGGCGGCGGTGCGGATGAAGCCGAGCTGCCCCGCCTTGCTCGCGCCGTAGTGCGACCAGCCGGGATAACCGGTGATCGGCCCGGTGATCGACGAGGTCAGGATCACCCGTCCCTTGCCGCGGGCGCGCATGTGCGGCAGGCAAGCCTTGACCGCGAGGAAGCTGCCTTTGAGGTTCGTGTTCAGCACCAGATCCCAGTCCGCGTCGGTCATGTCGACCAGCTTCGCGGACGGGAAGATGCCGGCGTTGCTGCACAGAATATCGACCCCGCCGTGGCGCTCGGCGGCGGCCTCGGCCATCGCCTTCATGTCGTCCCAAGAACCGACGTCGGCCTTGAAGAACGACGCCGCGCCGCCGGCGTTCGCGATTTCTTCGACCGTCGCCTGGCCTGCGTCCTCGTGGCGGGCGACGACCAGCACCTTGGCCCCTTTCGATGCGAACACGCGGGCGATTCCCTTGCCGATGCCCTTGCTCGCGCCGGTGACGATGACCGACTTGCCGGCGATTGACGTCAACATGGTTGCCACCTCCCTGATGTGAATTCGATCCTGTCCATCGGCCGCAGCCCCGGTCTCAGCCTTTCCACCGGCGCCGGCTGCGAACCAGCCATACGAACGACACCCCAGCCGCGACCAGAATCGCGACCCCGAGCATGGTGAGCGTGCCCACCGCGGGAACGAGCGGCGAGTAACCGGACACCATCTTCGCATACAGCCACTTGGGCAGCGTCAGGTCGGCGCCGGTTGTAAAGAGCGAAAGCGGGAAGTTCCCCCACGACAGAAGAAAACTGAACAGAGCCGCTGTTACCACCCCCGGCATGGTCAGCGGCAGCGTGACCTCGCGCAGCACCTGCCAGCCGTTGGCGCCCATGTCGCGCGCCGCCTCCTCGAGCGAACGGTCGAAACCATAGGCCTGAATGGCCATGATCAGGGTCGCGACCGGCGCCACCCAGACCAGATGCGCGACGATGGCGGTTTTCCAGCTCGGGATGATTCCGAGGAAGTTGAACCACAGAAGAAGCGAAAGCCCGAGAACCGATTGCGGAAAGAAGATCGGAAGAAAGATGAACTTCTGATAGAGCTTACGCCGGGGCCAGGGATAGCGCGCATAGGCGAGCGCCCCGAAGAAGCCGACGACGACGCAGATCAAGGTCACGATCGCCGCAATGATGAGCGAAGTCTGCACGAGATCGGCGATCGTCAGCGACTGGAACGCCTTGTCGTACCAGTCGAAGGTGTAGCGCTTGATCGGAAAGCTGAAGTAGCGCTTCTTCGAGAACGAGGCGAGCGTCACCGTAACCAACGGCAGATAGAGAATGGCGAGAATGATCACCGCATAAGCGGTGAACATGAGACGCTCGCGGCGAGACCCTCCCGTCATCGTCGGTCACTCACGTCCTGCCGAGAATTTGATCGAGATCGATGCGCTTGAGGACGAAGATCGCGACCGCGCCGATCAGCACGATCAGCACGACCGAAAGCGCCGAGCCCAAAGGCCAGTTCTGCCCATAGGTGAAGGCGGTCTCGATTTCGTCCGCCATTACGATGACCTTCTGGCCGCCGAGCAGCTTCGATTCCGCCATCGCGCCGGCGCTCAACACGAAGGTGAGCATACTGCCCACAAGAATGCCGGGCATGGCGAGCGGAATGTCGATTTCGCGCATGATCGTGAATCGCGACGCGCCGAGGTCACTTGCGGCTTCGCGCAACTCGTCCGGCACCATAGAGATTCCGAGCATCACCGCGTACAGCATGAAGGGGAAGTAGACATAGACCAGCCCGAAGATGATCGTCGGAACCTTGTAGAGCATGGCCCCTATCTCGATTCCGAATAGGTTTTGCAGCCCGCCCGAAATCAATCCTCCCTTCATCAACACCAGAACCCAGCCGAACAGACGAATGTTGTCGGGCACGAACAACGACAGGACGACCAGCACCGTGATGACGTTGGTGAAAGGGCCGAACACTTTGGCCATGGCGAAAGCCAGCGGGTAACAGATTGCGAGAAGGATGACGACCGCCGAGAAGGAAAGGCCAAGCGACCATAGAAGCGATCGGTAAAAGCTTTCGCTGGCCAAGGTGGCGAAGTTGGCGAGCGTGGGAATCTGCAAAAGGCTGAAGGTCTTGGCCGGCATGAAGCTGAAACCGAAGACCACCACGAGCGGCGCGACGAACACAGCGCCCAAAAGAATCAGCAGCGGCAGGCTGCACAGGAATCCGGTCCGGCGCAGTTCTTCCTGCATGATCGCCTCCTAGCTCTCGCCCCCGAGAAGGCGCGCGTCTTCGAGATCCCAGCCGACCAGCACCGTCTGATCGAGCGCGCCGAGGTAACGGTCTTCGCGCAGCTTTTCGACGCTGATCGTCGAATCGCCCACCCGCACGTTGTACTGGAGCCGTGAACCGAGCGCGTATTCGTTGAACACGGTTCCTTCGATAACGCAGTCCGCGGTCTCGCCGGGCGTAAGGAAACGAATGGTCTCGGGCCGGACCATGAGCGTTCCTTCTTCGCCGGGCGCAAGCGTTACCTCCGCCGCTGGCAGGGTGATGCCGAATTCAACGAGTTCAAGGCGCTTGTCCTCGGTGGCCCGAACCCGAAACAGGTTGACCTCGCCCATGAACTCAGCGACGAAACGATTGATCGGCGCCGAGTAGATCTGGTCGGGGGAACCGATCTGCTCGATCCTCCCCGCTCGCATGATCGCAATGCGGTCGCTCATCACCATCGCCTCTTCGAGCGAATGAGTGATATAGACGAAGGTCTTGCCGGTCTCGCGATGCAGATCCTTGAGCTCCTTCTCGAGAGTCTTGCGCAAGCGGAAATCCAGCGCCGACAAGGGCTCGTCGAAGAACAGGATCTCGGGATCGAACGCGAGCGCGCGGGCGAGCGCGACTCGCTGGCGCTCGCCGCCCGAGCAATGCATCACGTTGCGCCCGTAGTATTCGAGCGGCAGCCGCAGAAGCTCGAGAAGCGCCATCGCCCGCGCCTTGCGCTCGGCCGGAGGGACGCCGCGGATCTTGAGGGGAAACTCGATGTTCTCGCCCACCGTACGGTGGGGAAACAAAGCCAGCGTCTGAAACACCATGCAGGTCGGGCGCTTGTTCGCCGGCACGTCGTTGATGCGCTCGCCTTTGAGATACAGGTTGCCGGCGGTTGGGCGCTCCATGCCGACCAACATGCGGATCAGCGTGGTCTTGCCGCTGCCCGAAGGACCGACGATGGTCAGGAACTCGCCGTCGTGAATATCGAGATCGACATCGCGCACGGCGACAAGACTGCCGAACGCCTTGGTCACCCCTTCGAGCCTGAGAACGATGTTCGACGCCGTTCCGGTCACGGTTTCAATGGCCCCCTGGAAGTGTCGTTGTGCTGCTGCGGCGCATGCCCGAAAAGAAGAAGCAGAGTTAAGCGCGCGAGGCGTTCCGGCGCCATCCCGCCCATAGCAGGACGGCGCCGGCCCGCCTGGGCGCGCCCGGTTTCTCCTCAAGTTTCGCGCTTGGCGGTGTTGTAAATCGACAGCATCCGATCGAAGTCGGGGTTGATGGCGAAATCGACCGAATTCGCCATCTCCTCTTCCAGAGAGTCCCATTGAATCGCGTCGAGCTCTTCCTTGTTGAACAAGGCGAAGACCTTCGGATCGCCGAGATCGGCGATCGGGTTGTAGGTTCCCTCTGCGAAGGCGACTCTCTTCGCCGTCTCCGGCTCGTGGACGTACTCGAGGAAATCCGAAGCGAGCGGCGACGGATCGGGGTTGTTGACGAGCGAGGTGACCTCGGCCCAGACGATCCCGCCCTTGCCGTTGATCGGTCCCGACTTCGGCGTGATGCCGCGAACCTGGCTTTCGCCGTCGAAACGCGCCGGCGAGGCGGTGTAGGTGCCGCCGGTGAAGTAGGCGTCGATCTCGCCGTTGACCAGCGCCGTGTTCATGGCGACCAGGTCGTCGGACAGGAACTTGGCGCCCTTGAAGATCTTGCGCGCGATCTTCTCGAAAGCCGCGAACTCCTCCTCGGTGTGCTTCTTGAAGGGATCGATATCGGCCGTAATGGACATGTGCATGATGTTCCAGTTGTCATAGGTCAACACCCCATAACGGCCCTTGAGCTTGGGATCGAGGAAGATCTTGAAGCCCTGATCCTCAGCCATCTGACGCGAGATCTTGTTGGTGTTGACGACGAAGCTGAACGGTCCAAAGCGCTGCGCCATCCCGATCAGCTCCTTGCCGGAAGCGTCAAGCGCGTAAGGGTAAGGCCCCCGGAACCACCTCAGGAAGGTGTCGAAGTAGTGCTCGAAGCGATTCCGGTCGAGCGGCTTGATCAACCCTTCCGGATAAAGCTGCTCGCGCGCCCAGGGCTGGTTGACGTTGATCAGATCCCAAACGTTGACCTCGCCGGCGCGCAGCTTGTTGATCATGTCGGGGTCCGAAGTGCCGCTCTCGGCGCGCACCTTGGCGCCGGGATTGCGCCGGCGGAAAGGATCGAGCACATCGTCGGTGTTGTAGCCCTCCCAGCACAGGATATTGAGCTCGTTGGTCCGCGCGGCGCGCGCCCGGAACGGCAAGCCCCCTGCCGCCATGAGCGCGGCTGCGCCGCCCGTCAACTTGAGCATGTCGCGACGGTTGATCATTGCATCCTCCTGTTTCGTGACCTCCCCGGTTTCACCGTGGCCGGCTCCTCGCCGCGTCGCGATCACTCGTGCTCCTGGTCCGACCACGACACGGCGACCGGCGCCGCCGCCGCGCAAGCGGGCGATCGCGGTAAAGCGGAAACTCGCGACACCGGCCGACACAACGTCTAGCCAAGCGCCTTACCCGACGCGCCTCCTCTTGCGCGGCGCCGGTACACGGCACCGATCCTATTATTTTCGGCTTAAAACGCCGGGCCGGGCTTGACAGATCGGAACATTTTCTTGACAGCCCCCCCGGACCGCGGGGCTTCGCCCCGTCAGTCGAGGGCGGCAAGCCCCTCGGCCCCCGCCCGGACCGCGGCCAGAAGCGCCTGGGCGCGCGGCAGAACGGTGGCGGCGTAGAACCGCGCGGTCTCGATCTTGGCGCGGCGGAAAGGCGCGTCTTCGGCCTGCGGCTCCGAATCGAGCCGCGCCTGCGCGGCAAGCGCCGATTCCGCCATCTTCGCGCCGCAAGCGACGATCCCGAACAAGCGCCCGTAGTCGCGGGCGCCGGCCGCCGCTTCCTCCGCCGCCCGGGGCCAGGTCTCGAGAAGCCAGCGCGAGGCCGCATCGAGCGCGGCGCGGGCCTCGGCGAGCGCGGCGCGGATCGGGGCCAGCGGGCCGTCGCCGATCCGACCTTCAATCGCGCCGACGTCGTCGAGGAACTCGCGCACGGCCCGACCGTCGTCGCCCACCAGCTTGCGGCGGACGAGATCGAGCGCCTGAATCCCGTTGGTGCCTTCGTAGATCATGGCGATTCGGGCGTCGCGCAGGTGCTGGGCCGCGCCGGTCTCTTCGATATAGCCCATGCCGCCGTGGACCTGGACGCCGAGCGAAGCGGTCTCGAAGCCGACATCGCTGCAATGGGCCTTGACCACCGGGGTCAGAAGGTCGACGCGGCGTTGGTGGCGGGCGCGAATCGCGGCGTCGTCGTGGCGCGCCGCGAGGTCGAGGTGGATCGCCGCGTCGAGGGTGAGCGCGCGCATCGCCTCGGTCTCGGCCTTCATGGTCATCAGCATTCGCCGCACGTCGGGGTGCGCGATGATCGCCGCCGGCGCGCCGTCGGCGAGCCTGCGCCCCTGGCGGCGTTCGCGCGCGTAGGCCAGCGCCTGCTGATAGGCGCGTTCGGCGATCGCGACGCCCTGAAGGCCGACATAGAGGCGGGCGCTGTTCATCATGGTGAACATGATCTCGATGCCGCGCCCTTCCTCGCCGACCATCTCCGCGACCGCGCCTTCTTCGTCGCCGAAAGCGAGCGTGCAGGTCGGGCTCGCCCGGATGCCGAGCTTGTGCTCGAGCGAGACGGTGCGGATGTCGTTGCGCGCGCCCGGCCGGCCTTGCGCATCGGGCAGGAACTTGGGCGCGATGAACAGCGAAAGCCCGCGCACGCCTTCGGGCGCGCCCGGGGTGCGGGCGAGCACGAGGTGGACGATGTTCTCGGCCATGTCGTGATCGCCATAGGTGATGAAGATCTTGGTCCCCTTGAGCCGCCAGCGGTCTCCATCAGGCTCGGCGCGGGTCCGCGCCGCGCCCACGTCCGAGCCCGCCTGGGGCTCGGTCATGCACATGGTCCCCGACCACTCGCCCGAGACCAGCTTCTCGACGTAAAGCGCCTTCTGCGCCGCGCTCCCGTGGCGAGCGAGCAACCGGGCCGCGCCATGGGTCAAGAGAGGGCAGAGCGCGAACGCCATGTTGGCCGCGTTCCAGATCTCGGCGGTGGCGACGGCGACCGCGGACGGCAGCCCCTGGCCGCCGAACTCGGGATCGAAGTCGAGCCCCTGCCAGCCCCCTTCGACGAATCGGCGGTAGGCGTCGGCGAAGCCCGTCGCGGTCCGCACCACGCCGTTCTCGAGGCGCGCGCCTTCGATGTCGCCCGAACGGTTGAGCGGCGCCAGCGCGCCGGCGGCGAACCGGCCCGCCTCTTCGAGGATCTGCCCGATCAGATCGGGCGTCGCCTCGGCGAAGGCGGGAAGCGCGCCGAGCCGCTCGTAAGCGCCGAGCGCGCGCAACGCGAACTGGAGGTCGCGAACCGGAGCGGCGTAGTCGCTCATACCCCTTCTCCTTCCACGATCTTGCCGGGGTTCATGATTCCTTTGGGATCGAACGCGGCCTTGAGGCGGCGCATCATCGCCACCTCGACCGCCGACTTGTAGCGGACGAGCGCGCCGCGCCGAAGCCGGCCGATCCCGTGCTCGGCGCTGAAGCTGCCGCCCATGCGAACCGCGATGTCGTGGACGATGCGGTTGAACGCGTCCCAGCGGGCGAGAAAGGCGTCTGCGTCCATGCCTTCGGGCTGGCTCAAGTTATAGTGGATGTTGCCGTCGCCGAGATGGCCGAAGGGAACCGGCCGGATGCCGGGCAGGGCCGCAGCGACCGCGGCGTCGGCCTCGGCGATGAAGTCGGCGACCCGCGACAACGGCACCGCGATGTCGTGCTTGATACTGCCGCCCTCGGGGCGCTGGGCCTCGGAGAGCGACTCGCGCAGACGCCACAGCGCGCGGGCCTGGCCCTCGTCGGCGGCGACCGTCGCGTCCTCGACCAGCTCGGACTCGGCCGCCTCGCCGAGGATCGTCTCCATCGTCTCGCGCAAGCGCCCGGCGCGGTCGAAGCCCGACAGCTCAAGCAAAACATAGTAGGCGTGGCGGCCGGACAGCGGATCGCGGGTTCCGGGAATGTGGCGAAGCACGAAGTCGAGCCCGATCCGCGGCATCAGTTCGCAAGCAGTCACCGCCTCGCCGCTGGCGGCGCGCGCGTGGCGGAACAGCGCGACCGCGGCGGCGACCGAAGGCACGCCCGCGAAGGCGGTCTGCACGTCGCGCGGGCGGGGAAACAGCTTGAGCACCGCGGCCGTGATCACGCCGAGCGTGCCTTCCGCACCCAGAAAGATCTGCTTGAGGTCGTAGCCCGTGTTGTCCTTGCGCAAGGCCCTGAGCCCGTCCCACAGGCTGCCGTCGGGCAGCACCACCTCGAGCCCGAGCACGAGATCGCGCGCGCTGCCGTATCGCAGAACCCCGGTGCCGCCCGCATTGGTCGAAAGATTGCCCCCGATCTGGCAGCTCCCTTCCGCCCCGAGGCTCAAGGGAAAGAGGCGGTCGGCTTCGGCCGCCGCGCGCTGAATGTCGGCGAGCACGCAGCCGGCCTCGACCGTGATGGTGTCGTTGTCGGGGTCGAGCGCGCGAATCCGGTTCATCCGCCCGAGGTTCAGCACGACCTCGTCGCCGCGGGCGAACGGGACCGAGCCGCCGACCAGCCCCGTATTCCCCCCTTGGGGGACGAGCGCGATTCCCTCTTCGGCGCAGATCGCGACCACGGCGGCGACCGCCTCGCGGCGCGCAGGCCGAAGCACCAGCGGCGTCCGCCCGCGGTAGAGCCCTCGGGGCTCGACAAGGTAAGGGGCCGTGGCGTCCGCATCCTCGATCCAGCCTCCCTCGCCCACCGCCGCCTTGAGGCGGGCGAGCGCCGCAGCGGACGGCGGACGAAGCGGGCGCGATTCAGACATTCCCAGTCCTCAACGCCGCCGGGCTCGCCGCGGCGGGTCGCGGCGCGGCGGCGCGGCGCAGGCGGTCGTTGATCGCCGCGCCGAGGCCGCGGTCGGGGATCGGGACGACGGCGATCGCCGAGAACTCGGGACGGTCGAGGTAATGGAGCATGGCGAACAGGTTGGCCGCGGCCTCGGCGAGATCGCCGGCGGGGCTCAGGTTCAGGGTCTCGGCCGCGCCTTTCGGAACCTCGTCGCCGAAGGCGAGCAGCGCCTCGTCGGCGCGCACGCCGCGGACGTTGAGGCGCAAAGGGAGCCGGGGCGCGTAATGGCTCTCGCGCTGGCCCGGCGAGCGCGCGGGTTCCTCCCCGCCGCGGTCGGCGAGCGGACCGATCTCGGCCTCGATGGCCTCGCGGGCGAGCCCTCCCGGCCGCAGGAGCCGCGCCGGTTCCGATCTCATGAGTTCCACCACCGTCGATTCGACCCCCACCGCCGTAGGCCCGCCGTCGAGGATCATCGCCACCTTCTCGCCGAGCATGGCCTCCACATGGGCCGCGGTGGTCGGGCTCAGGCGGCCCGAAGGATTGGCGCTCGGCGCCGCCACGGGCCGCCCGGTCGCCGAGATAAGCGCGAGCGCGAGGGCGTGCGCGGGCATGCGCAGAGCGACCGTCTCGAGCCCGGCGCTGACCGCCGGGACGATCCGGCTTCGGGCGCGCCGGCGCAGCACCAGCGTCAGCGGTCCGGGCCAGAAGCGGGCGGCGAGCCGGCGGGCGCGCGCGTCCATCTCGGCCTCGCGCGTAGCGTCCTCGGTATGCGCGATATGGACGATCAGCGGGTTGTCGGCGGGCCGTTCTTTGGCCGCATAAAGCGCGGCGATAGCGCGCGCATTCGTCGCATCGGCGCCGAGGCCGTAGACGGTCTCGGTCGGAAAGGCGACGAGCCGCCCTTCGCGCAGCGCGCGCGCCGCCTCTTCGAGGCGCTCGAAGCTCGCGGCAAGAGGGGTGAGGATCATGGCCGCTCGATTAACAAACCTGCTCTTCGGCTCTTCGGGCAGTCTAGCGCATGACGCGCGCCCGGGCGAAGGTCCGCGTGCTCAGCCCTCGCCGCCGCGGACCACGAAGGGCGGGTTCTCAAACCCCGGCTTGCCGTATAGGAGATCGCCGCCGTCGAGCCGGCGCACGCTGCCGCCCGCGGCCGCGACAACGGCGTGGCCGGCGGCGGTGTCCCACTCCATGGTCCGGCCGAGACGGGGGTAGATATCGGCTTCGCCCGCCGCCACCAGGCAGAACTTGAGCGAGCTGCCGGCCGAACGCTCCTCGGCGATCGCGAGCCCTTCGAGAAAGGCGTCGGTCTCGGGCGAACGATGCGAGCGGCTGACCACGCAGACCAGCCCGTCGGCCGGCGCGGGGCGAACGCGGATCGGCGTCGGCGGGCCATCGTCGCAAACCGCGAAGGCCCGCCCGTCATACGCGAAATAGGTCTGGCCGACCGCCGGCGCGTGGACCACGCCGAGCACCGGCCGCCCGGCCTCGATTCGCGCGATGTTGACCGTGAACTCGCCGTTGCGGCTCAGGAACTCCTTGGTGCCGTCGAGGGGATCGACGAGCCAGAAGGCGCGGCCCGCGACCTCGGGCGTCCGACCCGCGGCGACGCTCTCCTCGGCGACGACCGGGGTTTCGGGATCGACCTGGGCGAGCGCGTCGAGAATGATCCGCTCGGCGGCCTCGTCGGCGTCGGTCACGGGCGAGGAATCGGCCTTGGCGCGGGCCGTGATCACGCCTGCGTAGCGGGTCATGATCTCGGCGCCGGCGATCACGGCGATGCGACGGATCTCGGCGGCGAGCGCGGCGTTGCTGGGCTGGGGCATGGCGGCTCCGAAATGGCTCGGCTGTGTGTAGCCTTTCGGCGCGCGCTGCGCAAGGTCGCCCGGTGGCGAAGGGAACGACGATGGGATAGGCTTTCTCCCGCCCGTCATACGCGAAATAGGTCTGGCCGACCGCCGGCGCGTGGACCACGCCGAGCACCGGCCGCCCGGCCTCGATTCGCGCGATGTTGACCGTGAACTCGCCGTTGCGGCTCAGGAACTCCTTGGTGCCGTCGAGGGGATCGACGAGCCAGAAGGCGCGGCCCGCGACCTCGGGCGTCCGACCCGCGGCGACGCTCTCCTCGGCGACGACCGGGGTTTCGGGATCGACCTGGGCGAGCGCGTCGAGAATGATCCGCTCGGCGGCCTCGTCGGCGTCGGTCACGGGCGAGGAATCGGCCTTGGCGCGGGCCGTGATCACGCCTGCGTAGCGGGTCATGATCTCGGCGCCGGCGATCACGGCGATGCGACGGATCTCGGCGGCGAGCGCGGCGTTGCTGGGCTGGGGCATGGCGGCTCCGAAATGGCTCGGCTGTGTGTAGCCTTTCGGCGCGCGCTGCGCAAGGTCGCCCGGTGGCGAAGGGAACGACGATGGGATAGGCTTTCTCCCGCCCGTAAAGGTCGCCCGGCGGTCCGCAACGGTTTGGCAACCGGTTTCGGGAGACAAAGGGAGCCTATGACCGCTCGCCCGTCGCGTCTCGGCATTCTTATCGTTGGCGTTCTCCTGGCTTTCGGACCGGGATCGGAGGCGCGCGCCGACTTCGCCGCCGGCCTCGCCGCCTATCGCGCCGGCGACTACGCCGCCGCGCTCGCCGAATGGGGGCCGGCGGCGCGGGCCGGCGAAGCGGCGGCGCAGTACGGGATCGGGCTCATGTTCGCCGAGGGCCGCGGCTTCGCCCGCGATCCAGTCGCGGCCGCGCGCTGGTTCGAGAAGGCCGCCGAACAGGGCGATCCGCGGGCGCAGTACCGGCTCGGCCTCGCCTATCTCACCGGAGACGGCGTCGCCCCCGACCGCGACCGAGCCGCGCATTGGCTGCGGGCGGCGGCGGAAAAAGGGGAACCCGCGGCCAAGGACGCGCTCGCCCGGCTGTCCGCCGAGGCCTCTCCCAGCGCAAACGCCGCTGGAAAGTCCTCTGCGGGGGCCGAAATCAAAGCATCGTCGAGCTGGAAAGGTTACGCCGTCCACCTCGCCTCGTTCCGCACCCGCAAGGCCGCCATGCGCGAGTGGAAGCGGCTCACGGGCGCATATCGGGAGCTTCTCGACGGTCTCGATGCGCGCTTTCCCCGGGTCGATCTCGGGGCCGAGAAAGGGATCTATTACCGCGTTCTCGCCGGGCCGCTCGACGACGCCGCCCGGGCGCGCGCGCTTTGCCAAGCGCTGCGGGCGCGCAAGGTCGATTGCCGGGTCGTGCCGGCGGGCTGAGCCCCCGCCGCGGTCAGAGCGCGCGGGCGACCTTGAGCCCTTCGAGCACCGCCTCCTCGGCGGTCCGCGGCGCGAGGCAATCGCCGATCAGATGGACCTCGCCCGCGTAGTCGGCGAGCGCATCGGCGAGATCGGCGACCCGCTCGTGGCCCAAGGCGGCGACCAGGGTGTCGACCCCTTCGCAGATCACCGGCTCGCCGCTCGTCGTGTGTTGGAGGTAGACCGTGTCCTCGTCCACCCCATAGAGCCGCACATAGGGGATGACCTCGACGCCGAGGCGGTGAAGCGTCCCGATCCAGTTGTCGCGCACGTACTGCTGGATGGTCTGGCCCGGCATGTAGCCGTTGACGCAAAGCCGCACCCGGCAGCCGTCGCGGGCGAGCTTCTCGGCGAGCCCGAGGCCGATCCAGTCGCAGCGCCAGTCGGCGACGACCACCGAAGCGCCGACGTTGACTTCGTCTTTCAGCACCTGCCAGGGGGTGACGACATGGGCGACGTCCGCGCCTTCGATCTCGGGCGTCCGCGGCCGCGCTCCGGTGGCGACGATCACGGCATCGGGAGCCTCGCGGGCGACGAGGGCGGCGTCGACCCGCGTGTTGCGGACCACGCGCGCGCCCGCGCGCTCCATCTCGCGGGTAAGATTGGTGACGATGCCGCCGAACTCGGCCCGGCCGGGCAGAAGCTGGGCGAGCAGCGCCTGGCCGCCGAGTTGGGGGCCGGCTTCGTAAAGGGTGACGTCGTGGCCGCGCGCCGCCGCCACCGCCGCCGCCTTCATGCCCGCAGGCCCCCCGCCCGCGACCAGAATTTTGCGCGGCCGCGCGGCGGGACCGTAGCGGCCGAGCGTGCGCTCGCGCCCGGTCTCGGGATGCTGGATGCAGGAAATCGGGTAACCCATAAGCATGTGCCCGATGCAGGCCTGGTTGCAGGCGATGCAGGCGCGGATGTCGTCGATCCGGCCTTCGCGCGCCTTGTTCGCCATCTCTGGATCGCAGATCATGGCCCGGGTCATGCCGCACATGTCGGCCTGGCCCGAGCGCAGCACCTGCTCGGCGATCTGGGGCTGATTGATGCGGCCTGCGACGAACACCGGGCTCGCAACCCGCGCCTTCACAGCCGCCGCGTAAGGGGCGACGTAGCCGCCTTCGACCGTCATCGGCGGCACGATATGGACCGAGCCCGTAAGCGTCGCCGACGAGCCCGCGATCACGTTGAAGTAATCGAGCCCGCCGTCGGCGTCGAGCGCGGCGCAGGCGGCGACCACCTCGTCGGGGGTGAGCCCCTGATGGCTCTTCTCGTCGCCCGAGATCCGCATCCCGACGCAGAAGTCCTCGCCCACCGCGCCGCGGATCGCCTCGACGATCTCGCGCAAGAAGCGAAGCCGGTTTTCGTCCGACCCGCCGTAAAGATCGTTGCGCCTGTTCACCCGCGGGTTGAGGAACTGGGCCGGAAGATAGCCGTGGCTCGCCACGATTTCGACCCCGTCGAGGCCGGCCGCTTTCATCCGCGCCGCCGCCGCGCCATAGCCCTCGACGACCTCGGCGATCAACGCGCGCGGCATCGGCATCGGCGTGACGTGAAAGCGCTCGTTCGGCGTCGCCGAGGCCGAGTACGAGACCGGCGTCGAGCCGTCGAGCGATTCGATGATCTCGCGTCCCGGATGAAAAAGCTGCCCGAACACCTTGCAGTCGTGGGCGTGACAGGCCTCGGCGATTTGGCGGTAGCCGGGGATGCAGCGATCGTCCACCGCCGAGATCGTGTGGGCCGTGAAGATCGCGGTCTCGTGGACCGCGGCGACCTCGACGATGATCAGCCCGGCGCCGCCGCGGGCGCGGGCCTCGTGATAGGCGACGAGATCGTCGTTGGGCAGCCCGCCCGTGACCATGGTGGTCATGTGCCCGGTCGAGAAGATGCGGTTGCGAAGGACCGTTCCGCGCAGCTCCAATGGCGAGAAGAGATGGGGAAAAGACGACGCGCCGGGGCGGGAATGGGACTCGGTCATGATGAACCTCGAAACGGACGGCGACGCAAGAAAAGGCGCTCTCGCGCCGCTTATTCCTGGGCCGGATACATGTGATAGACGAAGTACGCGGTCTCGCCGCCGGTGTTCTTGAGCCGGTAGCGGTAGCCCGGCGCGAGGTAGACCGCATCGTCCGGCCCGAAGGCGATCTCGCCGTCGTCCCAATAGAGGGTGAGATGGCCGCGGATGCAGTAGTAGGTCTCCTCGACCGGACCGTACCAGTGATCGCCGGGGCCGACGTCGTTCTCTTCTCGCGACGACCAGAGGTTGGTCTCCTCCCCCGGGTCCATCGTGCAGACGCCGAGCATTAGCTCGGCGCCATGGCGGGCGCGGGTGATCAGGCGGCGGATGCGCACCCGGGTCAGCGCCTTGTCGGCGGGAATCCAGGGGATGGCGTCGGCGTGAATCTTGGCCGGCCTGGGCGTCGGCTTGGACATTCCTTCCTCCCATGATCTTCGCCGCTCCCTCGGGCGGCTTTGGCGGAAGGTTAGGCGAATTTTCATCGTCTCGCCAGTGGCGGCGCGCGCCGCGCTGCGTTACCGTGTCTCAAACCTCGGGCGGAGGGAATAGGCCATGACCGACGCCGCCGCGCGTCACAACGATCTCGACGCCGCGCTGGCCGAGGCCGAGCGCGCCTTCGTCGCCGCCAACCCCGAAAGCCGCGCCCGCTTCGAGGCCGCCCGCGCCGTCTTTCCCGGCGGCAACACGCGGACCATTCTGCATTACCCGCCCTTTCCGCTAACCATCGCGCGCGGCGAGGGCGCGCGAATCTGGGACGCGGACGGGCACGAGTACGTCGATTTCCTGGGCGAATACACCGCCGGGCTTTACGGCCATTCGCACCCCGCGATCCGGGCGGCGATCGCCGAGGCGCTCGAGGGCGGGATCGTGCTCGGCGGCCCGAACGCGATCGAGGCCCGTCTCGCGGCCGCGATCTGCGCGCGCATCCCGTCGCTCGAGCGGGTGCGGTTCTGCAACTCGGGCACCGAGGCGAACCTGCTCGCGCTTTCGACCGCGCGCGCGGTGACCGGCAGGCCCCGCGTGCTCGCCTTCGCGGGCGCTTATCACGGCAGCCTGCTCACCTTCGCCGGCGCGGGCTCGCCCTTGAACGCGCCGTTCGACTGGCTGCTCGCGCCCTATAACGACATCGAGGCGACGCGCGCGCTGATCGACCGCCACGCAGACGAGATCGCCGCCATCATCGTGGAGCCCATGATAGGCGCGTCGGGCTGCATCCCGGGAACCCCCGAATTTCTCGCGTCCCTGCGCGCGGCGGCGGACGCCCACGGCATCCTTCTCGTGTTCGACGAGGTGATGACCTCGCGCCTCGCCCCCGGCGGCTTGCAAGGCGCGCTCGGCGTGAGCCCCGACCTCACCACGCTCGGCAAGTACATGGGCGGCGGGCTGACCTTCGGCGCCTTCGGCGGACGCGCGGACATCATGGACCGCTTCGATCCCGCCCGCCCAGACGCGCTGCCGCACGCCGGCACCTTCAACAACAACGTGCTCACCATGGCCGCAGGATTGGCCGGGCTCGAACGCGCGTTCACGCCCGAAGCGCAGAACGCCCTCAACGCCGCCGGCGAAGATTTGCGCGCCCGCCTCTCGCGCGCGGCGGAGGCGCGGGGGCTGCCGATCACGGTGACCGGGCGAGGCTCGATGATGACGGTGCACTTCCGCCCAGGCCCCATCGCGCGGCCGCAAGATACGGACGCCGCAGACCCGCGGCTTAAGGCGCTGTTCCACCTCGGCATGCTGGCGCGCGGGCAGTACCTCGCCCGGCGCGGCATGATCAACCTCTCGCTTCCCCAGACCCAGGCCGACCGCGATCGTCTGGCAGCCGCCTTCGAGCACTTCCTCGACGCCAACGCCGGCCTCATCGCGTAATCGCCCGGACGTGAACGCGCGCGAGCGGCCGTTGGTTGCGCGCCGTTCGCCCATATCGCTATGCTCCGTGCGGACATTCGCCGACGGAGAACAGCGGTGAGCGGCAAGGATTTGTTTTCGCGCGAGGAACTGGAGGCTTACGACCGCGACGGCTTCGTCGTGGTGCGCGAATTGTTCGACGATCGCGCCATGGCCGAAATCCGCGCCTGGACCGAAGAGGTGCAGGCCTGGCCCGAGACGCCGGGCAAATGGATGATGTACTTCGACCAAAGTCTCAGAGAGCCGGGGGCGCGCATCCTAAACCGAATCGAGAACTTCTGCCCTTATCACTCCGGTTTTGCTGATCTTGTTGAAAGCGAGGCGCTCGCGGGCCGGGTCGGCGCGCTGTTCGGCGAGCCCGCGGTCCTGTTCAAGGAGAAGATCAACTTCAAGCTCCCGGGCGGCGGCGGGTTCGCGCCCCACCAAGACATCCAGGCGGGCTGGGAGGTTTACGCGCCCTTGTTCATAACCGCGATGGTGAGCGTCGATCCGGCCACCCCCGAGAACGGCTGCCTCGAGTTCGCCGCCGGGCGCCACAAGCGCGGCCTGTTGGGCGAGAACTGGAAGCCACTCACGGACGCCGACCTCGAAGGGGCGCGCTTCGTCCCCTGCCCGACCGCGCCGGGCGATGCGGTGTTCTTCGATTGCTACGCGCCGCACCGTTCCGCCCCCAACCTGAGCGATACGCCGCGGCGGGTGCTCTACGTCACCTACAACCGGGCCTCCGACGGCGACCACCGGATGCGCTACTACGCCGACAAGCGCAAGAGCTACCCGCCCGACTGCGAGCGCGAGCCCGGTAAGGAGTACCGCTACAAGGTGTGAGGCCCGGGCCGCGGGACGCCCGCTTGCCGGGCGAAGGCGGGGCGTCTAGGCTGACCCGGCCGGGCGATCAGACGCGACATTCAGCCACGCACAGGTGCGACGTGACCCGCAATCTCCCCTACGACATCGAGGATCTGCAACGCAAGGACCGCGCACACGTCCTGCGCCCTCGGGCGAGTTCCTGCGTGTTCTCGCCGCCGTTCACCATCGCGGAGGCCCAGATCGGCCGCATGGTCGAGAGCATGCGCGAAAGCGTCGAGGCCGCAATCGCCGATCCGCGCGCCGAAGGGCTCTGGACCGGCTGATGGATCCGAGGCGGCGCGGCGGTGGCTGAAACGATGCTCGACGTCTTCTGGCACGAGGGCGTGCTCGCCCACGAGACCGGTCGCGGCGTGTTCGAGGCGCCGCCGTCGCCGCTCATGGCGGTGGCCGAGCCCCACCCCGAGAACGCCGACCGCATCCGCAACATGCGCGCGATCCTCGAACGCGGGCCGCTTGCGCCGCATATCCGCTGGCATTCTGGCGAGCGGGCCGACCTCGATGTTTGCGCGGCCTTCCACGACCGCGCCTATCTCGAAAGCCTGCGCGCCGCCGAGGCCGCGGGCGGACGCCAGGTCTCGCCCACCACCTGGGTCAACCCGGGCTCGGTGGACGCGGCGCTCGCCGCCGCCGGGACCGCGCTTGCGGCGATGGACCGCACGCTCGATGCGCCCGCGCGCATCGCCTACGCCCTGGTCCGCCCGCCCGGACACCACGCCCAGCCCGCGCGGGCCGACGGCTACTGCTTGATCAACAACGTGGCGCTGTGCGCGCTGAGGGCGCGGGCGCGCGGCGCGGCGCGGGTCGCGATCATCGACTGGGACGTGCATCACGGCAACGGCACCCAGGAAGGGTTCTACGACCGCGACGACGTGCTCGCGATCTCGTTGCACATGGACCACGGCTCCTGGGGAGACTCGCACCCCCAGACCGGCAAGGCCGACGAGATGGGGCGCGGCGCGGGCCTCGGGTTCACCCTCAACGTCCCCCTGCCCTTCGGCAGCGGCGATAAGGCCTACGAGACGGCGATGCGCGAGATCGTGATCCCCGCGGTCGACGCCTTCGCGCCCGAAGCGATCGTTGTCGCCGCCGGCCAGGACGCAAGCCAGTTCGACCCCAACGGACGCCAACTCCTGTCGATGGCGGGTTTTCGCCGACTGGGCGCGATGGCCCGCGCGCTCGCCGAACGCCATTGCGAGGGCCGGCTCTGCCTCGTGCAGGAGGGCGGCTACGCCGTGAGCTACGCCGCCTTCTGTTTGCACGCGACCCTCGAAGGCGCGCTCGGTCTCGACCCTCTTCTCGACGACCCGCTCGCCTATCTGCCGGAAGACCCGCGCCCGGCGGAGACCGCGGTTCGAGAGATACGCGCGATTCGCGAAAAATGCCTAAATAATAAGCACGAAAAATAATTGCCTATATATTAGGCACAACCATTCCTTCCGGATTCCGCTCCGCGCGCGCAAATCACCCGCAAAACCACTCGTAACAAACTGATATTTCGCAACAACCGGCTTCACAGGGCGATCTGGCACGGTTCTTGAAACGCGCGCGGCAGGCGGCTTCGCCGTCGTGCAGGACCGATCAGGGAGCTCATGCGATGTTGCGTTCGATTTTCACCCGGGCCGGCGGACTGGCCGCCGTCTTCGCGGGGGCGATGGCGCTCGCCGCGCCCGCCGAGGCCGCGGTCGAGGCCGAAACCGGCTTTATCCTCAACTCATTCTCGTTTCTCGTTCACGGCTTTCTGGTGCTGTGGATGGCGGCGGGCTTCGCCATGCTCGAAGCCGGTCTCGTGCGCAGCAAGAGCGTGGCGACGATCCTGCTGAAGAACGTCGTTCTGTTCGCACTGGCGGGAATCGCTTACTACGTCGTCGGCTACGCGCTTATGTACCAGGGCGTCGACGGCGGTTGGTTCGGAACCTTCGCGCTTTGGCGCGGCGACGACACGGCCGCGCTCGGCGGAGACTTCAGCGCCGGCTACGCGGCGGCGGCCGACTGGTTCTTCCAGATGGTGTTCGTCGCCACCGCGGCCTCGATCGTCTCGGGCGCGCTCGCCGAGCGGATCAAGCTTTGGCCTTTCCTTGCCTTCGTGACCGTGCTATCGGCGCTGATCTATCCGGTCACCGGGGCCTGGGTCTGGGGCGGCGGCTGGCTGTCCAAGCTCGGTTTCGTCGACTTCGCGGGCTCGACCCTGGTCCATTCGGTCGGCGGCTGGGCGGCGCTTTCGGGCGCGATCATCCTGGGCGCGCGGCGCGGCAAGTACGACGCCGACGGGCGCATCCACCCCATGCCCGGCTCATCGCTGCCGCTCGCCACGCTCGGCACTTTCATCCTCTGGCTCGGCTGGCTCGGCTTCAACGGCGGCTCGCGGTTGGCCATGAGCTCGGCCGCCGACGTGATCGCCATCGCGAACATCTACGTCAATACGACCATGGCGGCGGCGGGCGGCCTGGTGGCGGCGACGCTTTTGTGCCAGCTCGTGTTCCGCAAGGTCGACCTCACCATGGCGCTCAACGGCGCGCTCGCCGGGCTGGTCAGCATCACCGCCGGCCCCGACACGCCCATGGTCGGCGAGGCGATCCTGATCGGCGCGGTCGGCGGCGGGCTGGTGTTCGTGGCGGTGCCGTTGCTCGACCGCTGGCGGATCGACGACGTGGTCGGCGCGATCCCGGTCCATCTCGCAGCCGGGATCTGGGGCACGCTCGCGGTGCCCTTGACCAACCCGGACGCGCGGTTCGCGATTCAGGCGCTCGGCGTCATCGCGGTCGGCGTCTTCGTCACCGCGGCGAGCACGCTTCTGTGGCTCGCGCTCAAGGCGACGGTGGGGCTCCGTCTCAGCGAGGCCGAGGAGGCCATGGGGCTCGACCAGGCCGAGCTCGGAATGCTCGCCTATCCCGAGTTCGGGCCGTCGAGCCCGCCGGCCTGACGCGCGCTATCCCAGATCGAAGCCGGCGGCGGCGAGCGCGTCGAACAGCGCGCTCGCCGCATCGTCGTCGAGCGGAACGAAAGGCGGGCGCACTCGGCTCCACTCGTTGTCGTCGAGAAGCCGGGCGATGACGCGCTTGAGCCCGGGGATCATGGGCGCGCTCTCGACCGCCTTGCGCACCGCGCTCACGCGCTTTTGAAGGTCTTCGGCCTCCGCCCCTTCCCAGCCGTCGAACAAGGCGCGGATGGGCCCCGCGTTGATATTGGCGGTCGCGGTGATGGTTCCCGCGCCGCCCGCCCGGAGAGCGGCGAGCAGCAGCACCTCGTTGCCCGGGAAGACGCGCAGGCCCGGGAAGCGATCGAGCAGCGCCCGGGTGTTCTCCCAGTCGCCCGAGCTGTCCTTGATGCCGACGACGGTCTCGGGAAAGGCCTCGCGCAATCGCCCCACCAGATCGAGCCCGAGGGCCACGTTCGAGACCTGGGGGATGTGGTAGAGGTAGATGTTGAGCCGGGGATCGTTCACGCGCTCGATCACCTCGGCGTAAGCGCGGAACAGGCCCTCGTCGCTCATCCCCTTGTAGTAGAAGGGCGGCAGCATGAGCACGCCCGCGCAGCCGAGCGCGACCGCATGCCGCGTAAGCCGCACCGTATCGGTCAGCGCGCAAGCGCCGGTCCCGATCATCAACGCGCCCGCCGGAAGCCCGCCTTCGACCGCGGCCTCGGCAAGCCCCATGCGCTCCTCCACCGAAAGCGAGTTGGCCTCGCTCGTGGTGCCGAACAGCACCAGCCCGTTGCAGCCTTCCTCCATCAGTCGCCGGCACAGGGCGACGAAGCGCGCCGCATCGGGGGAAAGGTCGGCCTTGAACGGCGTAAGGACGGGGGCGAAGACGCCGCGTTCGACGAGGGTTCCGGTCATTTTTGAATTCCTTGCTTGGGCTTGGACATTGACGAGCAATCGAAGGGAATCTCGGCCGAAGCCGGCCGACGGCGGCGCGCTCAGCCGCTTCGCACCCGGGCGACGGCCGCGCGCCAGCCGGCGTAGCGGCTTTCGCGTTCATCGGCGCTCATCGCGGGCTCGAAGTGGCGTTCGCAGGCCCAGGTCTCGGCGAAGGCCGCGACAGAAGGATAGACCCCCACCCGCAGCCCGGCGAGGAACGCCGCGCCCAGCGCCGTGGTCTCGGTCACCGTCGGGCGCTCGACCGGGAGCCCGACGATATCGGCGAGAAACTGCATCGCCCAGTCGTTGACCGCAAGCCCGCCATCGACCCTGAGCGCGGTCGAGGCCCGCGCCCCGTCGGCGCCCATGGCCTCGAGCAGGTCGCGGGTCTGATAGGCGTTGGCTTCGAGCGCCGCGCGCGCGATCTCGGCCCGGCCGGTATCGAGCGTCATGCCGAGGATCGCGCCCCGCGCGGCCGAATCCCAGTACGGCGCGCCGAGGCCGACGAAGGCGGGCACCAGATAGAGCCCGGGCTGGGGCGCGGCCTCGGCCGCAAGCGCCGCGGTCTCGCGCGCCTCGGCGATCAGGCCGAGCCGGTCGCGCAGCCATTTGACCGCCGCGCCGGCGACGAAGATGCTGCCTTCGAGGGCGTAAGTCGGCCGCCCGTCGAGCCGGTAAGCGACCGTGGCGAGCAACCGATTCTCCGATTCGAGCGCGGCCTCGCCCGTGTTCAAAAGCGCGAAGCAGCCGGTTCCATAGGTGGATTTGATCATCCCGGGGGCGAAGCAGGCCTGGCCCACGGTCGCCGCCTGCTGGTCGCCCGCGATTCCTGCGATCGGGATCGCGGCGCCGAACAGCGATTCATCGGTCGCGCCGAAATCCGCGCTCGAATCGCGGACCTCGGGAAGCACGGCGCGCGGGACGCCGAACAGGGCGAGAAGGTCGTCGTCCCAATCCTGGCGGCGGATGTCGAACAGGAGCGTCCGGCTCGCATTCGTCGCATCGGTGGCATGGACCCGACCGCCCGTGAGCCGCCACAGAAGGAAGCTGTCGACGGTGCCGAAAGCGAGCGCGCCGCGCTCGGCGCGCGCGCGGGCGTCCGGCGCGCGGTCGAGAAGCCAGGCGAGCTTGGTCGCCGAGAAGTAGGAATCGACCACCAGCCCGGTTTTGGCCCGGATCATCTCGGCGCGGCCGTCGGCGACCAGGCGGGCGCAGACGTCTGCGGTGCGCCGATCCTGCCAGACGATCGCGCGATGGACCGGCCGCCCGGTCTCGCGGTCCCACAGGATCGTGGTCTCGCGCTGGTTGGTGATGCCGATCGCGGCCACCGAGTCGGCCCGCGCGCCGGCTTTGGCGAGCGCGCCTTTGACGACCGCAACGGTCGAGGACCAGATCTCCTCCGGGTCATGCTCGACCCAGCCGTCGGCGGGAAAGTGCTGGGGAAACTCCTGCTGGGCCATGGCCACCGGCCGGGCCTCGCGGTCGAACAGAATCGCGCGGCTCGACGTCGTGCCCTGGTCGATGGCCAGAACGTATTGGGGCTCAGCCATGGCGTCGTCTCCCGATCATTCTTCCGAAGCGGTCTTGCGGGTTCAGTTCCGGTCGCGCTTCTTCTTGAGCGCGCGCTCAGCGGCGCCTTCGATGTCCTCGGCCCTGAGCGCGCCGGGCGAGCCCGCGGGCAGGGCCTTAAGCGCGCTTTTCGCGAAACGAACGGCGTCGCGATAACGGCCGACCCGATAGTTGAACTCGGCGCTCGCGAGCGCCGAAGCGCCGGTCTTGCCGTCGCGGCCATAGGCGACGGCGAGCAACCGCCAAGCGCGCGGCGTGTCGGGGTCCACGCGCACCGCTTGCTCAAGGATCTTCGCCGCCTCGTCGAGAACGGCCTTGTCGCCGCTTTCGATCAGGGCCTGGGCGAGCCCGGTGCGGATAAGCCCCGAATCGGGCGCGAGCGCCACCGCCCGGCGGTAGGGCGCGACGGCCTCGGAGACGCGGCCGTTCTCGAACAGCATCTGGCCCTTGAGCTCGTGAAAATAAGGATCGTTCGGGAACTCGGCGATGAGCGAATCGATTTCGGCGAGCGCCCGGTCGAGGTCGGCGCGTCGGAACTCGGCGATTGCGCGCGCGTACCGCGCCGCGACCGATTGGTCGCTTTCGGGGTAGCGCGCGAACACGCGTTCGGCCGGTTTGAGAAAGCCGAACAGCTTGGCCTGCATGCGCTTGAAACGGACGACCCACTCCGCCGGCGGCCGGTTCTCCGAGTAAGGCGATTCGGCCACATGATGGCGAATGAAGGTGATCCGCTCCTGGGTCAGCGGATGGGTGCGGAGATAAGGGTCTTGGTTGAGGCTCAACAGCGCCTCCTGGTTCGAGAGAATCTCAAGAAAGCGAAGAAGCCCCTTGGCCGACTGATGGGTGCGGTCGAGCACGGTCACCGCGAACTGGTCGGCGGCGCGCTCTTGGGCGCGGGTGTAATTGAGCATGGTCTGGGTCGCGAGCCCCCTGCCCCCCATGAGCACGGCGCCGGCGCCCGAGCCAGAGCCCGCCGCGGCGATGGCGGCGCCCAGCACATAGCTCAGGATGGCGAGCGCGCTCGCGCCCCGCAGCGCTTCCTCGGTGCGGGCGAGGTGGCCGCCCGCGATATGCCCGGTCTCGTGCGCGATCACGCCGACGATCTGGCCGGGTCCCTCGGCGGCGAGCAGAAGCCCCGTGTTGAGAAACAGGTTCAGCCCCCCGGCGACGAAAGCGTTGAGCCGCGAATCGTTGACGAGATGAATCCGGACCGCCTTGCCGTCCAGGCCCGCGGCGGTGAACAGTGGCGCGGCGTAAGTCGCGATGGTATCTTCGATTTCGGCGTCCCGGATGAGCGAAATCCGGGCCGCTTCGGCCTCCCTTGCGAGGACAAGGGCGAGGGCGAGTGAAAAAATCCCGGCAAAGCGGGTCAGGCGCGTTTTCATGATGATCGGGTCGCTTTTTCCAACGAGTCAAACTAGTAATCGCACCCTCTGGCGTCAATTGCCGGCCGGAGTAGTCCTTGCGTTTGCGCTCCTCCTGCTCAGCGCCTGCGCGTCTGAGCCGGGATTGCGCACCGAGACGCTGATCGAAGGCAACTTCGGCGGCGTCGTCGGCGACGAGCCGCATGCGGTGATGGTCGCGCGGGACGTGCTCGCTTCGGGGGGAAGCGCGGCGGATGCGGCGGTCGCGCTCTACTTCGCCGCCGCGGTCACCTATCCAGTCTCGGCCTCGCTCGGCGCCGGCGGCGCCTGCCTCGTGTTCGACCAGAAAGCGCGCGAGGTCCGAACGCTCGCCTTCGAGCCTTTGGCCCCGCCCGACAGAAAGAGCGCGCGGCCGGTGGCGCTGCCGGGCGCGGTGCGGGCCATGTTCGCCTTGCAAGCCCGCTACGGCGTTCTCCAATGGTCGCGGCTTCTCGCGCCGGCGGAAGAGCTCGCGCGCCTCGGCCACAACGTGTCCCGGGCGCTGGCCCGCGAGCTCGCGCGGACCCCGCGCAAGGTCTTTTCCGATCCCGGGATCGCGGCGCTGTTCCTGCGCGCCGACGGCGCGACGCTCAAGGAAGGCGACCGGTTGGTTCAGCTCGACCTCGCCGCCGCCTTGAGTCGGATTCGGACCCGGGGGCCGAGCGCCCTTTACGGCGGCCAGCTCGGCCGCGATTTCGCCCGCGCGATCGACGAAGCCGGCGGCGCGATCACGATCGAGGATCTGCGCAACTATCGCCCGATCTGGCGGGGAACGGTCGAGATCCCGTTCGGGGATCACGCGATCCACTCGGTCCCGCCGCCGATGAGCGGCGGGGTAACCGCGCTCCAAGAGTTCGCCATGCTGGAGCGCAATAACAGTTACAAAGACACGCCCGCCGCCGTTCGTCCCCATCTGTTCGCCGAGGTCGGGATGCGGGCCTTCGCCGACCGTCCGTCGTGGCTCGAACGGCTGGGCTCAGCCGACGCCGCCGAGGGGCGGCTTTCGCCCGAACATCTCGATCGGATGATGGCGGGTTACGATCCCGCCCGCCACACGCCGGCGCGCAGGCTTCCGACCGCCCCGCGCCGCCATCTAGAGGCCCCCGCCGGCATGACCTTCGCGGTCGTCGACGGAACCGGCGCGGCGGTGGCCTGCGCGATCACCATGAACCGGAGACTCGGCGCGGGTTTCGTCGCATCCGGCACCGGCATCGTGCCGGCGGCGGCGCCGCTCTCGCGCGGCGGCGATCTCGGGCTTTCGCCGGTGATGATGGTGAACCACAATGTGGGCGAGTTCTTGTTCGCCGCCGGCGCGGCGGGGGGCGTGGCCGCGCCGAGCGCCCTTATCGAGACCATGGCGCGCGCGTTGATCGACGAGAAGCCGCTCGCCGAGGCGCTCGCCGTCCCCCGCGTTCTCAACCCCGGCGCGCCCGACGTCACCTTCGTCGAGCGCGCGCTCGACGCCGACAGCGCAAAGGCGCTTCGCGAGCGGGGCCATCGCCTGCGCCGCGTGCGCGCGATCGGCCGGGTGAACGCGATTCTTTGCCCCGACGGCTTCCGCGCCAAGGCCGAAACCTGCGTCTACCGGACCGATCCGCGGGGCAGCGGACTCGCGACCGCGGTCCAGTTCTGAAGAGCCGGCGACGATGGCGCTCAAGACCGCCAAGCGCGGCAATATCCCGCCCTTCATGGTGATGGAGGTGATGCGCGCCGCGAACGCGCGGGTCGCGGCGGGCGGCGATGTCCTTCACCTCGAGGTCGGCCAGCCCTCGACCGGGGCCCCGGCGGGCGTGGTCGCCGCGGCCAAGGCCGCGCTCGAGCGCGAGGTTCTCGGCTATACGGACGCGCTCGGCCTGCCCGCGCTGCGCGAGGCGATCTCCGACCACTACCGCGAGACTTACGGCCTCGACGTGCCGGCCGAGCGGATCGTGGTGACGACGGGCGCGTCGGGAGCCTTCGTGCTCGGGTTCCTCGCCGCTTTCGACCCGGGCGACCGGGTGGCGCTGGCGCTGCCGGGCTATCCCGGCTATCGCCATATCCTCAACGCCTTCGGGATCGAGGCGGCGCCGCTCGCCACTGAGGCGGCAACCCGATTCCAGCCGACGCCGGCTCTGATCGAGGCCCTCGATTCGCCCATCGACGGGCTGATCGTGGCGAGCCCGTCGAACCCGGCCGGAACCATGCTGGGTCGCGACGAGATGGCCGCGCTCGCCCGCTATTGCGCCGAGCGGGGCATTCGCCTGATCTCGGACGAGATCTATCACGGCATCGCTTATGGGACCGAGGCGGCCTCGGCCGCCGCTTTCGACGACCGCGCGATCGTCATCAACAGCTTCTCGAAGTACTTCTCGATGACCGGCTGGCGGCTGGGCTGGATGGTGACCCCCCGCGACCTTCTGCGCGCGGTCGAAAGCCTGGCCCAGAACCTGTTCATCTCGCCGCCGACGCTCTCGCAGCACGCCGCCCTTGCGGCCTTCGACTGCCGCGACGAGCTCGAGGCCAATGTCGCGCGTTACGCGCGCAACCGGGCGCTGTTGCTCGACGAGCTGCCGCGGGCGGGGTTCTCCTCGCTCGCGCCCGCCGACGGGGCCTTCTACATCTACGCCGACGTCTCGGCGATGACCAACGACAGCGAGGCGTTCTGCAAGCGCATGCTCGAAGAGATCGGGGTCGCGGCGACGCCCGGGATCGATTTCGATCCCGAGCGCGGCCGCGGTTACGTCCGGTTCAGCTTCTCGGGCGCGACCGCCGACATGGCCGAGGCCGCCCGCCGGCTTCGCGCGTGGCGGCGCTGAACGCGCCGACGGGCTTGTCCCGGAAAGAAGCCCTCGGCTTTATTCGATAAGGCGCTGCCACCACCCCCGGCGCTGGCCCCGTTTGGGCTTCTCGACCTGAGGCTCGGGTTCGGGAGCGCCCGCGCCGCCGCTGCCTTCGGAGCCAGAGGAAACGGCGGCGGCGAGCGACGGCTCAGCCGCCGGCGTCGCCACGCTCGGCGTCACCGCGATGGGCGGAACGGGCGCTGCGGCGTCGGGCGCGCTCTCGGCCGGCGCGCGGGGCTTCTCGTCCTTGTCCTCATCTTTGGCGTCTCTGGCCGGCGCGGGCTCGGCCTTCGTCCGCTTGCGGCCGCCGGCGGCCTTGCGCGTTGCGGCTTTACGGCTTTTGCGCTTTGGCTTTTCGGCCTCGGCTTCCGCGACGCGTTCGGCGTCGGCCTCGGCCTCGGCCGGCGTTTCGGCGGCGGCCGTCTCTTCAGGCTCGGCAGCGGCCTTCCGGCGCGGCCTTCGCCGGGGCGTCCGCTTGGGCTTTTCAGTCTCGGCCTCAGGCGCGGTTGAGGGCGCGGCCTCGGGCTCGGGGGCTTCCGCTTCTTCTATCGGGGGCGTTTCGCTGACCGCAGGCTCGGCTTCGACGACCTTGTCGGACACAGGCGCTTCGGGCGCGGGCTCCTCTTGCGCCGCCTCGGGCGCGCGCGCCGCGCCGCCGCGCCGGCGTCGACCGCCGCGCTTTCCGCGCCGTCGCCGCTTGGGCTGCGGAGCCTCGCCGGCCGCTTCGCTCGCGGCCGCCTCGGCCCCCTCCTCGGCGGCTTCCGATTCCGCCGCCTCGGCCGCCACAGCCTCGGCGGGCGCCTCCTCGCCGCGGGCGCGCTTGCCCCGCCCGCGCCGCCGCCGCCCGGCCTTCTCGGCCTCCTCGGCGGACGGTTCCTCCGCGGCCTCGGCCTCGGCCGCCTTCTCGGCGCCGGGACGCGCCTTCACCCGGTCGAGCCGGAAGTCGGGCGGAATCAGGTCGTCGTCGTTGGCGACCAGAACGCGGAAGTTGTAGCGGCTCTCGATCGCCTGAAGCATCTCGCGCTTCTGGTTGAGAATGTAGAGCGCCACCGCGGTCGGCGCGAAAACCGTGATCTCGCTGCTGCGTTCGCGGATGCCTTCCTCCTCGATCGCGCGCAGCACGTGAAGCGCCGTCGATTCGATCGAGCGGATATGGCCCGTGCCGCCGCAGTGGGGGCAGACCTGGGTGCTGGCCTCGAGAAGGCTCGGACGCAAACGCTGGCGCGACAGCTCGAGAAGGCCGAAGGCGCTGATCCGCCCGATCTGGATCCGCGCGCGGTCGTTCTTGACCGCCTCCTTGAACCGACGTTCGACCGTGCGGTTGTTCTTGGACTCGTCCATGTCGATGAAATCGATCACGATGAGTCCCGACAGGTCGCGCAAGCGCAGCTCGCGGGCGATCTCTTCGGCCGCTTCGAGGTTGGTGCGGAACGCGGTCTCCTCGATGTTGCGCTCGCGCGTCGCGCGGCCCGAGT
>CAYYWV010000010.1:0-36709 GCA_964475385.1 uncultured Alphaproteobacteria bacterium | reverse complement strand
CTTGCGCACCGCCCAGACCGCGCGCTGGAGCGCGGGATCGACCGCCTCGACCACCCCGCCGGGAAGGCCGAGGTCGGCCATCGTCTCGCCGAGCGCGGCGAGCCGGCGGACGAGCGGCGCGGCCTCGTCGCCGGCGAACTCGACCAGCAGCAGCGCGCCCGGATCGCCCATGACCACCGTCTCGATCGTGGGGCGGAAGGCGGCTTGCGCGCGCGCCAGCCGGATCAGCTCGGGATCGACGAGCTCGACCGCCGTGGGGCCGAGCGCGACGATCGCCTTGGTCGCCTCCATCGCTTGGCGGAAGGTCGGGAAATGGCAGATCCCGAGCACCCGGTGCGCCGGCGCCGGCGCGAGCGCGAGCGTCAGCCGGGTGAAGAAGGCGAGCGTGCCCTCGGAGCCGACCAGCAGCCGCGCCATGTTGTGGCCGCGCGGGTCGATGGAGTCGATGTTATAGCCGCCGACCCGGCGCATCAGCTTCGGAAAGCGGCGCGCGATCTCGTCCGCCTCGCGGACCGCGAGCGCGCGCAAGTCTTCGACCAAGGCGCGGTACGCCGGCGGCCCGTCGAGCGCGCTCGCATCGGCGGGAACATCGGCGAAGCGGAACCGCGCGCCGTCGGCCATCACGGCCTCGATCGCCGCGACGTTCATCGCCATGGTGCCGTAGCGGATCGAACGCGCGCCGCAGCTATTGTTGCCGGCCATGCCGCCGATGGTGGCGCGGCTCGACGTCGAGACGTCGATCGGGAACCAGAGCCCGTGGGGCGCGAGCCATCGGTTGAGCGCATCGAGAACGATGCCCGGCTCGACCGTGACCCGGCGCGCTTGCGGGTCGAAATCGACGATCGAATCGAGATGCTTGGTGGTGTCGATCACCAGGGCCTCGCCCACGGTCTGCCCGCACTGCGAGGTGCCCGCCCCGCGCGGCAAGACGGGGACGCCTTCCTCGCGGGCGATCGCAATCGCCGCCTCCACGTCGGCCAGGTTGCGGGGCACGACGACGCCCAAGGGCTCGATCTGGTAGAACGAGGCGTCGGTGGCGTAGCGGCCGCGGCTGAAGGCGTCGAACAGAACCTCGCCCTCGATCTCGCGAGCGAGCCGGGCGGCCAACGCCGGTTCACCGGGGCGCAGCGTCTGGGCGCGAGACGACCTTGCAGCGCAAGGAACGGCGGAATCGCGGGCCTGCAAAGTCACGGTCGCTGCTCTCGCGGTCGCGCGTCGCAAGCGGGTCTGCGAACGGCGAAAAACCCGCGCCAACGCCCAAGATCGTTACAATGAATGCAAAATTCCAACGGCTGCGATCCGTCTCGGTCTCGGACCATAGGGTCTATTCCGCTCTTATAACGTAAAATTTTGCGTGTTGTCGGAAATTTTCTCGCCTCCCCCTGCCTTGCATGCTTATGCTTTGTATGCATAATTCTTTTTGACTGTTAAGCTCGGCGCGAGGAAAGGCCGTCATAGAGCGGCCGGTCGAAACGCGGCGGGCTTGGGGTGATTGAGTAACGGAATGCGCCCGCCGCAGGGAGACACCCCGGCCGGGAGCAGTGGGAGCGCATGGGAGGGAGACACAGCATGGACCGAAGCGGGCGCCATTTCCTGCAGATTCCCGGTCCCACGAATGTCCCCGACCGCATCTTGCGCGCGATGGCCGCGCCCACCATCGACCATCGCGGTCCTGACTTCGCCGCGCTGGCTCACGAGGTTCTCGACGGCCTCCGAAGCGTGTTCAAGACCGCCCATCCCGTCATTGTGTTCCCTTCGTCAGGCACCGGAGCCTGGGAGGCCGCGCTCGTTAACACGCTTTCGCCCGGCGACCGCGTGCTTATGGTCGAGACCGGGCATTTTGCGACGCTCTGGCGCAACCTCGCAACCCGGCTCGGCCTCAAGGTCGATTTCCTCGAAAGCGACTGGCGCCGCGGCGCCGAGCCCGAGCGGATCGAAGCGCGGCTCGCCGCCGACAAGGAACACGCGATCCGCGCCGTCGCCATCGTGCACAACGAGACCTCGACCGGAGCCGCGAGCCGGATCGGCGCGATCCGCCAAGCCATCGACGCAGCCCGCCACCCCGCGCTCCTGTTCGTCGACACCATCTCGTCGCTCGCCTCGATCGACTTCCGCATGGACGAGTGGAAGGTCGACGTCGCCATCGGCTGCTCGCAGAAAGGCCTGATGCTGCCGCCGGGTCTCGGATTGAACGCCGTCAGCCCTCGGGCCCTCGAAGCCGCGAAAACGGCGCGGTTGCCTCGCGCCTATTGGGACTGGCGACCGATGCTGGAAAACAACGCCCGTGGCTTCTTCCCTTACACCCCGGCGACCAACCTTTTGTTCGGCCTGCGCGAATCGCTCGCAATGCTGGCCGAAGAGGGGCTTGATCGGGTCTTCGCCCGCCATGACCGCCACGCTGAGGCGACGCGCCGTGCGGTCCGCGCCTGGGGGCTCGAGATCCTTTGCCTGGAGCCCGCCGAGTACTCGAGCTCGCTGACGGCGGTTCTCCTACCCGACGGCCATGACGCCGACGCCTTTCGCCGGATCGTCCTTGAGGCGTTCAACATGTCGCTCGGCACCGGGCTCGGCCGGCTCAAGGGCCGGGTGTTCCGGATCGGACACCTCGGCGACTTCAACGACCTCGCGCTGATCGGCGCCCTCGGCGGGATCGAGATGGGGCTGGCGCTCGCCGCCATTCCCCACAGCCCCGGGGGCGCCGCGCAGGCCCTCGCCTATCTCACCGAAATGCGTCGGAGCCAAACTGACAAATCACATTAGAAAAGGGAGGTACAGAGATGAGATTTCGCACGGTTTTCGCTATATCGTCATTGTTCGCCCTGATTATGGCGAGCGGAATCGCCCGCGCCCAAACGATCGAGCTCAAGTTCGGCCACGTCGGCGCGCCCGGGTCGCTGTTCGCCATGTCGGCCGAGGAGTTCGCTCGCCGCGTCAACGCCGACCTCGCCGGCAAGGTCAAGATCACGGTCTTCGGTTCGAGCCAGCTTGGCAAGGACAAGGAGCTCCTCCAGAAGCTCAAGCTCGGCACGGTCGACTTCGCCTTGCCTTCGACCGTTATGTCGTCGGTGGTCGATGCCGCCGGTCTGTTCGAGATGCCTTATCTGGTTAAGAACCGCTCGCAGATGGCGCGCATCGAGCACGACATCTTCTGGCCCAAGATCGAGCCCGAGATCGAAAAGAAGGGCTACAAGGTGATCGCGGTGTGGGAGAACGGCTTCCGCCACATCACCAACAACCTTCGCCCGATCAACGTGCCGGCTGATCTCAAAGGGATCAAGCTGCGCACGCCCAAGGGCAAGTGGCGGGTCAAGATGTTCAAGTCCTATGGGGCGAACCCTACGCCGATGGCGTTCTCCGAGGTCTTCGTCGCGCTTCAGACCGGCGTGATGGACGGCCAGGAGAACCCGTTCGCGCAGATTTACAGCGCCAAGTTCTATGAGGTGCAGAAGTACCTGTCGCTGACCGGCCACGTGTATACGCCGGCCTATGTCACCGTCGGCAAGAAAAAATGGGAGAAGCTCCCCGCCGATATCCGCACGGCGATCGAGCGGATCGCCCGCGACACCCAGGGCTTCGTCTACGCCCGCGCGGCCGAGCTCGAGACCGATCTCCTGAACAAGCTCAAGGCCGGGGGCATGATGGTGAACGTCGCCGACAAGGACGCCTTCATCGCCGCCAGCAAGGGGATCTATGACGAGTTCGCCAAAACGGTTCCGGGCGGCGCCGAGATGATCGCCGCCGCCCAGGCGCTCGCCGACTGAGGGCCTGCCCGGCGCGCGCATCGCCGGCTTCCCGTTCGCGCTCCATCGTTCCATGATGCGGACGCGGCGGGAGGCCGGCGCGCGGGCGCCGTCCTTTCAGAACCGAACCGGATTCCGGGAGCGGGTTCCCGTCTTGATCGGAGCGGCGTGGTGACTCTTTTTCTTCGCCTGCGCGCCGTCTTCGAGCGCGCGCTCGAGACCATCGTCATTCTTCTGATGACGAGTCTCGCGGTGGTTGTCGTGCTTGCGGTGATCTATCGCAAGGCCGGATCGTCGTTCTCGTGGTACGACGAGGTCGCCTCGATCCAGCTCGCCTGGCTCACCTACTACGGGGCGGCGCTGGCCGCGCTCAGGCGCGCCCACATCGGGTTCGACGGGCTGGTCCGGGCGCTTCCCCTTCCCTTGCGGGTGCCGGCGCTGCTCCTCGGCGAAGCCGTCATCATCGCATTCTTCGCGGTTCTCGCGTGGAGCGGCGTTCAGGTCCATATCGCGCTCGAAGGCGATTACCTGGTGAGCCTTCCCTGGGTGCCGGTCCAGTTCACCAAGTCGGTGATCCCGATCGGCGCGGTTCTGTTCATCATCGCCCAGCTCTTGAGTCTGCCCGACATGATCCAGCGGCTGCGCGCCGCGAACGCGGCCGAGCGCTTGGCGAACGACGGTGGGGGCCGGATCGACCCGTGACCCTTTTCCTCATGCTGGTCGCGCTTTTCGCTCTGGTCGGGCTCAACGTCCCGATCGCGATCGCGCTGGGCGCCGTGGGCGCGATCGCCACGGTCGCCGAATCGGGAATCGATGCGCTTCCCAACGTCGCGCTCGTCATGTTCGATGGGGCGACCAAGTTCCCGCTGCTCGCGATTCCGCTGTTCATTTTCGCGGGCGCGATCATGAACACCTCGACCATCTCGCGGCGTCTGATCGCCTTCGCTTCGGCGCTGATCGGCTTCGTGCGCGGCGGACTCGCCATGGTCAACGTCGCGACCTCGCTGTTCTTCGCCGAAATCTCGGGCTCGGCGGTCGCCGACGTCGCCGCGCTCGGCTCGATCCTGATCCCGGCGATGAAGCGCAAGGGCTATCCCGGCCCCTTCGCCGCCGCGCTCACCTCGTCGTCGGCGACGCTTGCGGTCATCATTCCGCCGTCGATCCCGATGATCCTCTACGCGGTCATGGCCGAGAGCTCGGTCGTCAAGCTCTTCGTCGCCGGGATCGTGCCGGGGCTGATCGGCGGGTTGTTGATGATGCTCCTCGCCTACTGGTTTGCGCGTCGCTTCAACTATCCGGTCGAGGAGTCCTTCAATCCGCGCCGTCTGTGGCGAACCTTCCGCGAAGCGGCCTGGGCCTTTCTCATGCCGGTGATCATCCTGGGCGGAATCTTCGGCGGGCTCGTCACCGCTACCGAAGGCGCGGGGCTTGCGGTGGCCGCGGCGCTGTTCATCGGGGCCGTGATCTATCGCGAGCTGACCTGGCGCGAGCTTCGCGAAGCGATGATCGAGGGCAGCGTTCAGACCGCGGTGGTCATGCTTCTGGTCGCCGCCTCGGCCCTTGTCGGCACCTACCTGACCGAGGCTCAGGTGCCCCAACGCCTGGCCGCGGCCATCATCGGGCTGACCGACAACAAATACGCGGTGCTCGGCATCCTCAACCTGTTTTTCCTGATCGCCGGGTTGTTTCTGCATTCGGCGGCGGCGATCATCCTGATCGTGCCGATCGTCATGCCGGTGGTGAACGCGGTCGGGATCGATCCCGTGCATTTCGGCATCATCGTGACCCTCAACCTCGGCATCGGACAGCAGACGCCGCCAGTCGCGAGCGTTCTGGTCACCGCCTGCTCGGTCGCCAAGGCCGACATCTGGGAGGTGAGCAAAATCAATATTTACTTCGTAACGGTTCTGTTCGTGGTCCTCATGGCGGTAACCTACATGCCGTTCACCGCAATGGCGCTGGTCTACTTGTTCTACGGGAATTAGCCATGGCTGAATGCATCCTGGTCGAGCGCGACGAGTCGATCGCAACCGTCACTCTCAATCGGCCCGAGCGGCTCAACGCCCTCGACAAGGCGATGTGGCGGGCGCTCGGCGATGCGGTCGAGGCGCTCGACGGCGACGACGACGTGCGTTGCATCGTACTCAGAGGCGCGGGCGACAAGGCGTTCGCCCCCGGCGCCGATATCGCCGAATTCGAGACCGAACGCGCCAACCGCGAACAGGCCCGCGCCTACAACCAGGTGGTCGAGCGCGCCATCAGCGGGCTCGCAGGCTGCCGACATCCAACCCTTGCCCTGATCCGGGGCATTTGCGTCGGCGGCGGCCTCGAGCTGGCTGCGGTCTGCGATCTCCGCATCTGCGGCGAATCGAGCCGGTTCGGCGTTCCGATCAAGAACCTCGGCCTCGTCATGGGATACTTCGAGCTTCGCGGCCTGCTCGCGCTCGCCGGTCCCGCCGGCGCGGCCGAGATCCTCCTCGAGGGGCGCATCTTCGGAGCCGAGGATGCGCTCCGCCTCGGGCTCGTAAACCGGGTGGTCGCCGACGATGCGGTCGTCGACGAGGCCTACGCCACCGCGCGGCGCATCGCCGAAGGCGCGCCGCTCGTCGCCCGCTGGCACAAAAAGTTTATCCGCCGGCTGGCCGACCCCACCCCGCTCACGCCCGAGGAGATCGAGGAGACCCTCGACTGCTACGATACCGAGGACTTCCGCGAGGGCTACCGCGCCTTCCTCGGCAAGCGGAAGCCCGCTTTCAAGGGGCATTGAAATGGGACCGTTGGCGGGATTCCGGGTCGTCGAGCTCGCCCACATCATGGCCGGGCCATGCTGCGGGCTGATGCTCGCCGATATGGGCGCCGATGTGATCAAGGTCGAGAAGGTGCCGGGGGGCGACGATACGCGGCGCTTCCTGCCTCCCGACATCGGCGGCGAGGCGGCCGCCTTCCTGATGATGAACCGGAACAAGCGCGGCATCGCCGCCGACCTCAAGACCGAAGGCGGGCGCGCCGTCGTGCGCCGGCTGATCGACCGCGCCGACGTGGTGATCGAGAACTACCGCAAAGGCACCATGGAGCGCCTCGGCCTCGGCTACGAGACCTTGCGCGAGACCAACCCGGGGCTGATCTACTGCGAGATTTCGGGCTTCGGGCGCACCGGGCCTTACGCCGAGCGCGGCGGCTTCGATCTCATCGCGCAGGGCATGAGCGGGCTGATGAGCATCACCGGCGAGGCGCCGGGGCGCCCCCCGGTCAAATGCGGCGCGCCGGTCACCGACATCACCGCCGGCATCCTCGCCGCCATGGGGGTGCTTGCCGCCGCGCTCGAACGCGCCCGGACCGGCAAGGGGCAACGGGTCGACACCTCGCTGTTCGAGGCCGGGATCGTGCATACCTTCTGGCAGTCGGCGATTTGCTTCGCGACCGGCGTCGCCCCGGGGCCGATGGGCTCGGCGCATCCGCTGAATGCGCCCTATCAAGCCTTTCAGACCGCCGACGGCTGGATCACCGTGGGCGCCGCCAACCAGGCCAACTGGTTGAAGCTGCTGGACGCGCTAGACGCCCGCCGGCTCGCCGACGACGAGCGCTTCGCGACGCCGGACGCGCGGATGACGAACCGCCCCGCGTTGGTCGACGCGTTGAGCGCGATCTTCGCGCGCCGGACCAGCGCCGAATGGCTCGCCCGGCTCGAAGCGGCGGGCGTGCCCGCCGGCCCCGTGCTCGACGTGGGCGCGATGCACCGCGACCCGCAGACGATCGCTCGCGGCATGGTGACCGAGGCCCGCCACAGCCGCCTCGGCCCGGTGAAGACCATCGGCCCTCCGGTCAAGTTCTCGGAAACGCCAGGCGGGATCGCGCGCGGCGCGCCGGTCTACGGCGAGCATACGCGCGAAGTTCTGGCCGAGATCGGCTATGGCGAGAACGAGATCGAGGCGCTCATCGCAGACGGCGCGGTGGTCGCCGCTTGAGACGAACGCGCCTCGCTCAATCGGGCTTTTTTTCGGCGAACTTGGCGACCTTGCTCTCGATCGCGGCGAGCAGGCCGTCGAACCCTTTTCGTTTGATGACGGCCGTGTACTCGGCGCGTCTGAGCGCGAGCTCGCTGTACTTGCCGTCGAGGTAAACGTCGACGATCCGCCAGTCTCCGGATTTGCGCTTGCGGACCAGATAGTTGAGGCGGACCGGCTTGCCGTCGGACTTGATGATCTCGGCCCCGACCAGAACCATCCCGCGGGACGCCGGCGTTTCATCGAGGATTCGGAAGCGTTCGCCGGCATAGCCGTCGAACCGCGCGGCATAGGTCGCAACCGTAAGCCGGCGCAGGGCCGCGACGAGCGCCCGTTTCTTTTCCTTATCGAGCGTCCTCCAATAACGCCCCGTGGAGCCGCGCGCGATGATCGGAAGATCGAAGGTTTCGGAGATCACCGGCGTAAGCCGCGCCTCTCGCCCGGCGTAGCCGAGGGCGTCGGCGTCCTTCATCACCGAAAGAAGGCTCTCGTGAAGGGTCTCGACGACCGCGCGCGCCGGGGTTTGCGCGGCCCGGACCGCCTCCGTCGCGGTGGCCCAGACCGTAGCCACAAGCAAAAGGACGATTATTCTCATCATATGCGCTGCAGAATATGGCGCGCTGGCGCACATCGCACAAGCCCGTCCCGGCCCGCCGCAGCCTTTCGGCGCGTCTTTTTCTTGCCGGCGTAGGAGATGTCGTGTACTCGCAGGGCACCCTGTAGCCGTCTTCGGGGAAGTCTCCGCACCGTGCCGCCTCCCCTTGCGCCCAAGACCGAGCGCCGGCTCGACCGGCTGATCGCCGCGCTCGTTGCGCGCGTGCGCAAGAGCGCTTGGCTGGTCGTCGCGGTCGCCTTCGCGGCGGCGGCGGCGGCGGGAGTCTATGCTGCGCGGAATCTCGGTATGAACACCGACACCGCGGACATGATTTCGCCGGATCTGCCCTTTCGGCAGGCGACAAAGGCCTTCGACCAAGCGTTTCCCCAGTTCGCCGACCTGCTGGTCGTGGTGGTCGAGGCCGATACCCCCGATCGGGCCGAAGCCGCAGCGGATGCGCTCGCGGCCGCGCTGAAAACCGACAAGCGGCTTTTCCGCACGGTCTACCGGCCGGGCGGCGAGCCCTTCTTTCGCCGCAACGGGCTCCTTTACCTTGACCGCGACGAACTCGACCGGCTCGCCGACAACCTCGCGCGCGTTCAGCCGCTCCTGTTCACCCTCGCCGCCGACCCAAGCCTGCGCGGGCTATTCGGCCTTCTCGAGACAAGCGTAAAAGCGCTGATCGACGGCGAGGCCCCGGCCTACGACCTCGGGGCCGCCTTCAACCGTCTGTCAGACGCGGTCGAGGCGGAGCTCGGCAACCGGCCTTATCATCTTTCGTGGCAAGAGGTGATTTCCGGCGAGACCGCGGACGCCGCCGCGCGCCGCCGGCTCATCCTCGTCCAACCGCAGCTCGACTTCCGCGCGATCCTGCCCCAAAAGGCCGCGCTTGAGGCCGTTCGCGCAACGGCCAAGCGCCTCACCCTCACCGAAGAAAACGGCTATCGCGTGCGGCTTACCGGTTCGGTCGCGCTCGATTTCGACCAGATCGAAAGCGCCCGCATCGGCGTTGGCATCGCGGCGCCGGTCTCGTTCGTCCTCGTCACCTTCGTGCTTTGGATGGGGCTGCGCTCGGTCCGGCTTATGCTCGCCTCGCTCGCAACCCTGATCGTCGGGTTTCTACTCACCGCGGGCTTCGCAACCGCTGTGGTGGGCGAGCTGAATCTGGTCTCGGTCGCTTTCGCGGTCTTGTTCATCGGGCTCGGCATCGATTTCAGCATCCACCTCGCGTTGCGATACCGCGAGATCGTCGCGCTGGGCGGCGAGGACGGGCGCGCCCTCGATCGCGCCGCGGTCGACGTCGGCCGCGCTTTGGTTCTTTGCGCCGCGACCACGGCTGTCGGATTCTACGTTTTCATCCCCACCGCTTATCGGGGCGTGGCCGAGCTCGGCCTGATCGCCGGCACCGGCATGTTCATCGCCCTCGCCGTCAATCTCGTGGTTCTGCCGGCGATTCTGACGATCGCGCCGCTCCGCGCGGCGCGCCCTCTCAGCCGGCGGTGGTGGAACATCGCCCTCGACCGCATCGCCGAACGTCGGAAGCTGGTGCGAACCGGCGCGATCATCGTGGGTCTTTCTGTGGTTGCGCTTGCGCCTTTGGTGCGGTTCAACGTCAATCCGCTCGACCTTCACGACGGCAAGGTCGAATCGGTGCGGACCCTTCGCGATCTCCTCGCCGACCCAAAGCTTTCGCCCTGGAGCCTCAACGCGCTGCGGCCCGATCTCGCGCAAGCCAATGCGCTCGCCGCGCGTCTGCGCAAACTGGCGGAAGTCGATGACGCGCGCACGATCGCCGATTTCGTCCCCCCCGACCAGGAGGAAAAGCTCGCCACGATCGAAGAAATCGGGCTGTTTCTCGGCCCTCCGCCGGGCCCCGATCCCGATCTGCCGCCGGAGGACGAGCGCGCGCGCCGCGCCGCGCTCGAAAGCCTTTCGTCCACGCTGGCGGCGTGGCGCGCAGCCGGAGGGCCTTCGGGAGCGCTCGCGCCGGCTGCGGCGCGGCTCGCCCGGGCGCTCGACCGTCTCGCCGCATCCGGTCGCCCGCTTGACGGGCTCGAACGCAGCCTGCTCGACGGGTTCGACGTTCAGCTCAAGCGGCTTTACGACGCGCTCGCGGCGAGCGAACCGGTCACGCTCGAAAACCTGCCCGAAAGCCTGCGCGAGCGCATGATCGCCAAGGACGGACGGGTCCGCATCCAGATCCTGCCCCGCGACGATCTCGCCGACAACGACGCGATGCGGCGATTCGTCGACGCGGTGCGCAGCGTGGCTCCCGACGCGGTGGGGGCCCCGGTCTCGATTCTCGAATCGGGCGATGCGGTGGTGCGGGCTTTCCAGCAGGCGCTGGCCTCGGCGGTTTTGGCGACGGTCCTTCTCCTCCTCGCCTTGACCCGCCGTCTACGCGAGACCCTTCTAGTGCTCGCGCCGCTTGCGCTCGCCGCCGCGATCACCGGCGCGGCGTCCGTCCTTTTCGATATTCCGTTCAACTTCGCCAACGTGATCGTGCTGCCGCTTCTGTTCGGGATCGGGGTCGACAGCGCGATACACCTCGTCCTGCGCGCGCACGGAAGGAACGCCGGCGAAGGGCGGCTGCTTGAAACATCGACGGCGCGCGGCATCGTCTACAGCGGACTGACGACGATCTGCAGCTTCGGCAGCTTGATGCTTTCGCCACATCGCGGAACGGCGAGCATGGGCTCCCTGCTCGCGATCGGAATCGCGGCCACGCTCGTCTCGGCCTTGATCGTACTGCCGGCGTTGCTTCCAGCCTGGCGAAAGAACGGCGAGGGCCGAAACGCCTCTTTCGGGCGACGTTTGCAGTAGACTCCTCACGCGGTTCTGATCGCGTCGGCGGTTCTTGTCTGTTGACAGCGCATTCTTGCGCCTGTTGGATCAAAGGCGCGGTCGCCGCGGTTTCGGACGAATCGCAGACAACACTACGGGGTGGCGATGACGTTCTTCAGATCCCCGGTGGCGAAAGGCGCCGCACGCCACCGGATACAGGCCGCGAAGACGCGCGACGAGGCCACGCCAGGACCACGGCGTTTCAAGATCCTCCTCGCCCAGCCGCGCGGGTTCTGCGCCGGGGTCGAGCGCGCGATCGCAATCGTAGAGCGCGCGCTTGCCCTCTACGGCGCTCCGGTCTACGTGCGCCACGAGATCGTGCACAACGCTCATGTGGTCGCCGACCTGCGCGCCAAGGGCGCGCGCTTCGTCGACGATGTCAGCGAGATCCCCGACGGCGCAATCACCGTGTTCAGCGCCCACGGGGTCTCGAAGAAGGTCGCTGATGAGGCCGCGGCGCGGAACCTTCCCGTCATCGACGCGACCTGTCCGCTGGTCGCCAAGGTCCACAAAGAGGCCCAGAAGTACGAGCGCAGCGGGTATGAGATCGTGCTCATCGGCCACGACGGCCACCCTGAGGTGGAAGGCACCCGCGGACGCGTCTCCTCGCACGTCCATTTGGTCTCGACCGTTGATGACGTGAAACGGCTTCGCATCCGCGATCCCGAGAAGGTCGCGTACGTGACCCAGACCACGCTCAGCGTCGACGACACCCGCGAGATCATCGAGGCGTTGACCGAGCGCTTTCCCGCCATTACCGGACCCAGCGTGCGCGATATCTGCTACGCCACCCAGAATCGGCAGCAGGCGATCCGCAGGCTCGCCCAACAGGCCGACCTGATCCTGGTCATCGGCTCGCAGAACAGCTCGAATTCGAACCGGCTGCGCGAGATCGGCGAGGAGGCCAATATTCCCACCTATCTGATCGACGGCCCCGAAAGCATCGATGCGGCTTGGCTCGACGGAGTGCGCGTCGTGGGGATTACGGCGGGCGCTTCGGCGCCCGAGATTCTGGTCCGCAATGTGGTCGAGCACCTCGGCGCTTACGCCGAAATCGAAGTCGAGCAGCTTGACGGGGTCGAAGAACAGGTTCATTTCAAGATGCCCGAGGAGCTCGCCTCCGCCTAAACGCGAAGGCCGGCCGAATCCAACCGAACACAAACCGCACGGTGACAGCGTGGGCGTTCCCCTTTTCCAGCAACTCCGGGTCGGGGCCTATATCCTGAGCAAGCGCCTGAAGGGGGTCGAACGCTACCCGCTCGTCCTCATGCTCGAGCCCTTGTTCCGGTGCAACCTCGCCTGCGCGGGCTGCGGCAAGATCCAGTTCCCGAGGCATATCCTCGATATGCGGCTCGGCGTCGACGACTGTCTCGCCGCGGCCGAGGAGTGCGGCGCGCCGATCGTCTCGATCCCCGGCGGCGAGCCCTTGATCCATCCCGAGATCGGCGAGATCGTCGCCGGCCTCGTCGCCCAGAAACGTTTCGTCTATCTGTGCACGAATGCGCTTCTTCTTGAGAAAAAGATCGAGAAATTCACCCCAAGCCCCTATTTAACCTTTTCGATTCACCTGGACGGCCTTCGCGAAGTCCACGACGCATCGGTCTGCCAGGAAGGCGTCTTCGACCGCGCGGTCCGGGCGATCCGCGCAGCCCGCGAACGCGGCTTCCGCGTCAACGTGAACTGCACGCTGTTCACCAGCGCAAGCGCCGACGACGTGGTCGCCTTTTTCGACTTCGTCACCGAGCTTGGGGTCGAAGGCATCACGGTCTCGCCCGGCTTCGAGTACGAAAAGGCCCCCGACCGCGAGAGCTTCCTCCGTCGCGACCGAACCAAGACGCTGTTCCGCGACATTTTCCGCGCCGGGCGCGGGCGGCGCTGGCCTCTCAACCACTCGGTGCTTTATCTCGACTTCCTGGCCGGCAACCGCCAGTACCGCTGCACCCCCTGGGGGAACCCGACGCGCAACGTATTCGGCTGGCAACGGCCCTGTTATCTCCTCGGCGAGGGCTACGCCGCGAGCTTTCGCGAGCTGATGGAGGAGACCGACTGGGAATCCTACGGCACCGGGGCCTACGAGAAATGCGCCAATTGCATGGCGCATTGCGGCTACGAGCCGACCGCGGTGAACGACACCCTTGCGCATCCCCTGCGCGCGCTTGCGACCCGGATGCGCGGCATCCGAACCGAAGGCCCGATGGCGCCCGAGATCCCGCTCGACGGCGCCCGGCCCGCGGTGCCCGCGCCCCAGGTTCCGCCCGGCTTCGAGGTCGGCTCGTCAGCCGCCGAATAGCCCCGCCGTTTCAAGCCGCCCCGCCGCCTGGGCGAGAACGGCGAGCGCGCGCCGCGCATCGCGCGCAAGCGCAACCGTAGCGGCGAGATCGCCGGGCCGTCGAAGGAGCCCCGCGAGCACCGCGCCCGAGCGCACGCGGCCTCTGTCGTCGAGCCCGGCCGCGGCCGCAGCCGGGATGCGCCGCTCCGCCGGGTCGCAGATCACGCGCAGCACCGCGAAAGGAAGGCCGGCCGCGCGCGCGGCCGCGGCGACGGCCCCGCTTTCGAGATCGACGGCCGCGGCCCCGGTCTGGTCGAACAGGGCGCGCTTTTCGGCCGCCGTGGAAACGACCCGATCCGCCGCCGCAACATCGGCAACAAGAGGGTCGAAAGCGGCAAGGGCTTCAGCAAGCGCACGGGTCCATGCTTCCCGGGCCTCGACAGCGCCGCCGTCCGACCATAGAACCCGCCGGCCTACAACCAACCGTCCTGGCCCAAGGGCAGGCGCGAGCCCGCCCGCAAGTCCGAAGCTGATCAGCCCGGCGCAGCCCCGCTCGATAAGCGCGCGAGCGCCCGCCTCGGCGCGCGCGGCGCGCCCGCCCGCGCAGACGACGTCGAAGGAGACCTCTCCCCGGCCGCTCGGCAGGCGGCGGGCTTCGGCCTGGGCGCCGGTCACGACGCCGAGAACGGTCACATCCCGAAAGGCGTGGTCCGCCGGTTGGCGCGGCGCAGGTTGCGGTAGCGGGCGAGCGCCCAGAGGGGGAAGTAGGCGCTGTACCCATGATAGCGGAGGTAGAACACCCGCGGGAACCCGACCGCCGTGTAGTACTTCTCCTCCCATTTCGCGCCGTCGCGGGGCGCGTTCATCAGGTACGCGACGCCGCGGCGCACCGCCTCTGAATCGACCTCGCCCGCCGCCATCAGCCCAAGCAACGCCCAGGCGGTCTGCGACGGCGTGCTCGCCTTGGCGAAGCCGGCCTTGCCGGGCTCGTAGCTCGATCCGTCCTCGCCCCAGCCGCCGTCGGCGCGCTGATGCGCCTTGAGCCAAGCGACCGCGCGGCGGATATGCGGCGCGTTCGGGTCTTCGCCCGCCGCGTTGAAGGCGGCGAGCGCCGACCAGGTGCCGTAGATGTAGTTGGTCCCCCAGCGGCCGAACCAGGAGCCATCGGGCTCCTGCTCGCGTCTGAGATAGGCGAGCCCGCGCGCCACCACCGGATGGTCGCGGCCATAGCCGAGCTGGCAGAACATGCTGATGCAGCGCGCGGTCACGTCGACCGTCGGCGGGTCCAAAAGCGCGCCGTGATCGGCGAAGGGAATGTAGTTGAGGTACTCGTAGGTGTTGTCGACGTCGAAGGCGCCCCAGCCGCCATTCTTACTCTGCATTCCTTCGACCCACTCGACGCCGCGGGCGATCGATTCGGCGTACTCGGGACGCGACGCGCGGTCTAGCGCCATGACGACGACGGCGCTGTCGTCGATGTCGGGATAGTGCGGGTCGGCGAACTCGAAAGCCCAGCCGCCGGGACGCAGATCGGGACGCGAGTCCGCCCAGTCGCCGCGAAAGTCGAGCACCTGCTTGGACTTCATCCAGTCGAGCGCCGCCTTCATCTCGGGCGTATCTGCGCTCTCGCCCGCCTCGAACAAGGCGTGGGTCGAAAGGCAGGTGTCCCAGATCGGCGAGAGGCAGGGCTGGCAGAACGCCTCGCCGTTCTTGACCGAAAGCAGCTTGTCAATGGCCTTGCGGGCGATCACCCGTCTGGGGTCGTCGCGCGGATAGCCCAGACAGTCAAAGGCCATCAACGCATTCGCCATGGCCGGGAAGATTCCGCCCAGCCCGTCCTCGCCGTTGAGGCGTTCGAGCACGAAGCGCTCGGCCTCGGCGATGGCGCGACGGCGGCTTTCTTTAGGAAACATGGGCTCGACCAGACGCAGCACGCGGTCGATCGCGAGAAAAGCGGTCGCAATCGGTCCCCGGTTCGCGAAGTAGCGCCGCTCCTCCTCGGGCGGGGTCGTAAACAGCTCGCGTACGCTCACGCCCCGTGGGTTGCGCGCCTGCGGCCGATAAGCCATCAGAATGAGAAGCGGCACGATCACGGTGCGCGACCAGTACGAGACCTTGCTGAGGTGGAAGGGGAACCAGCGCGGCAACAACATGATCTCGACCGGCATCACCGGCACCGCCCGCCATGGCGCCTGCCCGAACAGAGCGAGCGCGATTCGCGTGAAAACATTGGCCCGAGCCGCGCCGCCGCGGGCGAGAATCGCTTCGCGCGCGCGACGCATATGCGGCGCATCGGGCGAATCGCCGACGAGCTTGAGGGCGAAATACGCCTTGACCGAGCAGCTTATGTCGAAATCGCCGTCGTAATACAGCGGCCAGCCCCCGTGATCCGCCTGAAGGCCGCGCAGATAGGTGGCGAGCTTTTCCTCGATCTCCGGGTTGATCTCGTCGAGGAAGTGCTCAAGCAGGATGTACTCCGACGGGATCGTCGCATCGGCTTCAAGGTCGAAGCGCCAGTACCCTTCAGCCGATTGGAAGGCCTTCAGCGCTGCGCGGGCCTCATCGATGATGGAATCGAGGCGGCGGTCGAAGTCATCCCCGATCTTCGCCTTCGCCGTCGTCTTCGCGATTCCGCTTTCGCCGTGCGCAACGTCGTTCATCGTTGTCCTGTCGAATGATCGCGAAGAAGGCCGGAGCCCTCAAGCGCGCGCCGGCTCCCGCTCGCGCTGGTCGAGGTGACCGAGCGCGGCAAGCGCCGTAGCCACAATATCGGGGGCCTTGAGCCCGGCGTCCGTATACATGCCCTCGGGCGTGCCATGGGCGACGAAGCGGTCGGGAAGGGTCATCGGGCGCACCTTGAGCCCCGAATCCAAGAGCCCGGACCGCGCGAGGAAAGAAAGAACATGGGCCGCAAACCCTCCGATCGCGCCCTCTTCGATGGTGATCAGAACCTCGTGCTCGGCGGCGAGCCGACGGATCAAGTCTTCATCCAGCGGCTTGGCGAACCGCGCATCGGCCACCGTCGCCGACAGCCCGCGGGCGGCGAGCTCGTCGGCTGCTTCCAGACACTCGCCGAGCCGCGCGCCAAGAGACAAGATGGCCACTGCCGTGCCCTCGCGCAAGACCCGGCCCTTGCCGATTTCGAGCGGCGCGCCGCGCTCGGGCAACGGAACGCCGCGCCCTTCCCCGCGCGGGTAACGGAACGCCGACGGGCGATCGTCGATCGCCGCTGCGGTCGCAACCATGTGGACAAGCTCGGCTTCGTCGGCCGCCGCCATGATGACGAACCCCGGCAGACAGCCGAGATAGGTCAGATCGAAGCTGCCCGCGTGGGTCGGGCCGTCGGCGCCGACCAGACCGGCGCGATCGATCGCGAACCGCACCGGCAGGCGCTGAATGGCCACGTCGTGGACGACCTGATCATAGGCCCTCTGGAGGAAGGTCGAGTAGATGGCGGCGAACGGCTTATAGCCCTCGCAAGCGAGGCCGGCGGCGAAGGTGACCGCGTGCTGCTCGGCGATGCCGACGTCGAAGAAGCGGTCGGGGAAACGTTCGGCGAACTTGTTGAGCCCGGTGCCGGACGGCATCGCCGCCGTGATGCCGATAATGCGTTCGTCCTTTTCGGCTTCGCGAACCAGAGCGTCGGCGAACACCGAGGTGTAGCTCGGCGCTTTGGGCTTCGCTTTTTTCTGCTCGCCGGTGACCACGTCGAACTTGCCGACGCCGTGAAACTTGTCGGCCGCGCGCTCGGCCGGCGGATAGCCGTATCCCTTCTGGGTCACCACATGGACGAGGATCGGCCCCGCCTCCTCGGCGTCGCGCACGTTCTTGAGCACCGGCAGGAGGTGGTCGAGCTTATGGCCGTCGATCGGCCCGATGTAGAAGAAGCCGAGCTCCTCGAACAGGGTTCCGCCGGTGACCAGGCCGCGGGCGTATTCCTCGGCCCGACGCGCCGCGTTCTCGATCGAACGCGGGAAGCGCTTGGCCATGTCGCGGGCGAGAAGACGGATCGAACGATAGGACTTGGACGAGATCAGCCGCGACAGATAGGCGCTCATGGCGCCCACGGGCGGCGCGATCGACATGTCGTTGTCGTTGAGAATGACGATGAGCCGGGTGTCCATCGAGCCCGCGTTGTTCATCGCCTCATACGCCATGCCCGCCGACATCGCCCCGTCGCCGATGACCGCGATGACCTGGTTGGAGCCGCCCGAAAGATCGCGCGCGACGCACATGCCGAGCGCGGCCGAGATCGAGGTCGAGCTGTGCGCGGCCCCGAACGGGTCGTAGACGCTTTCGCTCCGCTTGGTGAAGCCGTAGAGCCCGCCCGGCTGGCGCAGCGTGCGAATGCGGTCGCGCCGCCCGGTCAGGATCTTGTGGGGATAGGCCTGGTGTCCGACGTCCCAGATCAAGCGGTCGCGCGGGGTATCGAAAACGTGATGGATGGCCACCGTCAGCTCGACCACGCCAAGGCTCGCCCCGAGGTGCCCGCCGGTGACCGAAACCGCATCGATGGTCTCGTAGCGCAACTCGTCGGCGAGCTGCTTGAGCTCGTCGACCGAGAAGTCGCGAATATCGGCGGGGTCGTTGACCTTATCCAGCAGCGGCGTTCGGTTGGATCGCGGCGTCTGCTTCGCGTGTGTGCTCATTTGCCTCTCCCAGCACGGGCCCGCTGGATGTTTGCGCGCGAGCGGGGGCGCGATCCTTGGAATCGATCATGTAACCGCGGACCTTCCCCCGAATCAATGTTCTAGACATAACGCGGGCCGTTTCCCATGACAACGTCTCTCGGCGCCTTCCGGCGTCGCCGTCGCCTCCCGAACATCCGAAACCGCCCCGCTCATGAGAGCCCGAGTCCCGGGTCGGCGCGCGACTCTTCGCCACGGGCGCCTTTGCTGTCCCCGTGGCCGCCGACCCGGATGGGTTTGCCATCCACAGGTTCGCTCGGCCTCTCGTCAAGCGGGAGCAACCGTGGCAAAACCTCGCGAGTTGCGCGTTCGACGTCCTCGCGAAAGTCGATTTCGATCCAGGGCAACCCGGTCACGTCTTCAAACCCGAAGCTTCCCGGCGGATCGCCGAGAAGGATGTCGCGCAGCGCCTCATCGTAAAGCTCGCGCCGCGCGCCGCGGTCGAGATAGGCGCGGGTCTGGGGTACGAGCCGCCGAGCCACATCCTCGCCGAGCCGGAAGAACCCGACCGATTCGCCCCAAAAGTCGAAGTCGACCGTAACAGTCTTGTGAAATTCCACCAATACGCCATTGCGGACGCAAAGCTTGGTCGGCTCGTCGCCGGGCTCGAAATCGCGGTCGAGCAGGAAGCAGTTGCGGTGCGGCGAGGCGAGAAGCCGCTCCATCATCCGGTGGTCGTAGAGCACGTCGCCGTCCATCAGCACCACGTCGCCGCCGCGGGAAAGCGCGCTGCGCACCGACCACAGGGTGACGATGCTGCCTTCCTCGTAATGGGGATTGACGACGATCTCGACCACGTCGCCCATGCCGCAAGCGGCGACCTCCTGCCCAATCAGATCGGCGCGGAAACCGGCGGCGACGACGATCTCCTCGACGCCGCAATGGCGCAGAATCTCGAGGTGCCGGCGCAAGAGGGTCTTGCCGCCGAAGGCGAGCATCACCTTGGGCAGGCGCGGCCCATCGAAGGTCAGACGCCGGCCGACGCCGGCAGCGAGAATGATGGCTCTCATGGGCGATGCCTTTCGTTCGCGCCCGGCTCGTTCCGTCGAAGACCGGCGTGCGCGGCGGGGGCGGCGGAGGCGGAATATGATCCGTGGGTCATTAACCGAGACTCCTTATCACTGTCGACCGGCCTCCCGCAACGCAAATGCTTGCGAATTGAAATACTTGCCCTCCGATCCAGCCTAGTTCTAACGCATCCCGTAGCGCAGAGCGATCCACACCTTCTCGGCGCGGGGAATGGCGACCGGAGATTCGATGTGGCGCCAACCGCGCCGCATCAGGCGATCGAGCAGCCGGCGATAGACCGCCATCATCACCACCGCCGGCCGAAGCGCGGCCCGATCGGCGGCGGGAAGCCGGGCGAGCATCGCCTCGGCCTCGTCGAAGCGGCGGAGCGCCGTCTCCGCAAGCGCGGCGCAGGCCGCGGCCAACGCCGGATGGACGGCCACCGCCTGCGGCTCGCGGTCCTCGATCCCTGCGATATCGAGAACCTCGGCCGGAAGGTAAAGCCTCCCCGCAGCGGCGTCCTCGGCCACGTCGCGGAGGATGTTGGTGAGCTGGAGCGCGTGTCCCAGCGCAATCGCGTAGTCGTCGGCCCGCGGATCTTCGCAACCGAACACGCGCACCGATAAAAGCCCCACCGCGCCCGCAACCCGGGCGCAGTAGCGCTCCAGCGTCGCGAACGACGGCGCGCGCATCTCCGGGCCGAGATCCATCGAGACCCCGTCGATCACCGCTTCGAAATCGGCCCGGCGGAGGCGGAAGCGCGCGACCGCGGGGGCGAGCGCCCGGGTCACCGAGCGCCGCGGCCGGCCAGCGAAAAGCGCGGCGATCTCGTCGCGCCATTCGGCGAGCGCGCGGGCGCGCTTCTCGGGGCTGCCCGGCCCGTCGGCCACGTCGTCGACCGCGCGGCAGAAGGCGTAGATGGCGAACATCGCCTCGCGTTTTTCGCGCGGTAGCAGGCGCATCGCCCAGTAGAACGAGCTTCTTGACCGACGGACGAGATCCCGCGTCTCGCTTGCGGCGCAGACACCGTGGCGGCGCGCGCGTAAAAGTCCGCTGGCAAGACAGGCGAGCTTTTGCGGCGGCGTAAGCTCGACCCGCTCGGCGAGAGGATCGCGCCGGCGGAGCGCGACCGCGAGTCGCTCGGCGAGCGCCACGATCACAGCCGCCTCGCGCCGCATCCCGGGATGGCGAATCGCTCCCGGCAGCGCGGCCGCCTCGCGCAGAAGGCCGTCGACGCCGTCGAGCGCCCAGTCGAGAACGCGGCGCAACGCCGTATCTGTCCGCTTCCCGCCCAGCGCTTCGACCCGCGCGCCGGCGGCGGCGAAGTAGTCGAGGGGCAGGTAAACCCGATTCAGCCGGCGATAGTCGTCGCCGCAATCCTGAAGATGGTTGATGATCTGAAGCGCCGTGCAGAGGGCGTCCGAAGGCGCGTGGGTCTCCTCGCTTTCGCCGTGCAGAGCGAGCAGGAACCGCCCGACCGGATTGGCCGAGTAGCGGCAATAATCGAGCAGATCGTCCCAATCGGCGTAGCGCGATTTGGTCGCATCCTGACGGAAAGCGCGCAAAAGATCGCGCGCCGGCGCGACCGAAACGCCGATTCCTTCGAGCGCCGCGCGAAGCCGCGCGGCCTTCTCGCATAAGGGGGCGCATTCGGGCGCGCTTACCACCCCGTCGGCCAGGGCCGCATCGACGGCGTCGAGGCGCGCGAGCTTCTCCTCGGGCGTAAGCGCGGGACTGTCGGCGATGTCGTCGGCCCCGCGCACCACGGCGTAGAAAAGAGCCACATGGGGCCTGATCCGGCGCGGCAGGAGCCACGAGCCGACCGGAAAGTTCTCGTCCCGCGCGGTCTTCGAGGGCGCGGCGCCCCCCGGCGCAAAACCCTGCGCCGCAGTTCCGCCATCGCCTGGGCCAGTCATGGGGTCGTCGCCTCGCCGTTCGTTGCCGGGACCGGCCGCCCCGCCCCGGCCGCTACTCCGTCCCCAAATTCCCTTATCTCAAAGACGAGCGTAGTCGATCGGCGCGCGGCAGTCGAGCCGTCGGGTCACGGGGGGCAGCGGGTACTTGAGGCCGGTCGCGCAGTTGAACAAGACCACGCGTTCGTCCTTCGCCACCCGGCCGTCGGCGAGCGCGGCCTTATAAGCGGCGAGCGTGGCCGCGCCTTCGGGACAGAGAAGGAGCCCTTCCTCGCGCGCCATCTCGGCCTGAGCGGCGAGGATCGCCTCGTCGTCGACGGCGATCGCGAAACCGCCGCTTTCGCGCACCGCGCGCAAGATCAGAAAATCGCCGATCGCGACCGGCACCCGGATGCCGGCGGCGACGGTGGCGGCGTTCTCCCAGGGCTCGGCGTGCTCGGCGCCGGCCTCATAGGCGCGCACGATGGGGGCGCAGCCCGTCGCTTGGACCGCCACCATGCGCGGGCGCCTCTCGCCCAGCCAGCCGATGGCGGCGAGCTCGGCGAACGCCTTCCACATGCCGATCAGACCGGTGCCGCCGCCCGTGGGATAGAAGATCGCGTCGGGCACGTCCCAGCCGAGCTGCTCGGCGAGCTCGATCCCCATGGTCTTCTTGCCTTCGATCCGGTAGGGCTCCTTGAGGGTCGAGGCGTCGAACCAGCCCATGGCCTCTTTGCCCTCGGCGACGATCCGCCCGCAGTCGTTGATCAGGCCGTTGACCCGATAGAGCCGCGCGCCCTGGTACGCGATCTCGCTGATCGTCACCTCGGGCGCGTCGTCGGGGCAGAAGACGAAGGACTCGATCCCCGCCCGGCTGCAATAGGCGGCGAGCGCCGCGCCCGCGTTGCCGGCGGTCGGCATCGCCATCCGCTTGACCCCGAGCTCCTTGGCCATCGAAACCGCGAGGCACAGCCCGCGCGCCTTGAACGAGCCCGTGGGCAGGCGGCCTTCGTCCTTGATGAGAAGCGTATCCGCGCCGAGCTTGCGGGCGAAGCGCGGCGTGGGAATGAGCGGCGTCTCGATCTCGCCGAGAGAGACGATGTTCTCCGCCCGACGCACGGGCAGAAACGCGCGATACCGCCACAGCCCGGGCGGCCGCCGGGCGAGGCTTTCGCGATCGAGCGCGCGGCCGAGCGCATCGAGGTCGTAGCGGACGAGGAGCGGCTTGCCGGCGCGCGAAAGCCCGTGCAACGCATCGGCCGCGTAACGTTCGCCCGTGGCCGAGCATTCGAGATGGGTGACGAAGGTTTCCTGCTCGCCGCCGCGCGCGTCCGGCATGGTCGATCCTCCCTGCTGAAAGATCCTCGGAAAGAGGCGCGGCGACCCTAGCGCCTCGCCGAACGAAGGGCAACCGGAGCGGGAGGCGCGTCGCCGAACTATGGCGCGATAGGAGGCTCCGGCGCGCGGGTGAGATCGGACGGCCAGCGCCGGGTCGCGACCCGGCGGCCGCCGTCGAACAACCCGGCTTGGTCGCCCCAGACGTCCCAGCCGGGCCGGCGGGCGCGGGCGAACATCTCAAGATAGGGGCCGGCGGCGAGCCGTTCGATCCGCCCGTAGACCTCGTCGGGCTTGCGGCTATGCTCGCGTCGGGGCGATACCACCAGCCGACGCACGTCCTTGGCGAGGCGCTTGGGCGCGCCGCGGGTCGCAAGCAGGCACTGCTCGACATTCGCCCGCGTCCAGTAGCCGAGCCCGGTGAAGAAGCTCCTCTCGTCGAACGCCGTCCGGTCTGCGCTGCGGTTGAGCTTGGCCCAGTAAAAGCCCACGGTCTTGTAAGTGAAGCCCCAGGACTCGAGAAGCTCAAGTCCGCGCGGCAGCAAAGGGTCGGTCACCCAAAGAAGCAGGACGCAGTCCTCGGCCGCCCACTCACCCACCGGAATCCGGGCGATCTCGGCGAAGTCCATGCAGCGGTAATGCGCTTCGGGGCTGCGCCCCTTGCCCTTGGCGCTGTAGGTCGCGAAACGCCAAGGCGGATCGGCGTAGATCACGCGATACTGGCCGGCGCGTGGAGGACTGGGAAAATGCGTCGTCATAGCAAGGCCCGGGGTTGCGAACGAAGCGGCGAAAAGCGCCCGAGCCCTTGTACGACACCTTGAGTCGCGCATCAAATTAATTATCTATCAAAGCGGAAAGGAAGACTCTTTGGTGGATGCCCCTTTGTCAGCAGTTCACGGTCCGAGAGGAGGTGAAGTGCAATGACGAAGAAGGCGAAGACCGAAACCGGCGCAACCAAGGTCGATGTCACGCGGGAGCTGCGCGACACCGAGCCGATGGCTTCCGGCGATCACGCCGAGAGCACGGTCTTCCACACATTGCAGACTCTCCGCGAGGACATCGACCGGGCGTTCGACCGCTTCTTCCATAGCTGGCCTACGCCGCCGGCGTGGGCGAAGTCTTTGCGCGACTTCGAGCCGCTCAAGGTTCTTCGCCCGCCCTTCGGCTTCGGCCGCTCTGGGCTCTCGCCCCGGGCCGAGGTGAGCGAGACGCCCGATGCTTACGAGGTCGCGGTCGAGATCCCGGGAGTCGACGAGAAGGACATCTCCGTCGTTCTCGCCGAGAACCGGTTGACCGTGAAAGGGCGGAAGCGCGCGGCCCACGAGGAGCGCGAGCGCGACTACTACGTGGCCGAACGCGCTTACGGCGCTTTCGCCCGCACGTTCGCCTTGCCTGACGATATCGATCCCGACCGGATCGAAGCGATTTACAAGGCGGGCGTGCTGACGATCACGCTTCCGCGCTCGGCGGAGGCCAAGCGGAAGGAGCGCGAGATCCCGGTCAAGGCCGCCTGAGCGGCCTCGGCCGGATGGACGCCGAAGCGACGAGCGGCCCGCGCCGCGCCGGAACGCCGGTCAGGCGCGGAGCCGCTCTCCCTTTGGGTCGTAGAGGGGGCGCAGGCTGGCGCGCGCCGGCACCCGTTCGCCCGCGACCTCGATCTCGTAGCGTCCCGCCGAAATGAAGGCCGCATCGACCCCGTCCGGGTTCCGCACATAGCCCAGCCCGACCGCCGCCCCCAACGTGTGGCCGTAGTTTCCCGAGGTGAGGTAGCCGACGATCTCGCCGTCGCGCAGGATCGGCTCGTTGTGATAGAGAAGCGGCTCGGGATCTTCGAGCAGGAACTGGACCAGGCGCTTGGCGACGCCGCTTTCCTTCTGCCTGAGAAGCGCGTCGCGGCCGATGAAGTCCACCCCCTTGTCGAGCCGGCAAGCGAACATCAGCCCGGCCTCCAAGGGCGTGTCCTCGCCCGTGATGTCGTGGCCCCAGTGGCGATACGCCTTCTCGATGCGCAGGCTGTCCATGGCGTGCATGCCGGCGGGCCGAAGGCCGAAGTCCTCGCCCGCGGCGAGGATCGCCTCGGCGATGCCGCGCGCGTACTCGCTCGGCGCATAGAGCTCCCAGCCGAGCTCTCCCACATAGGAGACCCGGCTCGCCCGCACCGGCGCGTAAGCGACCTCGATCTCGCGCGAGGCTCCGAAGGGGAAGGCCTCGTTCGAAAGATCGGCCTCGGTCAGCGTCGAAAGAAGCGCCCGCGCGCGCGGCCCCATCACCCCGATGACCGCGAAGGCGGAGGTGACGTCGCGCAAGCTCACCCGCGCGTCCTCCGGCAGATGGCGGCGGAGCCAATCGAAGTCGTGGACCGCGACCGCGCCGCCGGTCACCACCATGAAGCGGTCCTCGGCGAGGCGGGTGACGGTGAGGTCGGCCTCGATGCCGCCGCGCTCGTTGAGCCACTGGGTATAGACGATCCGCCCGGGTTCGACCGCGACGTCATTGGCCGAAATGCGCTGGAGCGCGGCCTCGGCGTCCGGCCCCTCGACCAGGAACTTGGCGAACGAGGTCTGATCGAACAGGGCCGCGGCCTCGCGCGCGGCGCGGTGCTCCTCGGCCGCGTATGGAAACCAGTTCTGGCGCTTGTAGGAGTATTCATAGCGCGGCTCCACGCCCTCGGGCGCGTACCAGTTGGGGCGCTCCCAGCCCGCGACCTCGCCATAGCAGGCGCCGCGCGCCTTGAGGAGATCGTAAAGCGGCGAGGTCCGCACCCCGCGCGCGGTCTCGGGTTGGCGGTAGGGCCAGTGCATGTCGTAGAGAAGGCCGAGCGCCTCGGCCGCCCGGTGGAACAGGTAGGTCTTGTTGTTCTGGAACGGCTGGACGCGGCGGATGTCCACATCCCAGAGGTCGAAAGGCGGCTCGCCGTCGACGATCCAACGCGCGAGCGCCATCCCCGCCCCGCCCGCCGACTGGATGCCGACCGAGTTGAACCCGGCGGCGATATAGAAACCCGCGAGCTCGGGCGCTTCGCCCAGCATATAGCGGTTGTCGGGGGTGAAGCTCTCGGGTCCGTTGAAGAAGGTCTGAAGCCCGACCGACTCGAGCGCCGGCACCCGATGCATCGCGCCTTCGAGCACCGGCGCGAAATGGTCGAAGTCCTCGGGCAACTGGTCGAACGCGAAGTCCTCGGGAATGCCGTCCATGCCCCAGGGCTTGGCCTTGCGCTCGAAGGCCCCGATCAGAAGCTTGCCCGCATCCTCCTTGTAATAGGCGCAAGAGTCCATGTCGCGCAGGACCGGAAGGTCCGCGGGCAGCCCTGGGATCGGCTCGGTGACGACATAGAAATGCTCGCAGGCGTGAAGCGGCACCGCGACCCCGCACATGAGCCCGATCTCGCGCGCCCACATGCCGCCGCAGTTGACGACGATCTCGGCGGCGATCTCGCCGCGCTCGGTCGCGACGCCCGCGACCCGGCCGCCCTTCGTCCGCACGCCGGTGACCTTGGTGTTCTCGAAGATCCGCACCCCGCCCATGCGCGCCCCCTTGGCGAGCGCCATGGCGAGATCGGCCGGGTTGGCCTGGCCGTCGGCCGGAAAGTAGACCGCGCCGATCACGTCGTCCGTATTGATCAGCGGCCACATCGCCTTGACCTCGTCCGGGCCGATCTCGTGAACCTCGATGTCGCAGGTCTTGGCCATCGACGCCCCGCGGCGATGCTCCTCCCAGCGCTCGGGGTTGGTCGCGATGCCGATGCTGCCGTTCTGCTTGAAGCCCGTGGCCTGGCCGGTCTCCTTCTCGAGCCCGAGATAGAGATCGACCGAGTACTTGGCGAGCCGGGTCAATCCATAGGTCGGCAGCACGCGGCGCACGAGCCCTGCGGCGTGCCATGTGGTGCCGCAGGTGAGCGTCTTGCGCTCCAAGAGAACGACGTCGCGCCACCCCGCCTTCGCGAGGTGGTAAGCCACGCTGCACCCGATGATTCCGCCGCCGATGATGACCGCGCGCGCTTTGGTTGGAAGCTCGCTCGCCATGGCCTTCCTCCCCTAGGAAAAATCGCGCCCCGATTGTTGCCGATCCGCCGTCCGGCCGAGCGGCATATTGCAATGATCCCGACCGCCCCGCCAACCAGATTTGCGGCCATCGCACGCTTGCGGACCGCCTTCCGCCAGGGCAGGATGCGAGCCATGGAAACCGTCCGCGCCACGGTCTCGCAAAGCTCCGGACATCGCCGTTCGGGCGCGCTCCCGTGCGCCGCAATGGCGGTTTTTTTCGTCCTCTCTTCGCCGGCCTACGCCGATCTTGGCTCCGGCGTCGCAGCCTATCAGAGCGGCGACTACGCAGCGGCGCTCACCGAGCTCGCGCCGCTCGCCGAGAAAGGCGACGGCGAGGCCCAGTACTACCTCGGTTCGATGTACGAAGGCGGCCTCGGCGTGCCGCCCGATGCGGAGAAGGCGCTCGCGCTGTTCCGCAAAGCGGCTGATCAAGGCATCGTCCAGGCCGCATATCACCTGGGGCTTCTTTACGAGATCGGCGAAACGGTGGAGCGCGATTACGCGCGGGCCGCCGAATGGTATCGGCGCGCCGCCGAACGCGGCTATGCCCCGGCCCAGAACAGCCTCGGCAGTCTTTACATGCGCGGTCTCGGGGTCGAGGCGGACCCGGTCGAGGCTTATTTCTGGATCTCGCTCGCGCTCGAACAGGACTATCCCGCGGCACGGGGCAACCACACCAAGATTTCGTCGATTCTATCGTCGACCGTGCGTTCGGAAATCGACGTCCGGGTCAAAGCTTGGAAGCCCACGCCCCCATAGCAAACGCCCTCTCTCCCCGCGCTCTCCCCGCGGGGGCGGAAAAGTGCTACCCTTTGCGAATTAAGGGAGGCTGCTTTGCGGCCCCCGGCCCTCGTGAAGGAGGCGGCGAATGTATGTTTCCGATATTCTCGACACCAAAGGGCGCGCAGTAGTTACGGTCATTCCGGACCAAACCCTCGTCGAAACCGCCAAGCTGTTAAGCGACAAGAAGATTGGCGCCGCGATCGTCACCGATGGCGATGGCCGCATCGTGGGCATGATCTCGGAGCGCGACATCGTTCGCGAGATCGCGCGCGACGGCGCCGAGGCGCTCGAGCGCAAGGTGGCCGACGTGATGACCCGCAAGGTCGTGACCTGCCGGCCCGACCACACGGTCGAGGAGGTCATGAAGGTCATGACGGTCAACCGCTTCCGCCACCTTCCGGTGGTCGAGGACGACGCCATCATGGGGATCGTCACCATCGGCGACGTGGTGAAATCGCGGCTCGAGGAGTCCGAGGCCGAGACCCAGGTGCTCCGCGACTACGTCTTCTCGCGCGGTTAGGCGACGCGCGTCTCCGCGCGCGTTCCTCGGGTGTGAGCGCCGATCCCGCCGCATGTCGATAGCGGACGAATGACCCTTGTTTCCCTGGAGACTCTGGCCGCGCGCATAAAAGACGGCGCGCTTCTCGCCGTGCCGCCCGATTACTCGGGCGTCGCCATGGCGGCGACCTTCGCGCTCGTGCGGGCGAAGCGCCGGGGCTTGCGCCTTCTCGCCTGCCCGACAAGCGGCCTTCAAGCCGACATTCTGATCGGCGCCGGCTGCGTCGCCGAGATCGAGACGGCCGCCGTGACCCTGGGCGAATTCGGCCCGGCGCCGCGGTTCACGGCGGCGGTCACAGAGGGCGCGGTCGCAATCCGCGATTCGACTTGCCCCGCCGTCCACGCCGCCTTGCAGGCCGCCGAGAAAGGCGCGCCCTTCGCGATCTTGCGCGGGATCGTTGGCAGCGACCTGTTGCGCCATCGCGACGACTGGCGGGTGATCGCGAACCCCTTCGACGAGACCGAGCCCGTGGTCGCCATCGCCGCCATCGCCCCCGACGTCGCCCTGTTTCACGCGCCGTTCGCCGATCGCGCGGGCAACGTCTGGGTCGGACGGCGACGCGAGCTCGCCACCATGGCGCACGCTGCGCGCGCGACCCTGGTCACGGTCGAAGAAGTGCGCGATACCGACCTTCTCGCCGACGAACGGATGGCCGCAGGAGCGATCCCGGCGCTCTACGTCTCCGCGATCGCCGAATGCCCGCGCGGGGCTTGGCCGCTGGGGCTCGCCGGGGTCTACGAAGCCGACGGCGAGGCGCTCGCCGATTACGCCCGCCGCGCCCGCGACGAGGCGGGATTTCGGGCTTTCCTCGCCGAGCGCGGCGCGCCGCGCGCCGCCGCTTGACTTTCATGCCCGTTTCTCCGGACGAGATCCTGATCGCGGCGTTGGCCCGCAAGCTCGAAGGCGCGAGGCACGTTGCGGTCGGCGCGCTTTCACCCTTTCCCGGCGCCGCCGCGCTGCTCGCCCGCGCCCTTTCCGGCGACCGGATGCGGGTGACGTTGCTCGGCAGCGCGCGCCATAACGGCTTCACCGACGGGGCGCGCGAGCTGTTCGATCGCGCCGCCCAAGGGCGGATCGACGCCTTCTTTCTTTCAGGCGGCGAGATCGACGGCGAGGGCAACATCAACCTGGTGGGCGTCGGCGATTACCCGCGTCTCGAGCGCCGATTCCCGGGCTCGTTCGGCTCGGCCTTCCTCTACTTCATGGTCCCGCGCGTGATCCTGTTCCGCGAGCGCCACGACGCGGGCGCGCTGGTTCCGCGCGTCTCCTTCGTCAGCGCTCCGGGCGTGAGCCCGCCCGGCGTCTTTCGTCGCGGCGGGCCTGCGGCGCTGGTCACCGGCCGGGCGGTATTCGCCTTCGACCGCGCGCGGGCGCGGTTCCGGCTCGAAAGCGTCCATCCCGGCGAGACCGCGGACGGCGTCGCCGCCGCCACCGGCTTCGACTTCGACCGCCCCGCGGTCGTGCCAGAGACGCCGCCGCCGAGCGCGGCGATGCGGGCGCTCATTCGCGGGCGCGTCGGCGACGAGATCGCCGAGACCTATCCCCGGTTCGCGGCCCGGCTCGCGCAGGCGCAGCGGACGTCGGTCTCCGTTTGACCCCGCGGTCTTTAGGCCGTAAGACGCATCCATGACCGAAACGACAGACAGCGCCGCCGGCGCGCTCGCCGGCATCCGCGTCCTCGATCTTACGCGCGTGCTCGGCGGGCCTTACTGCACCCAGTTCCTCGGCGACCACGGGGCCGAGATCATCAAGATCGAGCCGCCCCAGGGCGACGAGACGCGCGAGTGGGGACCGCCGTTCCGGGGCGACGCAAGCTCTTACTTCGTCGGGGTCAACCGCAACAAGCGAAGCGTCGGCCTCGACCTCTCGCGGCCCGAGGGGCGCGCGGTGTTGCTGCGTCTCGTCGATCGCGCCGACGTTTTGATCGAGAACTTCAAGCCCGGCACGCTCGAAAAATGGGGGCTCGGTTACGACGAGACCCTAAAGCCCCGTCATCCCGGCCTGGTCCACTGCCGGATCAGCGGCTTCGGGGCCGATGGTCCGCTGGGCGGGCTTCCCGGCTACGACGCGGCCGTGCAGGCCTGCGCCGGCATCATGAGCATCAACGGCACGCCCGAGACCGGCCCGGTGCGCGTCGGCACCCCGCTGGTCGACCTCGGCACCGGGTTGATCGCCGCCAACGCGATCCTGATGGCGCTCATCGAGCGCGGGCGCTCGGGCCTCGGCCAGTTCATCGAGGTGACTCTGTACGACAGCGCGATCAGCCTTCTGCACCCGCAGGCCGCCAACTGGTTCATGTCGGGCAAGACGCCGAAGCCGATCGGCAACGCGCACCCCAACATCTCGCCTTACGACCAGTTCCAGACCGCGACCGGGGGAATCTTCCTCGCGGTCGGCAACGACCGCCAGTTCCGCCGCTTCTGCGAGGAGGTGGGCGCGCCCGCGCTCGCCGAGGATCCGCGGTTCGCCACCAACAGCGCCCGGGTCGAGAATCGCGACGCGCTCTCGGCCGAGATCGAGCGCCTGCTCGCCAAGCTCGACGGCGAGGCGCTGTGCGATCGCCTGATCCGGCTCGGCGTGCCCTGCGGCCCGGTGCGCGACATCCCGACCGTAATGGCGCACCCCCATACCCGCCACCGCGACATGGTGGTCGAGATCGGCGACTACCGCGGCACCGGGATTCCGGCCAAGCTCTCGCGCACGCCGGGGACGGCGCGCACCCCGCCGCCGCGTTACGGCGCAGACGGCCGCGCGGTGCTCGCCGAGGCCGGATTCGCGGCGGATGAGATCGAAGCCCTTCTCGCCGAGGGCGTCCTTCTCGAAGAGCGTCGCCGGCCCCCGCGCTGAGCCCGCCCCGCGGCCGCCGGCGCGGGCGGGCGTTTTCGAAATCCGCCTTCATCGTTTGGAAACCGCTTGCGCGATTTCCTGTCTGTCGACAGGATCTTCACAATCGCTTCGGCGCCCCGCCACACGGAGGTCGGGCATGTTCGGACGATACATGCGATGGGCCCTGGTCGGGCTCTTTGGCGCGCCTCACTGCGGCGGCCGAGACGTAAAGCCGGGAGAGAAGCGGGCGCCCTGCCGGCTCAGCGCCGAGGACCGCAAGCGGCTTTACGTCGCGGGCGGCCCCTGCCCTTGCCGCCGCGCGGAGTAAAGCGTCCCCTTCCGCTCCGTCAGAACCGCAGATTGCGGAGAAGCCGGGCGAGAGGCGTTGCTTCCGGCCAGGCGACAAGGTGACTCGGACAACGGGGGCAGTCGCTCGCGCCGAAGCCGGGAATCGGGATCGCGGCCCCCGGCGAACGCCGCGCAGCGGCCGCGAGCGCGCATTCATCGCCCTCCGGCCAGACGAGAACCTGGACGAGCCGCGCCCGCCGGGTCAGCCGGTCCACGTGCCAGCGCATCGTCTTGTCGCGCCGCGCATGACGGAAGAGCCGCGCGCGCAGGCCGCCCGGTCCATAAGCGCTGCCGGCGTAAAGATAACGCCCAGGCGCGAGCCGCGCGCGCCCCCACCGCGCGCCCTCGACGATGCAGGGTCGCGCGAGCGCGAGCGCGAGGACATAAGCCCCCGCTACGCCGGGCGCGTCCTCGGTCCGGTCAATGAAAAATGGAGCCGGCCTGCCCATGCTTCCCCCGTCACCGGAGATCGACAGGCAAGGACAGGCGGGGCCGGGCCGGAGCCCGGCCTCGACGCCTATTCGGCGATCGCGAGGTCGACGGCCTTCGAGCCGCGCCGGTCCGAAACCACCTGGTAACTCACGCGCTGCCCCTCGGCCAACGCCGCAAGGCCGGCCCGCTCGACCGCGGTCACATGAACGAAAACGTCCTTGCCCCCCTCGTCCGGGGTGATGAACCCATAGCCCTTAGTCGGGTTGAACCACTTGACAATCCCAGTTGCCATGTTGTTGCCCTTCTTCACAGTCAATGGTCGCCGTGTGATGCACGACGGCGGTGTCGTCCGCGGGCAACGATTGAAAGGGCCGGCCTTGTCGTAGACGTTGGCACGTGCGCCAAAACAAAGGCCCGAAGCGATATACGATCCGCAGGCGCCATGCTACCCGGGGCGCGGAAAAGTACAAGAAAAACCCGCGGTTCCGAGAAAAAAATCGGGGCGCAGCCGCGCGCGCTTTTCTCGGCCCCCGGCGCCTGCGCGCCTTGACAACGCGGTCAACGCGCGCTCCCCTGAACCCAAACGACCACGAGACCGAAAACCGGAGGATACAGGGATGAACCCGAGAAACGCCGCTCTCGGCGCGCTCGCCGCATCGGCCGCGTTCGTCGCGCCGGCGGCGGCCCAGGCCCATGATTCGACTCATTACGCCGTCGTCGAAGGCGCCCCCGGTATCGGGCATACCGTCGCCGACGAGCACGGCGTACGCGTGATGCGCGGCCTTGCGGGCGATGCGCTCGTTCTGGTCGACACCGAAAGCGGACGAAGCTGGGTGCTTGCCGCCGGCCCCAGATGGATGCCGATCCCCTTTGCTCGACCCGACCGGTCCGCGGTCCGCGTCTACCGCCCCGGCCGGACGGGCGAGTAAGCGCACGGCGATCACGTCTTCGGCGCGGCGTGGAATTCCCCTTGCCGCTGGAAAACGACAGGATAAGTCAATCACTGGGTGTGGACCGTCTCGTTGCGGCCCGGACCCGGCGAGCGTCGCACCCGGCCCCGGTCCGTTATCCCCCCAACGGACCGGGGCTTTCGCATTTTACGGGAAAATATGAGAATGTTTTTCACGAAGATCGGCGATCATGCAGCTACGCCGCGCCGCATGCGACCCTCCAGCCGATGGTGGCGGGCGAGCCTTGCCGCGGCTCTTGTCTTTCTCCTTCTTCAGCTTCCAAAACAGGCTTTCGCCAATCACGTCGAAAACGTGGTCTTTCCCGGCGCCGGCGACAGCGCGAACGTCGCGCTCCGGGCCACGCTTTATCGCCCGCGCGGCGACGGCCCGTTCCCGGCGCTCGTTCTTCTCCACGGCTGCGACGGCGTCATCGACCTCTACCACAAATGGGCGGGGCGGTTCTGGCAGATGGGCTACGTCGCGCTGATCGTCGATTCGTTCAAGCCGCGCGGCCTCGGGGCCGGCTGCGCCGAGGATCACGGCGACAGAAACGGGCTGCGCGTCGACGACGCCTATGGCGCGCTCGCCTACCTCGCGAAACGCGCTGACGTCGATCCCGCGCGGATCGCGCTCGTTGGTTGGGGCGAGGGCGGCGATGCGGCGCTGCGCACGGTCGGTCTCGACCCTGCCCAGCGCCCCGCGCGCCCCGTCGGTTTGCGGTTCCGCGCCGCGGCCGCCTTTTACCCCGGATGCGATATCGCCGGCGGTTTCGAGGCCCCGGTGCTTATCATGATGGGCGACGCCGACCGCTGGACCCCTGTGGCCCCTTGTGCGGACATGGTCCGGAACGCCCGCAGGATCGCGGCCTCGGCCGCGGTCGCGCTTCAGGTCTATCCGGGCGCCACTCATCTGTTCGACGACGACTTCCCAACCAACGCATGGCTGCTCGCCGAGCAGGCGCGAAGCGACCCCGAGATCGAGGTCGTCCCCGGCGGCTACACCTTTCTCGGATACTTCATCCGCTACGACCGCGAGGCTCACATGGACGCGATCGTGCGGCTCGCCGTCTTCTTCGAAGAGATCATGGGACCGGCGCGCCCGAAAGGCGCGGCGCCGGAATAGGCCGTAAGCGCCGGTGACGGCGGTCATTGCCGGCAACGGGAGCGGCCCCTAGGGTCTACGGGCCGCACCCTCCTTTTGGAGCGGAAGGCGGATGAGCGGAGGGTCGAGGGCCGAACGATGGACGGCTGGGCTTCCTACCTCGTGTTTGCAATCGTCGGCGGGCTCTGGCCCGCCTCGATCGCCCGTCGCAAAGGCTACAACCTTTGGAAATGGTGGCTTTATGCGGCGGCGTTGCCGTTCGTCGCCCTGATCCACGCTCTCCTCTTGCCGAGACCCCGGCCCGCCGCCAAGAGGATCAGCGGCCTTTCAGCTTAAGCCCGTAGACGACGAGCAGTCCCCAGCCTGCGATCAAGAGGCCGCCGCCGATCGGCGTCAGCGCGGCGAGCCCCCGAAGCCCCGTAAGCGCGAGCGCGAACAGGCTGCCGCTGAACAGAAAGATGCCGGCCGCGAACGCGGCTGCGGCCAACGTCAGCGCCCGCGCCGGTCGCACCGCCATCAACGCGGCGACGGCGAGCAGCACTGTCGCATGCCAGCCCCCATAACGCGCCCCGGTTTCGATCCAGTCGAGCGCCTCGGGCGCGAGCGCGCTCGCGAGGCTGTGGGCGGCCGCCGCGCCCATGACGACCGCAACGAGCCCGCTTACGGCGGCGATTACGACGACTGCGCGCATGAACTCTTTTTCCTTTTCCTCTTCGTTCACCCGCCCTCTCCCGCCCGGCCAAGCCTACGCGACGGGCTTGCGCGAACCAACCGTTCTGCGCCCCCGCTGGCGAGAGGGATGCGCCGCGGGCGAACGCGGGCTATGCTGAGCGAAAACGGGAAGGCGGAGGACCATGCCGTCCATGCGGCGAAAGAGGCTTTGCGGCGCGCTTGCAGTAGGCGCGCTTGCGTTCGTCGTCACGCTCGCCGCGCCGGCGCGGGCCGAGATCGCCGGCCTGGCCGAGGTGATCGACGGCGACACCCTTGCGATTGGCGATACGCTCGTCGATCTTCATGGGATCGACGCCCCCGAGGCCGGCCAGCTCTGCGCTCGAGGCGGCAAGCCCTGGGCTTGCGGCGCGGCCGCCGCCCGCCTCTTGTTCGAACTCGTCGCCGGCAAGCAGATCCGCTGCGAGGAAAAGGGCCGCGACTCCTATGGCCGCATCGCGGCCCGCTGCAAGGCCGATTGGCTCAACCTCGGGGCCGAGATGGTCACCCGAGGCATGGCGCTCGCCGACCTTCGGGTTTCGTCCGACTACATCCAGAACTACCGCGAGGCGCGGGGCAAGGGAAACGGCATCTTCGCCGGCGTCTTCGTCGAGCCCGCGCGCTGGCGGCGCGGCGAACGGCTCGCGATCGAGATCGCAGGCGCGGCGGGCGCTTGCCTCATCAAGGGACAAATCCTCGTCACGGGCGCGCGGGTCTACCTGCTGCCGGGCGAAGCACGTTACGCCGAGGCCGCCATCGCCGCCGACCGGGGCGAGCGCTGGTTCTGCACCGAGGAAGAGGCCCTCGCCGCGGGCTGGCGCAAGGCCCGCCCCTGATCGCGCCTATGCGTCGGGGAGTCGAGCCAACGCGATGAGGTCGTCGAAGGCGGTTCCGGGCGGCAGCGTGCCGAGCGCATGGCCCCAGTCGCCGCCGAGCCTCGATGCGCAGAAGGCCTCGGCCAAAGCCGGCGGCCCGTGGCGGACGACGAGCGCCCCCTGAAGGGCGAGCGCCATGGTTTCGACCAAACGGCGGGCGCGGCCTTCGCGACCCTCGCGGTCGGCGATAAGCGCGCCGAGCCGGTCGGCCGCCGCATCAAGCCTGCGGTCCGCGCCGCGCGCCGCCTCGATCTCGGCGAGCAAGGCGTCAAGCGATTCGGGCGCGCGCTCGATCGCACGCAGAACGTCGAGGCAGATCACGTTGCCCGAGCCCTCCCAGATGCTGTTGACCGGCGCTTCGCGGTAGAGCCTCGGCATCGGCGATTCCTCGACATAGCCGTTGCCGCCCAGGCACTCCATCGCCTCGTAGACAAGGTTGGGCAGCCGCTTGTTGATCCAGTACTTGGCGACCGCCACCGCGATCCGCGCGAAGGGATCGCCGGCGATGTCGTAGCCGCGGGCCACCCGCGCCGCGAGCATCGTCGCCGCCGCCCATTCGACCGCCATGTCGGCGAGCACGTTGCGCATCAACGGCTGGCGGTCGAGCGGGCGCTGAAAGGCGCGGCGATGGGCGGCGTGATGGACCGCCCGGACCACGGCCTCGCGCATCATCCCGGCAGCGGCGAGCGCGGTATCGAGCCGGGTGTGGTGGACCATCTCGATGATGGTCCGCACGCCGCGCCCTTCTTCGCCGACAAGGCGCGCCCAGGCGTCCTCGTACTCGATCTCGGCCGAGGCGTTCGAGCGATCGCCGAGCTTGTCCTTGAGCCTTTGGATGCGGAACGCGTTGCGCGTCCCGTCGGGCCGCCAGCGCGGGACGAAGAAGCAGCTCAGCCCCTTGTCGGTGTAAGCGAGGGTGAGAAAGGCGTCCGACATCGGCGCCGAGCAGAACCATTTATGGCCGGTGAGCGCGAAAGCGCCGCCGCCGAGCGGCGTCGCCCGCGTGGTCGCGGCGCGGACGTCGGAGCCGCCTTGCTTTTCGGTCATCGCCATCCCGATGGTCGCGCCCGCCTTCTCGGCCGCCGGAACGAAACGCGGGTCATACTCGGGCGAAAGGATTCGGGGCTCCCACTCGGCCGCGATCTCGGGCGCTTGGCGCAGCGCCGGCACCGCCGCATAAGTCATGGTGATCGGACAGCACACGCCGGCCTCGGCCTGGACCAGCATGTACTCGAGCGCGAAATGGGCCACATGCCCACCCTTGCGCTTTGCGGTCCAGGCGATCGAATGGACCTCGTGGCGCTTGGCGAGCGCCATCAGCTCGTGATAGGCGGGATGATAGGCGACCTCGTCGATCCGATGGCCGTAAGGGTCGAAGGCGCGAAGCTCGGGCGGATAGCGGTTGGCCGCCTCGGCCAGGGACTGGACGCGCTCCGAGCCGGCGACGGCGCCGAAGGCGCTGAGCTTCGCCTCGGCCCAGCCCGCGCCCTCGCGCGCGACCGCCGCCCGCAGGATCGGGTCGGTCTCGAAAAGGTTGCGCTCCGCAAGCGGCGGCGGCTGGTTCGCGACCTCGTGGGTTCCAAGCGTGGCGATCGGCGCCCGGGGCGGCATCGCTCTCCTCCCGCCGGGTGAATGAGCGCGCGCAAGGGCCGCGCGCCCGTTCAGCATCGGCCGCGGCGGAGGCGCTGTCAACGCAGGCCGTCCAAAGG
>CAYYWV010000009.1:2945-39780 GCA_964475385.1 uncultured Alphaproteobacteria bacterium | reverse complement strand
CTCAACGCTTGGCAAGGAAAGAGCGGACCCGCAAGATGGCGCCATGCTCGAATCGCTCACCGCCTTGCAGATGACGGCGACCTTCGCCCTCATTGTCCTGACTCTTACGCTCTATGCGCTCGAACGGATTCCGTTGGAGCTCACATCGCTCGGGGCCATCGCCGTCCTTCTTATCTTCTTCCACTTCCTGCCCGTGCCCGGGGAGGACGGGGCCAACCGGCTCTCCGCCGAGCATCTCCTGCGCGGCTTCGCCAACCCGGCGCTGATCAGCGTGCTCGGGCTCTTGGTGATCGGCCAGGCGCTGGTGCGCACGGGCGTGCTCGACCAGGCGGCGCAGGCGATCTTCGCCGTATCGGGACGGGGGTGGTTCTCGTTTTTCATCGCTCTGGTCATCGTCGTCGCGGTGAGCGCGGTGCTCAACAACATCCCTGTTGTGGTGATCTTCATTCCTATCATGCAGGCGCTCGCCCACCACATGGACCGACCGGCGAGCGCCTTGATGATGCCGCTCAGCTTCGCCGCCATCCTGGGCGGAATGACGACCCTGATCGGATCGAGCACCAACCTTCTGGTCTCGGGGGAGCTGGTCGAGGTCGGAGAGCCGGCCTTCGGGTTCTTCGACTTCACCGTGCCCGGTTTGGTGCTTGCCGGGGTCGGCCTCGCCTATGTTCTCTTCGTTGCGCCACGCCTCCTGCCGACCCGCCAGGCCCAGGACAGCGCGGGCGGCGAGGGCTCGGGACGTCAGTTCATCGCCCAGATCACGGTGCCAGAAGGCTCGAAGCTGGTCGGCGCGCGCGCGGTCGCGGGCCTTTTCCGCGGTCTGCCGCGAATGACCGTGCGCGTCATCCAGCGCGGCGGCCGCAGCTATCTTCCGCCTTTCGACGACATCGAGCTGCGCGCGGGCGACGTTCTGGTCGTTGCGGCGACCCGCCAGGCCCTGACCGATGTGCTGCGCTCGGGCATCGGTCGGCTCGGCCCTCACGAAGACGACGACGCCCGACGCAAACAAGACAGCCAGGTGCTCGCCGAAGTGATGGTGACGCCCGCTTCGCGGCTCGTCGGCCAGACCCTCGATCAGGTCCGCAACCAGTACGCGGCGCGCTGTAACGTGCTCGGCGTCCGGCGGCGGCTGCGGATGCTGCGAGCGGCGCTGACCGAGATCCGCCTCGAGGCCGGGGACGTGCTGCTCGTTCATGGCCACGCCGATCGCATCCGGGCGCTGCGGAGCGATCCCAATATGATCCCGATGGAGTGGTCGGCGACCGATTTGCCGGCCCCCCATCTTGCGCCCCGCGCGGGTCTCATCTTCCTCGCCGTGGTGGCGAGCGCCGCGAGCGGGGTGGTGCCGATCGTGATCGCCGCGGTTGCCGGCGCAACGCTCATGGTGGCGCTTGGTTGCGTAACCCTGCGCCAGGCGGTCGCCGCCCTCGATACTCGCATCGTGACCATGATCGCCGCAGCGCTCGCGCTTGGCGCCGCGCTTCAGGAGACCGGCGGCGCCGCCTTTCTCGCCGACACCATGATCGAGGCCCTCGGCGATCGCCACCCGGCGGTGGTGCTGTCGGCGTTCTTCCTGCTCGTCGCCGTGCTCTCCAACGTGATCAGCACCAAGGCCTGCGCCGTCCTGTTCACGCCGATCGCGGTCGGGATCGGCCACGGCCTCGGGGTCGACCCGCGCGCCTTTGCGGTGGCCGTTGTTTTCGCCGCGAACTGCTCTTTCGCTTCGCCGGTGGGCTATCAGACCAACCTTCTGGTGATGACCCCCGGCAACTACCGCTTTACCGATTTCGCGCGCGCGGGATCGCCCCTCATTCTTCTTTTGTGGATCGCCTTTTCTCTCTTTGCGCCATGGTATTTTGGGCTATTTTGAAGGGGCTGCGCACGGTATGACGCACTCTCGCTGTAGAACGGCGCGCGGACGCGACCGGATACGAACCGCCAGCATGAACAGGCCACAGGACGGCGCGCTTCAGTTCTTTTTCGGGACGCTCGCCCAGCCCTGCCCTTACCTTTCGGACCGTTTGGAGAACAAGGTCGTGACCGAGCTTCCCGCGACGGGCGCGAACGCTGTTCACGAACGCCTGATCCGCGCCGGCTATCGGCGCAGCCACACCTTGGTCTACAAGCCCGCTTGCCGCGACTGCGCGGCTTGCGTTCCGGTCCGTATCCCGGTCTCGCGATTTCGACCAAGCCGCAGCCAGCGCCGGGTGATGCGCCGCAACGCCGATCTTCGCGCGGTCGAACGCCTCCCGCGGGCAAGCGCCGAGCAGTACGCGCTTTTCGCCCGGTACCAGCGCTCGCGTCACGCCGATGGCGGCATGGCGGGCATGACCTTTTCCGATTATCGCGCGATGGTCGAAGAGACTCGCGTCGATACCCTGATCATCGAGTTTCGCGATGCGGACGACAGGCTGGTCGCCGTTTCGCTCACCGACCGCCTGAGCGACGCGCTATCGGGCGTCTACAAGTTCTTCGATCCCGAGCAGTCCCGACGCAGCGCCGGCACCTATATCGTGCTTTGGCACGTTGAGCGCGCCCGCGCTTTAGGGCTTTCCCACGTTTACCTCGGCTACTGGATCGCGACCTGCCGCAAAATGTCTTATAAGACGAAGTTTCGTCCGATCGAGGCGCTCGGCCCGGGGGGCTGGCGACCGCTCGACGGGGGAAATGGAGCGAACGGGTGAAACCGCGCCCGTCCGCTTTTCAATAACCGAAAGAAGCAATGGGAGACGAGAATGAAACGCCGTGAATTCCTGACCGTCGCCACTGCCGGCGCGGTCGCCGCCGCGACCTTTCCGACGCCGGCCCTTTCGCAGGGACGGATGGAATGGCGCATGGTGACGACCTGGCCCAAGAACTTCCCCGGCCTTGGCACCGGCGCGAACCTCCTTGGCGAGATGATCACCCGCGGCACGGACGGCCGCATTACGGTCAAGGTCTTCGGCGCCGGCGAGATCGTGCCCGCCTTCGAATCGATCAACGCCGTCGCCGGCGGCACGGTCGAGATGGGCAACGGCGCGCCTTATTACTGGAAAGGCAAGGTGCCGGCCTCGCAGTTCATCGCTTCGCTGCCTTTCGGACTCACCGCCCAGGAGATGAACGCCTGGTTCCAGTACGGCGGCGGCCAGGAGCTCGCCGACAAGGTCTACAAGGAGCTCGGCTGCAAGTTCTTCCCCGCCGGCAACACCGGGGTTCAGATGGGCGGTTGGTTCAACAAAGAGATCAACTCGCCCGAGGATTACAAGGGCCTCAAGATGCGCATTCCGGGCCTCGGCGGCGAAGTCGTGAAGGCCGCGGGCGGCAACGTGGTCAACCTGCCCGGCGGCGAGATTCCGCCGGCGCTCGCCTCGGGCGCGATCGACGCGACCGAGTGGGTCGGCCCCTACAACGATCTCGCCTTCGGCCTCTACAAGAGCGCCAAGTACTACTACTACCCCGGCTGGCACGAGCCCGCGACGGTGCTCGACAGCTTCATCAACATCAAGATTTGGGAGAAGCTGCCGAGCGATCTCAAGGCCATCGTCGAGGCGGCGCACACCGCGGTCAATCAGCTTGTGCTCAGCGAGTTCGTGGCGCGCAACAACGATTCGCTCTCGCAGCTCATCAACAAGCACGGGGTGGTTCTCAAGAAGTTCCCCGATTCGCTCCTCAACCGTTTGGGCGAGCTCTCGGGCCAGGTCATCAACGACCTCGCCTCGAAGGATCCGCTGAGCCGCGAGGTGCTCGACAGTATCCTCAAGTTCCGCAAGGACGCGATCGCCTGGTCGAAGCTCTCCGAGCAAACGTACCTCGCGGCGCGGTCGCTGCCGTTCAAATACGCTGGTTGAGGCCAGATCGATCGACAATGAGACCGGCGGAGCTCTCGCTCCGCCGGTTTTTTTCGCGCCCTTCTCCGGTCAACCAAACAGGGCCTTAGGCAGCCAAGTCGCGAGCGCGGGAAACAAGGCGAGCACCCCGAGCCCCAAAAGCTGGATCACAACGAAGGGGATGATCCCGCGATAAATATCCATGGTCGTGACCGACGGCGGCGCGACCCCCCGCAGGTAGAACAGGGCGAAGCCGAACGGCGGGGTCAGGAAGCTCGTCTGGAGGTTGATGGCGATCATCACCCCGAGCCAGACCGGGTCGAGGTCGAGGCCGATCAGCACCGGCCCGACGATGGGCACCACGACGAACACGATCTCGATGAAGTCGAGGAAAAAGCCCATCACGAACATGAGCGCCATCACCGCGACCATGGCGCCGAAAGCCCCGCCCGGCAGGTTGCTCAACAGATCGGCCACCAGGTCGTCGCCGCCGAAGCCGCGGAAGACGAGCGAGAACACCGAAGCGCCGAGCAGGATCACGAAGACCATGCAGCTTATCATCATGGTCGAGCGCATGACGTTGCGGAGCACGCCGGCCCGGTGCACGCGCACCAGGCTGACGCCGAGCCCCCACAGAAGACCGATCGAAAGCGCTCCGGCGGCGATCACGGCCAGGAGATCGGCGATCGGCACCTCGGCGCGCTGCATCCGCATGTCGAACTGCGAAGCGATTGCGAGCATGGCGACCAGACAACCGCCGGCGACGTAGATCGGTACAGGACGCTCGGGCGCCAGACTGCGGCCCGCAAGCAGAATCGCCCCCACAGAGCCCACCGCCGCGGCCTCGGTCGGCGTCGCCACCCCGGCGACGATCGAGCCGAGGACGGCGAGGATCAGGATCGCGGGCGGCACCAGAACCCGCAAGGTCCGCGCCCCGAGGCTCCCGTACTCGCCGGTGTCGACAATGACCGGACAGCTCTTGGGCCGAACGATCGCCATGACGACGATCCAGCCGAGGTAAAGGACGACGAGCACGAGCCCGGGGAAGAACGCGCCCGCGAACAGATCGACGACCGAGACCGGATCGGGGGCGAAGTTCCCTTTGGCGAGCTGGGCCTGGGTGTTCGCGCCCTGGAGAATGTCGCCGAGCAGGACCAGGACGATCGACGGCGGGATGATCTGGCCGAGCGTGCCCGAGGCGCAGATCACCCCGGTCGCGAGCTTGGGGTCGTAGCCCGTCTTGAGCATGGTCGGCAGGCTGAGAAGCCCCATGGTGACCACGGTCGCCCCGACGATCCCGGTCGATGCGGCGAGCAGCATGCCGACAATGACGACCGAGAAACCGAGCCCCCCGCGCATTCGTCCGAACAGAAGCCCGATGGTCTCGAGAAGCTGCTCGGCGATCTTGGCGCGCTCGAGCATCACCCCCATGAACACGAACAAAGGCACCGCGACCAGCACCTCGTTCAACATGACGCCCATGTAGCGCGAGGCGAGCCCTCCCAGAAGCCTGAGATCGAAGACGTCGAAGAACGAGCCGATCGCCGCAAAGGCGAAGGCCGTTCCGGCGAGCGAGAAAGCGACCGGATAGCCCGCCAGCAGCACCGCGCAGGCGGTGGCGAACATAAGAAGGCTGAGGATCTCGGCGCCGGCGCTCATACTCTCTCCTCCTCGGCCGCTTTGTCGCCGATCCGCCCAACCGCGTAGCCCTTCAGGGTGAGAAAGCTGCGCGCCATCAGCGAAAGCCCCTGAAGCCCCATCAGAAGGCTGAAGACGAGAAGCACGGACTTCAAAAGGAACAGCCCAGGCAGTCCGCCGGCCTCGCGCGATTCCTCAAGCTCGCGCCAAGAATTGAACACGTAGGGCCAGCTCACCACCGCCACCATGATGACGATGGGAAGCAGCAGAAAAGCGCTGCCCAAAAGGTCGACCCAGGCTTGATGACGGGCATCGCGCGGCCGATAGAAGATATCGACCCGGACATGGCCGTCGTGAAGCAGCGTGTAGCCGGCGCCGACCATAAAGACGATGCCGTGCAACCAGACGTAAGATTCCTGAATCCACACCCAGCCGAGCGCGAAGACATAGCGCAGGATCACCACCAGAAAGGTGATCAGCACCATCGCCAGCGTCAGCCAGGCGACTCCGCGGCCGATCCGCTCGTTCGCGGCATCGACGAACCGTACAAAGCTCGCAAGCGCGTCCACCCCTTTAAGCCCCCTTATCGTTAACCGCGCGCGCGCCCTTTTTGCGGCCTAGCGCGCCGCCGCATGCTTGTAACCGAGCATGGCTCGAATGGCGAGCGGCGTTTTGTTGTTCGCGGTATTCGGGCAAGACGACGATGGAATTTCGCGTTGTCGGCGTTCCGGGCGACGCTCAAGTGAAGCGGTTCGAACGCGGGAATCCCTGCGGTCGGAGCCTTCCCGCCTGGGCGCGCCGGCCAAGCCAGGGGGCGAGGTCGGTGAAGGTGCGGGTCCGTTCGCCCGAGCGCCAGGTCAACCCCTCGGCCCGGTTGAAGACGATCGCGTCCGCGAGCCCGCCGCTGCGGTAGCGTTGCAGGATGACGCCGCGGCCGCGCGTCATCACCGGCACCTCGTCGAGCGGGAAGATGAGCAGCTTCCGGTTGTCGCCGATCACCGCCACCGTGTCGCCGTAGACCGGCGTGCAGACCGCAGCCTCCGCCCCGGGGGCGAGGTTCAGGACTTGGCGGCCTTGGCGGGTCTGGGCGAGAACGGAGTCCTCCTCGACCACGAAGCCGCGCCCGTCGCTGGACGCGACGAGCAGCCGGCGGCCCGGCTTGTGCACGAACAACGCGACCGCATCGTGGTCGTTGCCGAGCTCGATCATCAGGCGCAACGGCTCGCCAAAGCCGCGGCCGCGCGGCAGGCGGTCGCAGGGCAAGGTATAAAAGCGCCCGTTGGTGGCGAAGACGACGAGCTTGTCGGTGGTCTCGGCGCGGATGACGAACCGGCCCCGGTCGCCCTCCTTGTACCTGGCCTCGGCGCCGTTTCCGTTGCCTCTGACAGCGCGAATCCACCCCTTCTCCGAGCACAGAACGGTGATCGGCTCGCGCTCGATCAGGACGTCGGCCGGCAACGAGACCGCCGCGGGCGGGCCGGCGAGCTCGGTCCGGCGGCGGCCGAGCGCGGTCTCGGGGCCGAACTTCGCGCGAATGTCGGCGAGCTCGGCGCGCAGCGCCTTGCGGCGCAAACGCTCGTCGTCGAGAAGGGCTTCGAGTTCGGCCCGCTCGGCGAGAAGCGCGTCGCGCTCGCTGCGGATCTCGAACTCTTCGAGCTTGCGAAGCGCGCGCAAGCGCATGTTCAGGATCGCCTCGGCCTGGACATCGGTGATCCCGAACCGCGCCATCAGCGCCGGCTTGGGCTCGTCGTCTTCGCGGATGATCCGGATCACCTCGTCGAGGTTGAGATAGGCGACGAGGTAGCCGGCGAGCACGTCGAGTCGGCGCGCGATCGCGCGCAGACGGTGGCGGCTTCGGCGTTCGAGCACCTCGCGGCGATGATCGAGAAAGGCCGCGAGCGCGTCGCGGAGCCCCATCACCCGCGGCACCCGGTCGCGGTCGAGCACGTTCATGTTGAGCGCGATGCGAACCTCGAGATCGGTCGCCCGAAAGACCGATTCCATCAGCGCCGCGGGATCGACCGACCGGCTCCTCGGCGCAAGCACGATGCGCACGTTCTCGTCCGATTCGTCGCGCACGTCGGCGAGCGCCGTGAGCTTGCGCGCCGCCATCAGGGCGGCGATCTTCTCGATCACGCGGGCCTTCTGCACCTGATAGGGAATCTCGGTGACCACGATCTGATACTGGCCATGCTTGAGCCGCTCGACCTCCCAGCGCGCGCGCAGGCGAAACGAACCGCGGCCGGTCTCATAGGCCTCGACGATCGCCTCGGCGGGCTCGACCAGCACGCCGCCGGTCGGAAAGTCGGGACCGCGCAGGCGTTCGACCAGCGCCGCGGTGGTCGCCTTCGGATGGTCGAGAAGATAAATCAAGGCGTCGCACAGCTCGCCCACGTTATGGGGCGGAATGCTGGTCGCCATGCCGACCGCGATCCCGGTCGCGCCGTTGGCGAGCAGGTTGGGAAAGCGCGCCGGCAGCACCACCGGCTCCTCGTCGCCGCCGTCGTAGGTCGCCTGGAAATCGACCGCGTCCTCGTCGATCCCGTCGAGAAGCGCCATCGCGACCTCGGTCAGCCGCGCCTCGGTGTAGCGCATGGCGGCGGCGTTGTCGCCGTCGACGTTGCCGAAGTTGCCCTGCCCGTCGACCAGCGGGTAGCGCACCGCGAAGGACTGGGCGAGGCGCACCAGCGCGTCGTAGACCGCGGCGTCGCCGTGGGGATGGAATTTGCCGATCACGTCGCCGACCACGCGGGCGCATTTCTTGAACCCGGCCTCGGGGTCCAGGCGAAGGGCGCGCATGGCGTACAGAAGCCGCCGGTGAACCGGCTTGAGCCCGTCGCGCACGTCGGGCAGCGAGCGCGACATGATGGTGGACAGCGCATAAGCGAGGTAGCGCTCGCCAAGGGCGTCGGCGAACGCGACCCTGCGCACCGTATCCTGTTCGGCCATGTCGGTCATTGGGCGCTTATACCACCAGATGTGGTATCGATGCGAGAAAAACGCTCAACAAATCGTTCGCGCGCCGGGGGCATCCGACGGTTGTGCGGAGCGAAGACGTGGCGGTCCAGGAACCATCCGGTGAGCCGGAGCCCGTCGCGCACGGCGGCGGCGTCCGCCCCGCCCCGGCCGATCAGAAACCCAGGCAGGGGCAGCAACCGGTCGCGATACGGCGCGCCTGCGGCAAGGCTCACGGCGCGCCCGGTCTTGGGCGAGACATAGGCGAGATCGTCGTTGCGTCCCGTCGCCGCGCAAGCGCCGAGATCGAGCCCGAAGCCGAGCACATCGAGAAGGCCGAGCTCCCAGCGCACATAAGCCGCGGGCCACTGCGTAGAGCCGTGAAGGGTGTCGATCAGCGCCGCCAACGCGTCGAACAGCGTCGGATAGGGTTGGCGTTCAGGCAACGTCGCATCGGCGACCGCGCAGGCTGCGCTCAACGCGGAAAGACGTAAGGGATCGTCGATCAGCGCGGCGGCGTGGGCCTGGATGAGCTCGCCCGTAAACGCGCCGAGATGCTCGGCGAGCCGCGCCCGCCAACGCGCCGAGACCCGGTTGCCGGTCTGATAGAGCCCGCGCCCGCGCGGCCCCGCTCCACCGCGCACGAGGCCCGCGTGCCGGCCGTGGGCGCGGGTCAGAAGATGGACCACCGCCGCGCTCTCGCCATGGCGGCGCGCCGAAAGAACGATGCCTTCGTCGGCCCACTCCACGAGAGGCCTCAGCGTGGAAAATCGAGCGCGAGCTCGCGGTAGCGTTCGGGATCGTCGACCCAGCGCGGCGCCACCTTGACGTGAAGGAAAAGGTGGACGCGGCGGTCGAGAAGCGCTTCGAGCTCGGCCCGCGCCATGGTGCCGATCTCTTTGATCCGCTTGCCGCCCTTGCCGAGCACGATGGGCTTGTGGGAATCGCGCTCGACATAGATCACCTGGTCGATCCGAAGGCTGCCGTCGTCCCGCTCCTGCCAGGACTCGGTTCCGACCGCGATCGCGTAAGGAAGCTCTTGGGACAGGCGCAGGAACAGCTTCTCGCGCGTGATCTCGGCGGCGAGCAGGCGCAACGGCGCATCGGCGACCTGGTCGGGCGGGTACAGCCATGGTCCTTCGGGCAGGCGGGCGGCGAGCGCGTCGCGCAGATCGTCGAGACCGCTGCCCGTGAGCGCCGAGATCATGAACACCTGGTCGTAGACGCCGGTCTTGTCGAGCTCGGCCGCGATCGGCAGAAGCGCAGGCGGCTTCACCCGATCGATCTTGTTGAGAGCCAACACCGCCTTGCGCCCGTTTCTCGCGAGCCCATCGATGATGCGCCGGCTGTCGTCGTCGACGCCCCGTTTCGCCGCCCGCGCCGCATCGACCAGATGGACCACGATGTCGGCGTCGCGAGCGCCCGACCAGGCGGCTTCGACCATCGCACGGTCGAGCCTGCGTCGCGGCGCGAAGATTCCCGGCGTATCGACGAAGATGATCTGGGTGCGCCCGACGATGACGATGCCGGTGATTCGAGTGCGCGTGGTCTGGACCTTGGGCGTAACGATCGAGACCTTGGTTCCGACGAGCGCGTTGAGAAGGGTGGACTTACCGGCGTTGGGCGCGCCGACGATGGCCACGAAGCCGCACCGCGTTCCCTCCGCGGCCTCTTCGCCGCCCGTCGAGGGACCGGCTTCGGTGTTGTCGATATCGCCGCCAGTCATGGCTTCCTTCCCTTCCCGCCTGTGGCGGCGATGCGGGCGAGAAGCGCCTTCGCCGCCGCCTGCTCCGCGGCGCGTTTCGAGCTCCCTGTGCCGCGTTCGCGCGCCACGCCTTCGACCTGGACCTCGACCTCGAAGGTCGGGCTGTGGGCCGGTCCTGCGCGCGCAACCGTCTCGTAGCGCGGGGTGACGCCGACCGTGCCTTGCGCCCATTCCTGAAGCCGGGTCTTGGCGTCCTCGGGAGGATGCGCCGCGGCCGCCATGCGCACGCGCCAGTGTCGGCGCACGAAGCGTTTCGCGGCCTCGAACCCGCCGTCGAGATAGATCGCGCCGATCGCCGCTTCGAGAGCGTCGGCAAGCACGCTCGGGTTGCGGCGCCCCCCGGCCCCTTCCTCGCCGCGCGAGAGCGCAAGGTAGTCGCCGAGGCCGACGTCGGCGGCGACGGCGGCGAGGGTTTCGCGACGGACGAGCGCGGTCAGCCGCTTGGCGAGCGCGCCTTCGGCCTCGGCGGGGAAGCTCTCGAGCAGCATGTCGGCGACGGCGAGCCCGAGCACCCGGTCGCCGAGAAACTCAAGCCGTTCGTAGGTCGAGCCGCGCCCTCCCAGGCTCGGATGGGTAAGCGCCTCGGCGAGAAGCGCGGGCTTCGCGAAGTCGTGGCCGAGGGCGCTGGCGGCGGCGGCGACGCGGTCGTGGACTTTTGCGCTCACTCCAGCGACGTGAAGAAGCGGTTGAAGCGGATTGCGAACGGCCACTTCCACACCTCCCACAGCTGGGCGGCGCCATTGGTCGAGAAGAAGACGACCTCGGCGCGCCCCACCAGGTTCACCGCCGGCACGTAGCCCACCCCGTTGGCGGCCCGACTGTCGGCCGAGTTGTCGCGGTTGTCGCCCATCATGAAGTAATGTCCCGGAGGCACCACGTAGACGCCCGTGTTGTCGTAGGGCCAATTCGGCCCGCGATCGAGAACCCGATACTGCCGCCCGTTGGGCAAGGTCTCGATGTACTGGGCGATGCGTTGGGTGTTGCCGTAGGAATCGGTCTCGACGAAGTCTTCGATGCGCTTGCGTTTGACCGGCTCGCCGTTGATGTAGACGACGCCGCCCCGCACCTGGATTCGGTCGCCGGGAAGCCCGATCACCCGTTTGATATAGTCGGTCTTGTTATCGCGCGGGAGCTTGAAAACGACCACGTCGCCGCGCTTGGGCGGCGTGAACAGAATCCGTCCCGGTATCAGCGGCAACCCGAACGGCAGCGAGAAACGGCTGTAGCCGTAAGCATACTTCGAGACGAACACATAATCGCCGACGAGCAGCGTCGGGATCATCGACCCCGAAGGGATGTTGAAAGGCTCGAACGCGAAGGTCCGCACGACGACCGCGATCAGAACGGCGTAGAGGATCGTCCGCGAGAACTCGAGAAACCCGGTGAATCTTTGGGCGAGGCTAGGCGGCTCTTCGGTGGGCGACATTTTCAGGCGGGCCTTTCGCAGGAGAGCGGTATCGGTGCGACGCGCATCAGGCGTCTTCGGCGGGTTGCGCCGAAATCAGAACGATCGCCTGGGCGATCGGATGGTCGTCGGTAAGCGTAAGGTCGATCCGCGCGGTCATGCCCGGAGGCGTGATCTCGGCGAGGCGGCGCGCGGCGCCGCCGGTCAGCCGCATGGTCGGCCGCCCCGACGGGAGATTGACGACGCCGAGGTCGCGCCAGTACACGCCCCGGCGAAAGCCCGTGCCGAGCGCCTTGGCGCAGGCCTCCTTGGCCGCGAAGCGTTTGGCGTAGGTCGCGGCGGGGTTGGTTCGGCGCTCGGCCTTTCGGCGTTCCTCCTCGGTGAAGACGCGATGGACGAAACGGTCTCCGAACCGGTCCAACGCGCGTCCGATCCGACGGATGTCGATAATATCGTTGCCGAGCCCCAGGATCATTGCGAACGCGGCCTTAAGTTCAGGCGCTGCGTTCGCCGAGGGCTTCGGCGCGGGCCTTGTCCATCAGCGCGCGCATCCGCTTGATCGCGCTGTCGAGCCCCCCGAAGATCGCTTCGCCGATCAGGAAATGGCCGATGTTGAGCTCGGCGATCGTTGGAATCGCGGCGACGGGGCCGACCGTATCGTAGGTGAGGCCGTGGCCGGCATGGCATTCAAGGCCCAAGCGTTCGGCCTCCTCGGCGGCGGCCCGCAACCGGGCGAGCTCGGCGTCGCGGGCGGCGGCGGTCTCGGCATCGCAAAAGCGCCCGGTATGAAGCTCGATCACCGGCGCGCCGAGGGCCTTGGCCGCGGCTACTTGGTCGAGATCCGGATCAATGAAGCACGAGACCCGGATTCCCGCCGCGCTCAGCCGGTCGACATAAGACGCGAGATGGGCGCGCCCGCCGATCAGGTCGAGCCCCCCTTCGGTCGTGACCTCGCGGCGCTTCTCGGGCACCAGGCAGGCGGCGTGCGGCCGGTGGCGAAGCGCGATCGCGAGCATCTCCTCGGTCGCCGCCATCTCGAGGTTGAGCGGCAGGTCGATCTCGGCGCTGAGCCGTTCGATGTCGTGGTCCGAGATGTGGCGCCGGTCTTCGCGCAGATGCGCGGTGATGCCGTCGGCCCCGGCCTCGGCGGCGAGCCGCGCCGCGCGCACCGGGTCGGGATGACGACCGCCGCGTGCGTTCCGGATCGTGGCGACATGATCGATGTTCACGCCGAGGCGAAGCGTCGCGCTCATGCATTGCCCTCCTTCTTCGCGCCCTGCCGTTCAACCGGAGTCGTCGCGTCTTGCGCCTTCGCGGCGGCCTTCTCCTGGGCGCGTCGCCGGCGCTCGCGATGGCGCCGGCGAATCGCCTTGTAGTCGCGCACGATATAGCGCACCGGCCAATAGCTTACCACCCAGGCGATCGCGCCGGCCGGAATCGAACCGACGGCCATCGGCAAAAGGATCATAAGCGGGTGCTGGAGAATATATGTCAAGGTCAGACCGTGGGAAAGAACGTCCGTCGCCTCCCAGCCGAGAATCAGGCAGCCGAGCTTATAGACCGCCATCCAAATGAAAGGAAAAGTCCAGGGGTTGCCAACGACCGTGCCGATCAGGGCTGCGACCACATTACCGCCGATAGCCCAGGCGAAAAGGCCCGAAAGAATGAAGTGAAACCCGATGAAGGGCGTGAACGAGATCGCGCTGCCGCAGGCGAAGCCGGCCGCGATCGAATGGTCCGAACCGGGCAGGCGCATCAACCTGTGATAGAGATAGATCGTCGCCCTTCGCCATCCGATATGGGGCCAGACGAAACCGCGAATCCGGTAAAAAAGGCCCGGCTTTGATCGGCGCTTGAACATCGGCCGCCCGGTCAGCAACCGGGGCGGCTGCCGGGCTTGACCGCGGGCAGTGCGGCGAGCTCGGGCGGAAGCGAATCGGGCGCGTAGACCGGAATCGCAATATCGGCGAGCGCGATCAACGGCACCCCGAGATCGACCGCGCCGCCCGAGCGGTCGATCAGGCAGCTCGCACCGATCACCACGCCGCCTTCGCGAGCGATGCAGGCGATGCATTCGCGCGAGGACTTTCCTGTGGTGACCACGTCCTCGGCCATCAGCACCCGGGCGCCGGGGGCGATGTGGAAGCCCCGGCGCAGGGCGAAACCGTCTTCGGCGCGTTCGACGAACATGGCCGGAACCCCGAGTTGTCGGGCGAGCTCGTAGCCGACGACGATCCCGCCGATCGCGGGCGAAACCACCGCTTCGACCGCGCCGGCGTTGAGGCGGTCCTTGATGCGCGCGGCGAGCGCGCGGCACAGACGCTCGCCGCGGCGCGGGTCCATCATGACGCGGGCGCACTGGATGTAAGCGGGGCTGCGCAGGCCAGAGCTCAAAATGAAGTGACCTTCGAGCAGCGCGCCCGCGGCGCGGAACTCGGCAAGCACCTGCTCGCGCGTCATCGCCGGATGGTTGTCCGTCATCGCCCGGCCGGCCCCCTTCCCTTTCGTTGTTTCGTATTATCCGCGCGCGCGCTCGACCGAGCTGATCGCCGGCGTCGCCCGCAGCGCAGCGATGATATTGGTCAGATGTTTTACATCCTGAACCTCGATGTCGACCAGCATTTCGAAAAAGTCGACCGAGCGATTGGTGATCTTAAGGTTGGTGATGTTCCCGAGATTCTTGGCGATCACCGTCGACAGGCTGCCGAGGCTCCCGGGCTCGTTGGTCAACACGACGTTGAGGCGGCCGACGTGAATGTCTGGGCTTTGGGAATCGACGTCCCAAGCGACATCGACCCAGCGCTCGGGCGTCTCGGAGAAGCTCTCCAGCGTCTCGCAGTCGATGGTGTGGATGGTGACCCCTTTGCCGGTGGTGACGATGCCGACGATCCGATCGCCGGGCAGGGGGTGGCAACAGCCGGCGAAATGGACCGCCATGCCGGGGATCAACCCCCGAATCGGAACCGCGTGATCGCCCGCTTTGCCGTCTTTGCCGCGACGCCGGGCGAGCGGCACGGACTTGCGTTTCTTGCCCTTGGTTTCGGGCAGGGCGAGGTCGGTGACTTGGCGCGCGGTGATGTTCCCCTCGCCGACCGCAGCGTAAAGATCGTCTACAGTGCGATAGTGCAGATTCTTGAGAACGGGCTTGAGCTTTTCTTCGCTGAATGCTTGGTCGAGCTGGCGAAACGCCTTTTGCACGATCGACCGGCCGAGGTCGATGTACTGGGCCCGCTGCTGGAGGCGAATGAAGCGGCGGATACAGCTCCGCGCCTTGCCGGTAACGACGAAACGCTCCCACATCGGCGAAGGCGTCTGGGCCTTCGAGCAGATGATCTCGACCTGGTCGCCGTTCTGAAGCACCGTGCGCAGGGGCTTCATACGGCCATTGATCTTGGCGCCGACGCAGGTATCGCCGACCTCGGTATGGACGGCGTAAGCGAAATCGACCGGCGTCGCTCCGCTCGGCAGCACGATCAGGTCGCCCTTGGGCGTGAAACAGAACACCTGGTCCTGGAACAGATCGAGCTTGGTGTTCTCGAGAAACTCTTCGGGCCCCGAGGCCCGCTCAAGGATCTCGAGAAGCTCGCGCACCCAGCGATACTGGCGGCCTTCGTGATGGGTCAAAGAGCCGTCGGGAGACTTGTAATGCCAGTGGGCCGCAACGCCGTACTCGGCGAACTCCTGCATCTCGGCGGTCCGTATCTGGATCTCGATGCGCTGGCTTTCGGGGCCGATGACCGTGGTGTGGAGCGACTGATACCCGTTGGGCTTGGGCGTCGAGATGTAGTCCTTGAAGCGGCCCGGCACCATGGGATAAGCGCCGTGCACGACGCCAAGCGCCTCGTAACACTTGGGCACCGAATCGAGAACGATGCGAAAGGCCACGATGTCGGAGAGCTGCTCGAAGCCGACATTCTTGCGCTCCATCTTGCGCCAGATCGAGTAAGGCTTCTTTTCGCGGCCCGAGACCTGAGCGTTGAGGCCCGCCTTGGCGAGCGTGCGGCGAAGCTCTTCTTCGATGCGCGGCACCGGGTTGTTGCCCGTCTTGCGCAGGAACTCGAGCCGGGTGAGGATCGAGGCTCGCGCGTCGGGATTGAGCTCTGCGAACGCGAGGTCTTCGAGCTCGTCCTTCATGCCCTGCATGCCGATGCGCTCGGCGAGCGGGGCGTAGATCTCCATGGTTTCGCGCGCGATGCGGTTGCGCTTCTCGGCGCTTTTCACGAAGTGCAGGGTGCGCATGTTGTGCAGCCGATCCGCGAGCTTGACCAGAAGCACGCGGATGTCGTCGGACATGGCGAGCAACAGCTTGCGGAAGTTCTCCGCCTGCCGGGTGCGGTCCGACTGGAGCTGGAGCCGCGTCAGCTTGGTCACGCCGTCGACGAGGCGCGCGACTTCGTCGCCGAACAACCGCCTCAGCTCGTCGAGGGTGGCGCCCGTGTCTTCGACGGTATCGTGCAGGAGCGCGGTGATGATGGTCGCGCTGTCGAGGCGCATGCCGGTCAGAATGCCGGCGACCTCTACGGGATGCGCGAAGTAGGGATCGCCCGATTCACGTTTTTGGGAGCCGTGCGCCTTGGTCGCGAAAACATAAGCGCGGTTGAGCGCGGCCTCGTCCGCATTCGGTTCGTAGCTCTTAACTCGTTCGACGAGCTCGTACTGGCGAATCACGTCGTCTTCAACCGGCCCAGCCGGCTGCCCCTGGCCCCGGCGCAGTCACGACGAGGCGGCCGGCGATCCGCGGGCGCGACAGAGCGCGCTACGCCTCGTCCGTCCTGGGTTCTGCGTTTTCGCCCTCGGGCGCGGTCTGATCCGGCGCAGCCTGCTTTTCGGGGGCAGGCTCTTTGCCGACGGCGGCTTCGGCTTCGGCTTCGACGCCCGTCGACTTTTCCGCTGCGGCGCCTGCCGCCGTATCGCCCGCGATCCCGGCCCATTCCTTTTCGGCCGCGGCGAGAATGCTCATGCTGTCATCCTCGGGCTCGTCGACCTCGACATGGCGCTGGAGGCCGAAGACCAGCTTTTCGCGCAGATCGTCGATATCAATCGCCTCCTCGGCGATCTCACGCAGCGCGATGACCGGGTTCTTGTCGTTCTCGCGCTCGACCGCCGGCGCGGCGCCCGACGAAAGCTCGCGCGCACGCTGCGCGGCGAGAAGCACGAGATCGAACCGGTTGGGAACCTTGAGAATACAGTCTTCGACGGTAACGCGAGCCATGCAATGCGTCTCCTGGAACGGACGAACAAAGGGATATGTGGAATATGTAGTATCTTGCCTGCAAAGTTAAAGCAAGGGCGCAAGAACCCCTGCGCCACGGAGGTTCTATGGCCCTTCAAGCCCCGTCTCGTCAAGGGGCGCAATCGCTTGGTCCGGTGGAAGCCGGGCGATCAGCTCGCAGATCGGAAGGCCGGTCTCGGGGTGACGCCAACCCGGGGCGACCTCGGCCAGCGGCAGAAGGACGAAGGCGCGCTCGGCGATCCTGGGATGGGGGAGGATGGGCGCCGGCCCGGCCCGCACCAGACCGCGGTAATCGAGAAGATCGAGATCGATCAGGCGCGGCCCCCAGCGAACTTCGCGGACCCGCCCTAAGGCGCGCTCGACCGCGAGCAGGGTCTCGAGCAGAGCCTCGGGGCCGAGCCCGCTTTGGACTGCGGCCACCCCGTTGACGAACCAGGGCTGGTCCGAGGGCGGCACCGGCGCGGACCGATACCAGCGCGATCGAGAGACGAGCCCGATCCCTCTTTCCGCAAGCATCGCGAGCGCCTTCTCGCAGGTTTCGCGCGGCGTCCCATGAGGCGAAGGAAGATTCGCGCCGATTCCGATCAGGATCGCCGCCTTCGCGCCATCTCCAGGTTTATGGCCTCTTGCTGTCATCGCCAAAAAACCTTAGATAAAGGGTCAAATTTCACGATCGCCGGAACCTGCTTTCTTTCACATTCCGCGCCGTGCGCGTCACGGCGGCGATAGAACCATCCAAGCCGACAATCGGGATTTTCAACAATGGATATTTATCCGCAGGAGCGGATCGGACTCTTCATCGACGGCGCCAATCTCTATGCCGCGGCCCGCGCGCTCGGGTTCGACATCGACTACAAGCGCCTTCTCGAGGAGTTCGCGTCCCGCGGCCGTCTGCTCCGCGCCTTCTATTATACTGCGCTTACCGACGAGCAGGAGTATTCGCCCATCCGTCCGCTGGTCGACTGGCTCGACTATAACGGATACACCATGGTCACCAAGCCGGCAAAGGAGTTCACCGACTCGGCCGGGCGGCGAAAGATTAAGGGCAACATGGACATCGAGCTCGCCGTCGACATGATGGAGATGCGCGACTATCTCGACCACGTGGTCCTGTTCTCGGGCGACGGCGACTTCCGTCGTCTGGTCGAGGCGGTGCAGCGCCACGGCGTGCGGGTGACGGTGGTCAGCACCATCCGGTCCCAGCCGCCGATGGTCGCCGACGAGCTCCGCCGCCAGGCCGACTGCTTCCTCGAGCTCGAAGACCTCGCGCCGCGGATCATGCGCGAGACGCCGCGTGACGAGGCCAGCGTCATCGCCCGGCGCTGAGAGCGCGCGCCGCCGCGGTCCTTGAGACTTGATACCGCGCCGCCGTGATTACGCCTGGCCGCGACTGCGCGCTCTGTCCCCGGCTTGCCGCCTTCCGGGCCGAGAACCGGGCGCGGTTTCCAGGCTGGCACAACGCCCCGGTCGCGTCCTTCGGCCCGACAGACGCGCAGCTTCTCGTCGTGGGGCTTGCGCCGGGGCTGCGCGGCGCCAACCAAACCGGCCGCCCGTTTACCGGCGACTATGCGGGCGACCTCCTTTATGACACCCTCGCCCGCTTCGGCTTCGCCGAAGGCCGCTACAAAGCCCGGGCCGACGATGGCCTCAAGCTGGTCGATTGCCGAATCACCAACGCGGTGCGCTGCGTGCCGCCCGAGAACCGGCCGACCGGGGCCGAGGCGACGGCCTGCCGGCGCTTTCTTGCGGCCGAGATCGCGGGGCTCGCCAAGCTTCGCGTCATCGTCGCGCTAGGGGCGATCGCGCACGCCGCGGTGGTCCGCGCATTGGGGCTCAGGCTTGCGGCGCTGCGCTTCGCCCACGGGGCGCGCCATCCCCTGCCCCGCGGCCTTCTGCTCGCCGACAGCTACCACTGCTCGCGCTACAACACCAACACGGGCAAGCTCACCGAGGCCATGTTCCACGACGTCTTCCGCGCCGCGCGCGCCCACCTCGACGGCGCCGCCGCGTAAAACGCCCAGGCTTTCGCAGCGGTTCGGTCTCAGTTGTAGGCGCGCAGGAGCCGTTGGCGGCGACGCTGCCAGTCGCGGTCGCGCTCGGCCGCCCGCTTGTCGTACTGTTTCTTGCCGCGGGCGATCCCGAGTCTGACCTTGGCGCGGCCGCGTTCGTTGAAGTAGATCGAGAGCGGAACCAGGGTCACGCCTTCGCGCTGGACCGCGCCGATCAGCCGGCGAATCTCGCGCTTGTGCAAAAGAAGTTTCCGCGGCCGCAAGGGTTCGTGGTTGAAGCGATTGCCGCCGCGATACTCCGAAATGTGGGCGTTGAGCAGAAAGATCTCGCCGTCCTTAACGGCCGCGTATGATTCGCCGATATTGGCCCGCCCTTCGCGTAGGGACTTGACCTCGGTGCCGGTGAGCACGATGCCGGCCTCAAGGGTCTCCTCGATGATGTAGTTGCGCCGGGCCTTTCGGTTGAGCGCAACCGTCCGGCCCGGGCTCTGATCTTTGGCGGCCATTCGGGCCCCGGCGCCTTCAGTTGAGAAGGCCGACCGCGCGCATCGCCGCGTCGATCCGCTCGCGCGTCGCCGGGCTGGGCTCGACCAGGGGCAGGCGCACCGTCGCCTCGCACAGCCCGAGCCGGCTTGCGGCGTATTTGACCGGCGCCGGGCTGGTTTCGAGGAAAAGCGCTTGGTGCAGGGGCATCAGCCGCTCCTGGAGCTCGGTCGCCCGCGCGATATCGCCGTCGCGCCAGGCGTCGTGAAGCTCGGCGCAGAGCCGAGGCGCGACGTTCGCCGTGACCGAGATGCAGCCATGGCCGCCGCTGCCCAAAAGCGCGAGCCGCGCCGCATCCTCGCCCGAGAGCTGGACGAAGTCCGGCCCGCAAGCGCGCCGCGTGAGCGAAGGCCGCGCCGGATCGTTGGACGAATCCTTGACGCCGACGATGTTCGGCAACGCGGCGAGCCGGGCCATGGTCTCGACCGTCATGTCCACGACGCAGCGCCCGGGGATGTTGTAGATGATGATCGGGATGTCGACGGCGTCGTGAATCGCCTTGAAGTGCTGGTAAAGCCCTTCCTGGGTCGGCTTGTTGTAGTAGGGCGTCACCACGAGCGCCCCGTCCGCGCCCGATTCCTTGGCGTGCCGGGTGAGCGAGATCGCTTCCTCGGTCGAGTTCGAGCCGGTGCCGGCAAGCACGGGCACCCGGCCTTTCGTCGCCTCGATGCAAAGATCGACCACGCGTTCGTGTTCGCGGTGCGAAAGCGTCGGCGATTCGCCCGTCGTGCCGCAAGGCACCAAGCCATCGGTCCCTTCGGCGATCTGCCATTCCACCAGCGACTGGAACGCTTGCTCGTCAACCGCCCCGTTCCGAAACGGCGTGATCAGCGCCGTGAACGATCCCTCGAACATGCTCTTCCCTCCCCCGCGGTCTCACCGGTCCGAACATAGCCGCGCCGGCTTTCGGCGGCAAGCGAGCCCGCCGAAGTTTGGTTAACCGTTTGGAAGTGATAAATTGCATAGAAACAAGAGGCGGCGCCACACGTCGCAAACGCCTGCAGGGAGACCGAAGTGTCGATGCTGCGCCCGGCCGTGTTACTGCTCGCGGGGATCGCCGTCTTCGGCGCAGGCGCAACCGCTCCGCGGGCGTCCCCGTCCGAGGCTGCATCGCCGCCGCCGCCGCCGCCCAAGAGCGAGGCCTACCTCGCGCGCGCGCTTTCCGCCGCCGCCGATCGGGATTGGGCCTTGGCCGCGCGCTTCGCCGCCAAGGGCGAAGATGCGCTGATCGATAAGGTCATCGCCTGGTATCGGTTGACGCAAAGCGATCCGCCCGCGCCCTTCGACGAGATCGCCGCCTTCATCGAGGCCAACCCCGACTGGCCGGGGCAGACCCTGTTGCGCCGCCGCGCCGAGCGGGCGCTCGGCGACCGGATGCCGGCCGAACAGGTGCGCGCCTGGTTCGCCCGCCACCCGCCGCTGACGGGATGGGGGCGTTGGCGGCTTGCGGAGGCGATGCTCGCCACCGGCGAGAAAAAGGCTGCGATTGCGCTTTTGCGCCGCGCCTGGGTCGAGGGCGACTTCACGCCGTCCGAGGAACGGCGTTTTCTCAAACGTCACCGCAAGCGCTTGCGCGCGGAAGATCACGTCGCGCGGCTCGATCGACTCCTCTGGGACCACAAACGGCGCGCCGCTCAGCGTATGCTGCGCCGGGTCGACCCCGGCCATCGCGCGCTGGGAATCGCGCGGCTCAGGCTCATGGTCCGCGCCCCCGGGGTCGACGCCGCCATCGCCAAGGTGCCGCCTGCGCTCCGCAACGACCCCGGCCTGTGGTACGAGCGTTTGCGCTGGCGTCGCCGCAAAGGCCGCGACGAGGCCGCGCGCGCGATCCTCGACAATCCCCCTGCCGACCTGGTTCGCCCCGAGGCCTGGTGGCGCGAGACCCGAATTCAGATCCGCAGCGCGCTCGCCGACGGCCTGATCTCGGTCGGCTATCATCTCGCCAGCCGCCACAACCAAACTCTTCCCTTGCCTCGTTCCGAAGGCGAGTGGCTCGCGGGTTGGATCGCGCTCCGTTTTCTGAACGATCCGGCGCTCGCCGCTCCTCATTTCCAGCGTTTGTTCGAGGGGGTGCGCTATGCGGTCAGCCTTGCGCGGGCGGCCTATTGGGCCGGCCGGGCCGCCGCCGCGGCTGGACGCGAGGACGATGCCCGAGCCTGGTTCGCCCGCGCCGCCCGTTACCCGACCACTTTTTACGGCGCCCTTGCGCTCGCGCGCCTCGACCCTGAAGCGCCTCTTTCCCTGCCCGAAGCCCCCGCCATCACGACTGCCGACCGCGACTTCATCCGCAACCACGAGCTTGCCGAAGTCGTTCGCCGTCTCGCCGCGCTCGGATGGGAAGACCTCGTCGATCCGTTCGTCCTTAGGCTCGCGGCGCTTGCGGCAACCCCGGGCGAGCGTCGCTTGGTCGCGCGCCTCGCCCGCGAGGCGGGTCGGTTCGACCTCGCGGTGCGTATCGCCCGGCGCGCGGCGAGCGAAGGCGTCGTCATGCTCGACGAGGGCTATCCCATGGTCGCGCTGCCGCCTAGCCTGGAACGGACCAACAGCGTCGTCGAGCCCGCCCTTCTTCTCGCCATGCTCCGTCAGGAGAGCGGGTTTCATCCCCGAGCAATCAGCGCCGCCGGCGCCCGCGGCCTGATGCAGATCATGCCGGCGACCGCGCGGCGGGTCGCGCGCGGCCTTCGGCTTCCCTACAGCCGCGCCCGTCTGATCGAAGACCCCGAGTACAACCTGACCATAGGGCGCAGCTACATCGAGACCCTTCTTGCCCGGTACAACGGATCCTACGTGCTCGCGCTCGCCGCCTACAACGCCGGTCCCAACCGGGTCCGGCGTTGGATCGCACGCTTTGGCGATCCTCGCGCGCCCGAGGTCGACGTCATCGACTGGATCGAGATGATCCCCCTTGGCGAGACCCGCAACTACGTCCAACGGGTGCTCGAGGCCGTCCCCGTATATCGCCGTCTTGCCGGGCAACCGGTTTCGGCGATGAGTCTCGCGCTCGTCCTCGAACGCGGCGCTTACGATGCGCCGAAGCCGAGCCTCGCTCGCACAGAAGCGGGGGGCGCGTCTTCCCTCTGAGCCGTCCGCTCCCTCCTCCGCCTCGTTATCCTTGAGCGTCGTTAGACGGTTGCGTTTGCGTGGCCGTTCGGTACCTTGCGCGCCAAGGGGGGCGCGCGTCCATGCGGCGTTTGACGCCGCGGCACTCAAGGAGGAAAGCCATGACCCATCCGGCATTCGGCGATATCGGCGCCTGTGTCTTCGACGCTTACGGCACCCTGTTCGACGTCCATTCGGCGGCGGCGCGCGAACGCGCAGCCCTCGGCGAGCGCGCCGAGGCGGTCTCGGAGACCTGGCGGCTCAAACAGCTTCAGTACACCTGGCTTCGGACCTTGATGGGCCATCACGTCGACTTCTGGCGGATCACTGGAGACGCCCTCGACTACGCGCTCGAAAGCCACGGCATCGACGACCCCGGCTTACGCGAGCGGCTGATGGACTGCTACCTCTCGCTCGACGCCTACCCCGAGGTCGCGGGCGTTCTCGGCCGCCTCAAGGACGCCGGCATCCGTTGCGCGATTCTCTCCAACGGCTCGCCCGACATGCTCGCCGCCGCGGTGCGCAACGCGAAGATCGCCGATCGGCTCGACGCCGTGCTCTCGGTCGAAGAGATCGGCGTCTACAAGCCCGACCCCAGGGTCTACAGGCTCGCCGTCGATCGCCTCGGGGTCGAAGCCGGGCGGATCGCCTTCCAGTCGTCGAACGCGTGGGACGCGAACGGCGCCGCGGCGTTCGGCTTCCGGGTCGCTTGGATCAACCGCTTCGGCCAGCGGCCCGAGCGGCTCCCCGGCGAGATCGCCGCCGAGATCGCCACCCTAGACGAGCTCCCCGGCCTTCTGGGTCTTTGAGGTGACGGGCGAGGCCGCGCGGTTCCGCGAACGGCGAATCACCGCCGACGACGGGCTTTCGCTTTACGTTCGCGATTACGGCGATGCGGCCTCGCCACGCGCTCCGGTTCTGTGTCTCGCCGGACTGACGCGAAGCTCCGTCGACTTCGAGGATCTCGCCCCGAGGCTCGCGCGCAGACGCCGAGTGATCGCTCTCGATTATCGCGGCCGAGGACGGTCCGACTACGACCCCGACTGGCGGCATTACACGCCGGCGCGCTACCTCGCCGATGTGCTCGACGTGTTGACCGCGACCAACGTCCACGGCGTGGTGGTGATCGGCACCTCGCTCGGCGGGATTCTGGCCATGATGCTGGCGGTCGCCCGGCCGACCGCGCTCGCCGGGGTCGTGCTCAACGATATCGGTCCCGAGATTGACCCTGCGGGGATCGCGCGGATCGGCTCTTATCTCGCCGATCATTTAACCCAACCCGACTGGGACGCGGCGACGGCCTTCGTCCGCAGGGCCTATCCCAATCGCCGGCTCAACGACGAAGGATGGAAAAAAATCGCGCGCCGGAGCTATCGGGAGGGACCGGACGGCCGACTGCGCCCCGACTTCGACCCTGCAATCGGACGCGCATTTCGCGCTGGGCAGAGCGACATTCCCGATCTCTGGCCTCTGTTCCGGGCGCTGCGACACTTGCCGGTCCTTGCGATCCGTGGCGCGCTCTCCGATATCTTGAACCATGCGACCTTCGAACGCATGGCCGCCGAAAAACCCGACCTCCGGCGCGTCGTGATCGAGGACGTAGGACACGTGCCGATGCTCGATGAACCCGAATGTCTGGAAGCCTTCAATGAATTTTTCGCAAGACTTTGAGCCTCCCGCCTTTGTCGATGTCACCGCGGCGGCCGCCCTTCTGCGCGGCCAAGCGGCGGCGACCCCTCTTCTTGAATCACCGCTCCTTAACGAACGACTCGGTGGGCGGCTTCTCGTCAAGGCCGAGTCTTTGCAGCGTACGGGATCGTTCAAGTTCCGCGGCGCTTACAACAACATCGCCCAGCTTCCCGAAGAGATTCGACGCCGAGGCGTGGTGGCGTATTCGTCCGGAAACCACGCCCAGGGCGTGGCCGCGGCCGCCCGCTGTCTCGGCGCGCCGGCGCTGATCGTGATGCCGACGGATGCGCCCGCGGTGAAAATCGACCACACGCGCGCCTGGGGCGCCGAGGTCCGGCTTTACGACCCCGAAGGAGAAAGCCGCGAGGCGGTGGCCGGACGGATCGCCGAGGAGCGCGGCGCGACCATCGTCCCGCCCTATGACCACCCCCACACGATCGCAGGCCAAGGCACCGTCGGGCTCGAGCTTGCCGGACAGGCGGCCGCGATGGGAGTTCGGCTCGATGTCGTTCTGGCCCCTTGCGGCGGCGGTGGGCTCGTGGCCGGGATCGCCACCGCGCTCGCCGAAAGCGTCCCTGGCGCGCAGGTTTACGCGGTCGAACCCGAAGGCTTCGACGACACTGCGCGGTCGCTTGCGAGCGGGAAGCGCGAGAAGGTCCGGCCAGGGGCGCGAAGCTTCTGCGACGCCCTGCGCGCGCCGACGCCCGGAGCGCTGACCTTCGCAATCAACCGCCGCCTGCTGGCGGGTGGTCTTTCGGTTACCGACGCCGACGTCGCCCGGGCTATGCGGCTTGCTTTCCGCCACTTCAAGCTCGTCATCGAGCCGGGCGGCGCTGTCGCGCTCGCCGCCGTAACCAGCGGGAAATTCCCGCTCGAAGGCCGCACGGTTGCGGTCGTCGCCTCGGGCGGCAATGTCGATCCGGCGCTTTTCACCGCAGTGCTTGCCGGCGAGGACGCAAACGAGCGGGGATGATCGTCCGATGGCCGGCGCCGGGAACCGATTGGCGCCGTCTCAAGCCTGCGCAGGCGTCTCGCCCAGCTTCTCGACGAAAATGGTCTGGGTCGGGTAGGCGAACTCGATCCCCTCCTTCTCAAAGCGGCGCATGATTGCAAGGTTGATCGCCTGCTGCGCATCCATGTAGCGCGCGTAATCGGGCACGGTCATGTAATAGACGAACTCGAAGTCGAGCGACGACGGGCCGAAGGCCTTGAAGTGCCCGCGGTCGAATCGGGTATTCGGCGTCGCTTCGATGATCTCGCGCACCATACCAGGGATCGCCTCGACCACATCGGGCGCGGTCTGATAGACGACGCCGAAGGCGAAGACGGCGCGGCGCTCGGCCATCTGCTTGTAGTTGCGAACCCGGCTTTGGAGAAGATCGTTGTTCGAGAACACGACCGTCTCGCCCGAGAGCGCGCGCACCCGCGTCGTCTTGAGGCCGATCCGCTCGACCGTGCCGAGCTGGTCGTCGACGACGATGAAGTCGCCGACCACGAAAGGCTTGTCGAGCACGATCGAGAGCGAAGCGAACAGGTCGCCGAGAATGTTCTGGGTCGCGAGCGCAACCGCCATGCCGCCGATGCCGAGACCCGCGATCAGCGCGGTCACGTCGATCCCGATGGTGTCAAGCGCCATCAATCCCGCGAGCGTCCAGATCGCGAACTTGAGCGGCGTCGCCATCACGCCGAGCGCGGTCGCGCCGGCCGCATCTTCGGTCTTGCGGCGCTCGGCCAGCCGCATGATCCAGGTCGAAGCAAGATGCGATCCCCAGATCGCCGCCTGGGCGAGAAGAGCGATCACCATGGTCGCATCGACCAAGTTGCGCACGGACTCGGGCAGGGTCAGGAAGATCGCGCCGGCGTAGATCCCAAGAATGAGGAAGAACAGCGGGTTGGTGCGATTGATGAGCTCCAGGAGCTGATCGTCGAGTCGCGTCGCCGTCTTGCCGACCAGCGCTGCGATCCGGCGCGCGATGAGGCGGCGGCCGACGTAAGCAGCGAGCATAACGGCGATCGCGACGACCACGGCCCCGAGCCAGGTGATGAGGTCGTTGCCGTAAAACGCTACTGAGGCGATATCCATCTGCGGTGGGATCCTTCGTTGCTATCCCTGGTCCTTTTTTTGGTCGCATGCCGCGGCGCTACCCGCTCTGCGCGCCTAGGAAGGTAGGCATGCTTGATCAGGGCCAAGCGCATCGCTACTCTTGCCGCCCCGCCCTTCATCACCCATTCGAGGCTGGCATCATGGACGTTCGCGACGACTTCTGCGCTCTGATCGGGAACACGCCGCTCGTCCGGCTTAAACGAGCCTCGGATCTTACCGGCTGCGAGATTCTCGGCAAGTGCGAGTTTCTCAACCCCGGCCAGTCGGTCAAGGACCGGGCCGCGCTCTGGATCGTGCGCGACGCCGAAGCGCGCGGCGCGCTGCGCCCGGGCGGCGTGATCGTCGAGGGCACGGCGGGGAACACCGGCATCGGCCTGACCCTGGTCGGCGCGGCCCGGGGCTATCGCTGCGTGATCGTAGTGCCCGAGACGCAGAGCGCCGAAAAGCTCGACACGCTCAGGCTTTACGGGGCCGATCTCAGGCTCGTGCCGGCGGTGCCCTACAGCAACCCTGGGAACTACCAGCACGTCTCGCGCCGGCTCGCCGAGGAACTCAACGAGAGCGAGCCCAACGGCGCGATCTGGGCCAACCAGTTCGACAATGTCGCCAACCGGCAGGCCCATTACGAAAGCACGGGGCCCGAGATCTGGACCCAGACCGAAGGCCGCGTCGACGCCTTCGTCTCGGCGATCGGCACCGGCGGCACGATCGCCGGCGTGGGCCTTGCGCTGAAAGAGCGCAAACCTTCGGTCAAGATCGTGCTCGCCGACCCCTATGGTTCGGCGATGTACAACTGGTACGACCACGGCGAGCTCAAGGCCGAGGGCAACTCGATCACCGAAGGAATCGGCCAGGGTCGGATCACCAAGAACCTCGAAGGGGCCCCGGTCGACGCCCAGTATCGCGTCTCCGACGCCGAGGCGCTCGAGGTGCTTTTCGAGCTTGCGCGCGACGAAGGGCTTGTGCTCGGCGGCTCGACCGGAATCAACGTCGCGGGCGCGATCCGCGCCGCCCGCGACCTTGGCCCCGGACATGTGATCGTCACCGTGCTTTGCGACTACGGCAACCGCTATCGCAGCAAGCTCTACAACCCCGCCTTCCTGCGCGAAAAGGGCCTGCCCGTTCCGCCCTGGCTCGCCACCGAAAACGAGGAGTCCGCATGACCGCGCCTCAGACCGACCTGATTTTTCAAGACGACCCTTACGCCCGCGCCTGCGAGGCGACGGTCGTCTCGGCGACGCCCGAAGGCATCCGTCTCGACCGCACGGTGTTCTATCCTACGGGCGGCGGCCAGCCGGGCGATCGCGGCGTCCTGCGGTTCGCCGACGGCGAAGTCGAGATCGTGGACACCCGGAAGGGCGAGCATCTCGCGGACGTTCTCCACATCCCGGCCGAGGGCGCGGCCCTGCCCGCGCCGGGCGCGACGGTCACCGCCGAGATCGATTGGCCGCGCCGGCATCGGTTGATGCGGATGCACACCTGCCTTCATCTTCTCTGCGCCGTCGTCGACGGCCCGGTGACCGGCGGCCAGATCGGCGACGGCCGCGGGCGGCTCGACTTCGACCTGCCCGAGGCGACCCTGGACAAGGCCGAGATTACGGCGGCGCTCAACCGCCTGATCGCCGAGAACCACCCTGTGCGCCCACGCTGGATCAGCGATGAAGAGCTTGACGCCCAGCCCGAGCTCGTCAAAACCATGAGCGTCAAGCCGCCGCGCGGCGCCGGCCGGGTGCGGCTTCTCGAGGTCGAAGGGATCGACCTTCAGGCCTGCGGCGGCACCCATGTCGCGCGCACCGGCGAGATCGGCCCGGTCTCGGTGGTCAAGATCGAGAAGAAAGGGCGTCACAACCGCCGCGTCGTGGTCGCTTTCGACGAAGGCTGAGGCCGTGATGCGCGAGAATGAAATGAACGCTCTGGTTTCGACCGGTTGGCTCGCGGCCCATCTGGCGGCGCCCGATATTCGGGTGGTCGACGCGACTTGGTTCATGCCGGGCTCGGGGCGCGACGCCCGCGCCGAGTACGCCGCAGCCCACATTCCGGGCGCGGTCTACTTCGACATCGACGAGATCGCGGACACCGCGAGCAACCTCCCCCACATGCTGCCGAGCGCCGAGAAGTTCGCGAGCCGGGTTCGTCGCCTCGGGCTTGGCGACGGCAACCGGATCGTGGTCTACGACCAGGGCGGCTGGATGGCCGCGCCGCGCGTGTGGTGGATGTTCCGCGTTTTCGGCCACAACGACGTCGCCGTCCTCGACGGCGGGCTCGCGAAGTGGCGGGCCGAAGACCGCCCGGTCGACGATCGTCCGGTGATGCCCCGCGAACGCCATTTCACGGCGCGGTTCAACAGCCTTCTCGTCCGCGAGCTCGACCAGGTCCGCGCCAATATCGAAAGCGGCCGCGAGCTGGTGGTCGACGTGCGCTCGGCGGGACGCTTCGCCGGCGCCGAGCCCGAGCCGCGACCGGGGCTGCGTTCCGGCCGCATCCCGAAAAGCCGGAACCTCCCCTACGATCGCCTGATCGACAGCGAAACGGGCACGCTTCACAACCGCAACACGCTCGTGTCCTTATTCGACGAGGCCGGCATCACCCCCGGCCGCTCTGTGGTCGCCACCTGCGGCTCGGGCGTGAGCGCGGCGGTCCTCGCTCTCGCGCTTCATTGCGCGGGCTATGGCGACGCCGCGGTTTACGATGGTTCCTGGACCGAATGGGGCGGTCGTGACGATACGCCGATCGAGCCCTGAGCCGATGGACGATGACGCCGTTGACGGGGTTGCGATCCGTCCGATCGCCGACGGCGAAGCGGAACGGGTCGCCGCGCTGTGGCGACGGGCGGGCCTCGCCGTTCCCTACAACGATCCGCTCTCCGACATCGCCCTGTGCCGGGCGACGCCGACGGCCGAGCTCTTCGTCGCCGAGGCGGAAGGGGAGATCGTCGCAACCGCCATGGCCGGAAGCGACGGGCATCGGGGTTGGCTCTATTACGTGGCGACAGCGCCCGACTGGCGCAGGCGCGGCCTCGGCCGTCGGATCGTCGCCCGGGCCGAAACCTGGCTCGCCGCTCAGGGCGTGAGAAAGGTCAACCTGATGATCCGCGAAACGAACGCCAGCGTGCGGCGGTTCTACGCGCGGATCGGCTACGACGAGACGCCGCGCATCGTCATGGCGCGGTGGCTCGACGACGGCGAGAGATGACGAAAGCGCCGAACGGGAGCACAGCGAAATGACGCAAAAGACGTCCTCGAAGAAGGGACCGCGCATGATCGAGACCACGGTGACCTATCTCGAAATGCGCGCCCCGCCCCGCAAGCCGGCCACGCCCGCGCCGATCGGCAAGCTCGCGATTCTGCGGGCCGAGCGGCCGACGCTCTCGTTTTATCGCTACCTTTACAACACGGTGGGCGGCCCCTGGAACTGGACCGAACGCCGCTTGCTCGACGACGAGGCGCTCGCCCGGATCATCCACGACGGACGGGTCGAGATCTATGTGCTCTATGCCGCCGGCGTGCCGGCGGGCTACGCCGAGCTCGACGGCCGGATCGAAGGCGAGATCGAGCTCGCCTACTTCGGCCTGATGCCCGAGTTCGTCGGCCGCGGGCTCGGAGGCTACTTTCTCGACTGGGCCGTAAGCGCGGCCTGGATTCACCGCCCCGAACGGGTCTGGGTCCACACCTGCACCCTGGACCACCCCCGCGCGCTTACGCTTTATCAGCGCGCAGGCTTCACGCCTTATCGCCAGCAAGTCGAAAAGGTTCCGGCAATGGAGGCGGTAAGCCCGATCGACGGCCGCTCTCGCCTTAATGGCGAAGGATCTGGCTGAGGAACAGCTTGGTCCGGTCCGAACGCGGGTTGTTGAAGAACTCTTGCGGCGTGTTCTGCTCGACGATCTCGCCGCTGTCCATGAAGATCACGCGGTGCGCGACCGCAGTGGCGAAGCCCATCTCATGGGTCACCACGATCATGGTCATACCGGTCTCGGCGAGCTCGATCATCACGTCGAGCACCTCTTTGATCATCTCCGGATCGAGCGCCGAGGTCGGCTCGTCGAACAGCATGATCTTGGGGTTCATGCATAGCGAGCGCGCGATCGCCACGCGCTGCTGCTGACCGCCCGAGAGCTGGCCCGGGTACTTGTTCGCCTGCTCGGGGATCTTGACCCGCTCGAGGTATTTCATCGCCGTTTCCTCGGCCTCGGCCTTCGGCTGCTTGCGAACCCAGATCGGCGCAAGGGTCAGGTTCTCAAGCACCGTCAAGTGAGGAAACAAGTTGAAATGCTGGAACACCATGCCGACTTCGCTGCGAACCTGCTCGATGTTCTTGACGTCGCCGGTAAGCTCGGTCCCGTCGACGATGATCTGGCCGCGCTGGTGCTCCTCGAGTCGGTTGATGCAGCGGATGAGCGTGGACTTCCCCGACCCCGAAGGACCGCAGATCACAATGCGCTCGCGGCGATAAACGGTCAGGTTGATGTCCTTGAGGACGTGGAACTGGCCGAACCACTTATGGACGCCGATCATCTGGATCATCACGTCCTCGGACGGCGCCTCAAGAGGGGCGTGGGTTGGGGTGGCCTCGGTCACGGTTCTCTCCGATCAGTGCCCTGTACTAAGCTTCTTCTCGATATGCATGCTGTAGCGCGACATGGCGAAGCAGAAGACCCAGAAGATCACGGCCGCAAAGGCGTACCCTTCCGCGGCCATGCCGATCCACTGCGGATCCTGCGCCGACGTCGCGATAATGTTCAAAAGGTCGAACAGACCGATGATCAGGACCAGCGTGGTGTCCTTGAACAGGCCGATAAACGAGCTCACGATGCCGGGGATCACGATCTTGAGCGCCTGCGGCAGAATGATCAGGCGCATGGTTCTCCAATAGCTGAACCCGAGCGAATCGGCGGCTTCGTACTGCCCTTTGGGAATCGCTTGCAGGCCGCCGCGCACGGTCTCGGCCATGTAAGCGGCCGAAAACAGGGCGATCGCGATCAAAGCCCGGGCGAGCTTGTCGAAGCTCACGCCTTCGGGCAGGAACAGCGGCAGCATCACCGACGACATGAACAGGATCGTGATCAGCGGCACGGCGCGCACGAACTCGATGAAAATGATGCACAGAAGGCGCACCACCGGCATTTTCGAGCGCCGCCCGAGCGCCAGGAAGATTCCGATCGGCATCGAAGCCACGATCGAAGTGATCGCGATCACCAGGGTCAGGAACAGTCCGCCCCACAGCCGCGTCTCGACCACCGGCAGACCGAACACGCCGCCGTAGAACAGGATGAAAGCGATAACCGGATAGATGGTGAGCAGGAAGATCGCGAGCGGTTTCTTCCAGGGGAACGAATCGAACAGAAGCGGCGCGCCCGCAACGACCAAAAGGATGCCGGCGACGTCGACCCGCCAACGCTCGTCGGCCGGATAAAGGCCGTACATGAACTGGCCGAAACGGACCTTCACGAACACCCAGCAAGCGCCGACCTTGTTACAGGCCGCGCGCGTCTCGCCTTCGAAGGTGCCGTTGATGAACGCCCACTCGATAACCGGCGGGATCGCCAGGTAAAGGATGTAAAGCGCTAACAGCGTAAGCGCGACGTTCAGCGGCGACGAGAACAGGTTCTGCCGCATCCAACCGATCACGCCGACGCTGGTGATCGGCGGCGGAAGGTCTGGCCCCGGGGTATGAACGGCATCGCTCATCGCTAGCGCTCCACCAGGGCGGTTTTCTTATTGTACCAGTTCATGAACAACGAGATCAGAAGGCTGATCGTGAGGTAGACCAGCATGGTGATCGCGATGCATTCGACCGCCTGGCCGGTCTGGTTGAGCGTCGTGCCCGTGAACACGGCGACGAGGTCGGGATAACCGATCGCGACCGCGAGCGACGAGTTCTTGACCACGTTGAGGTAGATGCTGGTCTGCGGCGGGATGATGACGCGCATCGCCTGCGGGATCACCACAAGACGCATCACCTGGCCCGGCCTGAGCCCGAGCGCGGCCGCCGCCTCTTTCTGGCCTTTGCTCACGGACTGAATGCCGGCGCGCACGATCTCGGCAAGGTAGTTCGCGTGATAGACCGTGAGCGCGATCAGCAGCGCGGTGAACTCGGGGATAAGCACCTTGCCGCCGCGGTAGTTGAAGCCTCTCCGAACCGGGTAATCCCACTCGACCGGAAAGCCCGTGATCAGGATGGCGAGCGCCGGAAGGCCGATAATCAGGCCGAGCCCGACCCACAGGGTGGGGAACTGCTCGCCGGTGCGCTCCTGGCGCTTCTTCGCCCACCGCGCGATGCCGATCGTCAGCGCAAGGCCCAGAACGAAAGCGGCGGGAATGAACCAGAACGCCGGCTCGACCGTAGGATCGGGAACATAGATGCCGCGGTTGTTGACGAACACCGCGTCCATGATCGACCAGCTCTTATTGACCCGCGGGAGCCAGGCGAGAATGACGAAATACCAGAAAAGAATCTGCAAAAGCAAAGGGATGTTACGAATGATCTCGACATAGGCCTCGGCGAGTCTGGCCACGAGCCAGTTGTTCGACAGCCGGAGAATGCCGATGATGAAACCGAGAATCGTGCACAGAACGATCGAGAGTCCCGAGACCAGAAGCGTGTTCAGAAGACCGACCCAGAACGCCCGGCCGTAGGTGGAGGTGGCCGAATACGGGATCAACGACATCACGATGTCGAACCCAGACGTGGTCTTGAGGAAGTCGAACCCGGAGGCGATTCCTCGCTTCTGAAGATTGATGATCGTGTTGTTGGTGATGTAAGCGATGCCCGCAATCACCAGGACAAGCACGACGACCTGGATCAGGATCGAACGAAAGCGCTCGTCCGTCCAAATCGACGACCGGTTGATCGGCGCGCCGCCTTTGGTGTCAACAGCCATTGGGCAACTCTATCGCCATGCCGCCGAGGAGTGGCTAAACGGCCGGGGCATGCCCGATCTCGGACCGGGCATGCCCTGCCGTCAGCGAATAGCGCCGATCAACGGAACGGCGGTGCGTAAAGGATGCCGCCCTTGTTCCAAAGCTGGTTCAGGCCCCGGGGAAGCCCGAGCGGCGTGTTGACGCCGATGTTGCGCTCGAAGCTTTCGCCGTAGTTGCCGACCTGCTTGATGATGTTGTAGGCCCAGTCGGTGCTGAGGCCGAACATCGGGCCGAAGTCGCCCTCGACGCCAAGCATCCGCCGGATCTCCGGGTTCTTGCTGTTGGCGCGCATATCATCGACGTTGGCCGAAGTAACGCCGAGCTCCTCGGCCACGATCATGGCGTTCAGCGACCAGCGAACGATATCGCCCCACTGATTGTCTCCATGACGAACGACCGGCCCCAGCGGCTCCTTCGAGATCAGCTCGGGAAGGATGATGTGATCGTCCGGATTGGGCAGCGTCGCGCGAATGCCGGCGAGACCCGAGGAATCCGTGGTGTAGGCGTCGCACCGGCCGGCGACGTATGCGTTCTTGGTCTCTTCGGCCCGCTCGAACACCACCGGGTTGAGCTTCATGTTGTTGGCGCGGAAGAAGTCGGTGAGGTTGAGCTCTGTCGTCGTGCCCGTGGTCACGCAGACCGTCGCGCCATCGAGCTCGAGCGCGCTTTTCACGCCGAGATCCTTGCGGACCATGAAGCCCTGGCCGTCGTAGTAATTGACGCCCATGAAGTCAAAGCCAAGGTTGACGTCGCGCATGAAGGTCCAGGTCGTGGTCCGCGACAGCATGTCGACCTCGCCCGACTGAAGCGCCGTGAAACGCTCTTTGGCGGTGGTCGGGATGTACTTGACCTTCGTGTTATCGCCGAAGACCGCCGCCGCGACGGCGCGGCAGACGTCGACGTCGACGCCGGTCCATTTGCCCGAGTTATCGAGATAGGCGAAGCCCGGAGTCGTCCCCGTGCCTACGCCGCACGTCAGAAAGCCCTTCTGCCTGACGTCCTTCAGCGTTTGCTGGGCATTGGCGGTCCCCCCTGCGACCATCACGGCGAACGCCGCAGTGGCCGCTACGACAAAAAGTGGTCTCATTGGATGACGCTCCCTGTTTAAACCCTATGGCGTGGTGGCGGGCGTTTTTGGGCCGCCTAACGGCTTTTCGGCGATCATTGCCGCATCGTTCGCCCCGCGTCAAACGCCTTTTGACCTCGCCGCCGAGAACGTTAGCACAGCAACAGTTGCCGTCAAGCGCGCGCCCGCAACTTCCGGACGGGGCTCCGCGGGCGCTTTGTCCGCTTAAGAGAGTTTTCAGTCATTCAATCTCTTAAAACAAGATTTTAAGGCGCGAACTCCGATACGCCCTTCTCCAATGGCCAAGGTCCGGGGAAAGGGGCTTCGGAGCCTTTCCGGCCGGGACGTTCACTTCACGAAATCGCGAGGGGCGGCCGCCGCCCTGAGTCGGGCAAGCAGGACCGCAAGCCCGCTCGCCAGGGCGAAGATCGCGATCGCCGCGACCACGATCGCAGGCCCGGCCGGCGCGCCCCAAACGAGGGAGCCGTAAAGCCCGCCGCCCACCGCAAGGCACCCGATGGCGCTCGCCCCCGCAGCCATGCCCCCCGGGGTCGCCGCGATCCGCCGCGCCGCCGCGGCAGGCACGATCAGAAGCGAGGTGACGAGCAGCAGGCCCGCGACCTTGAGCCCGACGGCGACGACCACGGCGAACAGCACAGTGAATGCGAGCCGAACGGCCCCGACCGCCACCCCTTCAACGCGGGCCAGTTCCTCGTGCACGGTGGCGGCGAGCAGCGGCCGCCAGAGCGCGGCCAGAAAGGCGAGCGCGATTCCCCCGCCGATATAAATTCGCGCCAGATCGCTTCCCGAAGTCGCAAGAATATCGCCGAACAGATAGGCTTCGAGATCGACGCGCACCCCTTGAAGGAATGCGATCGCGATCAGCCCGGCGGCGAGCGCGCCGTGGGCCACGATGCCGAGCGCCGTATCGGTGGCGAGCGCGCGTTGATGCTCGAGCGCGACGACGAGCAGGGCCATGAAGACGCTGACGACGATGATTGCGAGGTCGAGGTCGAGGCCGATCAGGAAACCGAGCGCGACCCCAAGCAGCGCCGAATGCGCCATGGCGACGCCGAAATAAGCCATCCGCCGCCACAGCACGAAGGCTCCGAACGGCCCCGCGACCACGGCCATGCCGAGCCCGCCGAGAAGCGCGCGGATCAAGGAATCATCCATGGGATTTCTCGTGGTGGCGGGCGGGCTCGCCGCCCTTAGCCGCCGTATCGGCGGCCTGGGCGCCGGGGCCCGCCACAACGGCGCCGGCCGGGTCGTGGCGGTGATCGTGGACGTGGGCGTAGACCGCGATCTCGCGGGCGGCGGGGCCGAACAGCGCGAGATAGGCAGGATCCCGGCTCACCGCCTCGGGCCGTCCGGTGCAGCAGACGTGGCGATTGAGGCAAACCACCGTATCGGTCGCCGCCATGACCAGGTGAAGATCGTGCGAGACCATCAGAACCCCGCAGCCTCGGCGGTCGCGAATCCGCGCGATCAAGGCGTAGAGTTCGGCCTGACCGGTCACGTCGACCCCTTGCACGGGCTCGTCGAGGACCAGAAGGTCGGGGGCGCGGGCGAGCGCCCGCGCGAGCAGGACGCGCTGGAGCTCCCCTGTCGAAAGACGACAGAGCGGCCGCTCGACGAGCCCGAGAGCCCCCGCTTCGGCGAGGGCGGTCGCGATTCGGTGGCGGAGCGCAGCCCCGCTTCCGCCGCGCCAAAGCGGCCGGGAAGATTCGGAAAGGGCGAGGAAACGCGCGACCGTAAGCGGAAGGGTCTCGTCCACGGCGAGCCGCTGCGGCATGTAGCCGACGCGGAGACCCGGCCGTCGGTAAACGGCGCCCCCCTCGGGCGAGATCAACCCAAGAAGAGCCCGGACTAGGGTCGTCTTGCCCGATCCGTTGGGTCCGATCAAGGTGACGATTTCGCCTTCATGAACGGCGAGCGTAACGTTCTCGAGAACGACATGGCCGTCGAGCCGTACGACCACCTCGTCGGCGGCGGCGAGCAGATCCGGCGCAGGCGCGGGCTTCCCGGCCGCCCCCATCACTTCATAGCCTCCGAGACAGTCGTCTCCGGGGAAGCCTCCTGACAGCGGGCGCAGAGCCCCGTGATCTCGACGGTCTCGCCCGTGACCCGAAAGCCGAGCGCGCGAGCGTCGGCCCGGATCGCCTCGCGAATGCGCTCGCCGCCGAGCTCGGCCGCATCCCCGCAGCCCGCGCAGATCAGGAAATGCCCTTCGTGCGGACGATGGGGGTCAGGGCAGCCGACATAGGCGTTTCGCGATTCGATGCGGTGGACGAGTCCGTGGGCGAGCAGAAAGTCGAGCGCCCGGTATACGGTGGGCGGCGCGGCGCGGCGTCCTTCGCGCCGCAGCGCATCGAGGATCGCATAGGCCCCTTGCGGCGCATGCCCGCGCCACAGGATGGCGAGCACCTCGCGCCGAAGCCGGGTGAGCCGCGCCCCGCGGCGCGCGCAGATCTGGCTTGCCGCCGCGAGCGCCTCGGCCATGCACCGGCCGTGATCGTGCCGCTCGCGATCAGGGAACGGCGTTTGTATGACCATGGCCTAACTCCTTGCCCAAAAACAAATATGCATATGCACTATCGTAT
>CAYYWV010000009.1:0-2845 GCA_964475385.1 uncultured Alphaproteobacteria bacterium | reverse complement strand
ATTTCACCCGGGCGCGTATGGGGCGCTGTTGCGCGCTCTCGCCGAGGGGCTCGCGGCCTGCCTTGCGCGCGGCGCGGCTGGGCCGGTCGGCCCCATAACCATAACGAAGAGGCTTGACAGATTCCGTCCCCTTGCGCGCAAATGCGCCTGATTCCTCGCGTTGCCAGAAAGGTTAACCTTTTGCGCGCGCTGTCGGCCGCCTCCATCTTGTTCCGCCGTTGTTTCTTGTCGGCCGCCCTTCTCGCGGGCCTCGCGGTCCCGGCCGCGGCCGCCGAGCAGGTGCTCGTGTTCGCAGCGGCGAGCACGACCGAGGTCGTCTCCAGACTCGCCGAGCGCTTCACCGCCGAGACCGGGATCGCGGTCAAGACCGCGTTCGCCGCGAGCTCGCTCCTTGCGCGCCAGATCGAAAACGGCGCGCCGGCCGATCTCTACATCTCCGCCGACCGGCGCTGGATGGACGAACTCGCCGCCCGCGGGCTGGTCGATCCCGCGTCGCGCTGCAATCTCTTCGGCAACCGGCTGGCGCTGATCGCGCCCATAGCGCGGCCCTTCTCGCTCGTCATCGAACAGGGCTTCCCGCTCGCCGCGGCGCTCGGTCGGGATCGCCTCGCGATCGCCGATCCCGACCACGTGCCGGCGGGGCTTTACGCTCGCGAAGCGCTCACGCGGCTGGGCGTATGGCGCGCCGTCGCCCCGTACCTGGTGCGCGCGGCCGACGTGCGCGCGGCGCTCGCCCTGGTCGACCGGGGCGAGGTCGCGGCCGGAATCGTCTACGCCACCGACGCCGCCATCAGCGAGCGGGTGCGCGTGGTCGGGATCTTTCCGCCCGAAAGCCACGCTCCTATCGTCTACCCGGCGGCTAGGCTTGCGCGCTCGACCATACCGGCGGCTACTGATTTTCTCGCCTATCTGAGTGGACCGACCGGGCGCTCAGTGGCCAGAACGCTCGGGTTCACAACCGCGCTGGACGCCGCGTGCCCATCCTGACCCCGATCGAGGTCGAGGCGCTCGCGCTCAGCCTTCGCGTGGCGGTGGCCTGTGTGCTCGCAAGCCTGCCGTTCGGAATCGCGATCGCCTGGCTGCTCGCGCGGTGCGACTTTCCGGGAAAGACCCTTCTCGACGGTCTGGTGCATGCGCCGCTGGTGATCCCGCCTGTGGCGGTGGGCTACATTCTCCTCGTCCTGTTCGGGCGCAACGGGGCGATCGGGGCCTGGCTTTACGAGACCTTCGGCATCGTCGTCGCTTTCACCTGGAAAGGCGCCGCGCTGGCCTCGGCGGTGATGGCCTTTCCCCTTATGGTGCGGGCCATTCGGCTCGCCCTGGAACTCGTCGACCGGCGGATCGAGACCGCGGCTCGCACCCTGGGCGCAGGCCGGTTGCGGGTCGCGTTCACGATCACGCTGCCGCTTGCGCTTCCCGGCGTGCTGACCGGCGCGGTGCTCGGCTTCGCCCGCTCGCTCGGCGAGTTCGGCGCGACCATCACCTTCGTCTCGAACATCCCCGGCGAGACCCGCACGCTGCCGCTTGCGCTTTACTCGCTGGTCCAGACCCCCGGCGGCGAAGGGCCTGCGATGCGGCTTGTCGTGATCTCGTTTCTGCTCGCCCTCGGCGCGCTCGCCTTGTCATCCCTGCTCGCGCGCCGGATGCGGGCCCGTCTCGAAGAGCGCTAGGAGCAGTCCCGGATGACGCCATGATCGACATCGACGTTCGCCGCCGGCTCGGCCGCTTTCGCCTCGACGTCCGGGTCCGTTGGAACGAGACCGGCGTCACCGCCCTTTTCGGCCGTTCGGGAAGCGGCAAGACCACGCTGATCGACCTCATCGCCGGGCTTGCGCGGCCCGACGAAGGACGCATCGTCGTCGCCGGGCGAACCCTGTTCGATTCGGCCGTCGGAATCAACCTGCGCCCCGAGAAACGATCAGTCGGTTATGTCTTCCAAGACAGTAGGTTATTTCCACATCTTAATGTCGAACGCAATCTCCGTTACGGGATGCGGCGGAGCGGTGGGTCGGTCGATTTCGACCGTGTGGTCGAGATTCTGGGGCTCGAGGGGCTGCTCGAGCGACGCCCCCGCGGCCTGTCCGGCGGCGAGAAGCAGCGCGTCGCCATCGGCCGCGCTCTGCTCACCGACCCTCGCATCCTTCTGATGGACGAGCCGCTCGCCTCGCTAGACGCGCCGCGGAAGGAGGAGATTCTCGCCTTCGTAGAGCGGCTCCGCGCAGAACTTTCGATCCCGATCGTCTACGTCAGCCACGTGATGGACGAGGTCATCCGGCTTGCCGACCACATGGTGGTGCTCAGCGACGGCAAGGTCGCCGCGACCGGCCCGGTCGAGGACGTCATGAGCCGGCTCGACCTTCGCCCGCTTACCGGCCGTCACGAAGCCGGCGCGGTGATCGCGGCGACGGTCGCCGCCCACGACGTAACTTACGGGCTGACGCGACTTGTCTTCCGCGGAGGCGAGCTGATGGTCGCCCGGCTCGATCTTCCGGTCGGCGCAAGGCTGCGGCTCAGGGTGCGCGCGCGAGACGTCTCGCTTTCTCTCAAGCCTCCCGAAGAGACCAGCGTTCTCAACGTGCTCCCGGGTCGGGTCGTCGATATCGGAGGAGAGCCCGGCCCTCATGTCGATGTGCTGCTCGCGCTCGGCGCGGCAAAGGATTCGACGCCGCTGTGGGCGCGAATCACGCGCAAATCGGTCGAAGCCTTGGACCTTGTCCCGGGAAAGGCGGTTTACGCCCAGATCAAGTCGGTCGCGCTCGATCGTCACAGCATGGGACGGACGCCAGCGGCCGGTCGTTTCGAGGGAAAATAAGGGGCGAAAGGGCGCGCAATCCGATGCGCCGGG
>CAYYWV010000008.1:0-40608 GCA_964475385.1 uncultured Alphaproteobacteria bacterium | reverse complement strand
CGACAGGCCCCCGCTTTCGCGGGGGCGCGCTCAGGGTGAGGCCCTCATCCTGAGCGATGTCGAAGCCTCATCCTGAGCTCGTCGAAGGATGAGGGCCTCGGTCCCATAGGTCGTTCAAAGGCGAAATGGCATTACGCCGCCTCTCGCGCGATCTCCGAGAGGCGCGCGAGAATCTCTTCGACGCCCGCGAGCCGCGCCTCCATGCTTTGCCAGTCGCGCTTGACCACCAACCGGTGGTCGGGCCTGAGGCGCACGCTCGCCGCCTCGCGGCCGATGTAGGCGACCAATCCCGCCGGGTTGGCGAAGCTGTCGTCGTGGAAAGCGATCACCGCCCCCTCGGCCCCGGCGTCGAGCCGCGCCACGCCGGCGGCGCGGCAGAGCTGCTTGATGCGCACGATCCTGAGAAGGTGGGAGACCGAGGCCGGCAAAGGGCCGAACCGGTCGACGAGCTCGGCCGCAAAGGCGTCGATGTCGGCCGCGCTCTCGAGCGCGCCGAGCCGACGGTAAAGCGCGAGCCTGAGCCCAAGGTCGGCGACGTAATCCTCGGGGATCAGCACCGCGCCGCCGAGGTTGATCTGCGGGGTCCAGCCCCGCTCGGCCGACGGCCGCGCCTTTTCCTCGCCCTCGCCCGCGCGCTTGGCGCGAAGCTCGTTCACCGCGTCCTCGAGCATCTGCTGGTAGAGCTCGAGCCCGACCTCGCGGATATGGCCCGACTGCTCGGCCCCAAGAAGGTTCCCGGCCCCCCGGATATCGAGGTCGTAGCTCGCGAGGTTGAAGCCCGCGCCCAGGCTGTCGAGCTTGTGCATCACCTCGAGCCGCTTGGTCGCCGCCTCGGTCAGCCCGCCGCGCGGCGGCAGGGTGAGATAGGCGTAGGCGCGCAGCTTAGCGCGCCCGATCCGGCCGCGAAGCTGGTAGAGCTGGGCGAGGCCGAACATGTGCGCGCGATGCACGATCAAGGTGTTCACACGCGGGATATCGAGCCCCGATTCGATAATCGCGGTCGAGACCAGAACGTCGTAAGCGCCGTCGTAAAAAGCGCTCATGATGCGTTCGAGCGCGCGCGCCGAGAGCCGACCGTGGGCGGCGGCGACGCGGACCTCGGGAACCAACTCGCGCAACCGTTCAACAAGACGCTCGATGTCCTCGATCCGCGGACAGACATAGAAGGCCTGCCCGCCGCGTAAACGCTCGCGCAGGATCGCCTCGCGCACCACCACCGGATCGAACGGCGCGATGAAGGTTCGCACCGCGAGTCGGTCCACCGGCGGCGTGGTGATCAGGCTGAGCGCGCGCACCCCGCTGAGCGCGAGCTGAAGGGTGCGCGGGATCGGCGTTGCGGTCAGCGTAAGCACGTGGACATCGGTGCGAAGCTGCTTGAGGCGCTCCTTGTGGGCGACGCCGAAATGTTGCTCCTCATCGACAACGAGAAGACCGAGGTCTTTGAAGCGAATGGATTTTCCGAGAAGGGCGTGGGTTCCAATCACGATATCGACCTGGCCCGAGGCGAGGCCGGCGCGCACCTCGGCGGCGCGCTTCGGCGGAACCAGGCGCGAAAGCTGTTCGATCCGCACCGGCAGCCCGCGGAATCGCTCGGTGAAGGTCGCGAAATGCTGGCGGCACAAGAGCGTCGTCGGCACCACGACCGCGACCTGGCGGCCGTTCATCGCGGCGACGAAAGCGGCGCGCAGCGCCACCTCGGTCTTGCCGAAGCCCACGTCGCCGCAGACCAGCCGGTCCATGGGCCGGCCGGAAACGAGATCGTCGAGCACATCCTCGATCGCGCGGCGCTGGTCTTCGGTCTCCTCGTAAGGGAAGCGGGCGCAGAACTCGTCGTAAAGCCCCTCGGGCGGGGTCAGCACGACGGCCTTGCGCAGGTTACGCTCGGCCGCGACCCGGACGAGCTCGCCCGCCATCTCGCGGATTCGCTCCTTGAGCCGGGCGCGCCGCGCCTGCCAGTGGGCGCTGCCCAGCCGGTCGAGCGCGACCTCGCCGTCGGCCGGGCCGTAGCGCGAGAGAAGCTCTATGTTCTCGACCGGGAGATAGAGCTTGTCGCCGCCGGCGTAGATCAGCCTCAGGCAATCGTGGGGCGCGCCGTCGAGGCTCAAGGTCTCGAGGCCGTCGAAGCGGCCGATGCCGTGATCGGCGTGAACGACGAGGTCGCCGGGGCTAAGACTCGCCGCCTCGGCGATGAAGGCTTCGGAAGCGCGCCGGCGCGGCCGGGTCCGCCGGGTGATTCGCTCGCCGAGGAGATCCTGCTCGGTGAAAAGGGCGAGATCGGCGCAGGCGAACCCCCGGTCGACGCCGAGGACGGTGAGCGCGACCGTTCCCGCCGGCAGAGCGACCGCCTCGGCCCAGCGCTCGACCGTGGCGAGCGCCCGCGCGCCGTGATCGGCGAGAAGATCGGCGATGCGATCGCGCGAGCCCGCGCTGTAGCAAGCGATCAACACGCGTCGGCCGCGCCGCGCCTCCTCATCGAGCCCGGCCGCGACCGCATCGAACAGGTTGACCGAAGGATCGGCGCGGGCTTCGGCGAAATCGCGCGCCGGCCGCCCGCCGGCGTCGATCGCGGGACGGTCCGGGGTCGGGGCGACGGCAAACGGCGTGATCTCGACCACCGCCCGCCCGGCGAGAAGGGCCTCCCACCCCGCCGCATCGAGATAGGTGCGCTCGGGCGGGACCGGGCGATAAAGGGCCGCGGCGATCTCTTTGCCGCCGCCGAGCCCTTCGATCCGCGCCGCATAGTGGTCGGCGATCGTCGCAAGACGCCCCTCGCGGGCCTCGTCGACCAGAGGATCGAGGCTGATCGGAACGCCCGGCAGATAATCGCCGAGGGTCTCGAGACGTTCGTAAAACAGCGCGATCCAGTGCTCGATCCCGGGGTAGCGCCGGCCGGCGCAGACCGCTTCGTAGAGAGGGTCGTCGCGCACGTCGGCGCCGAACAGCTCGCGGTAGCCGGCGCGGAAGCGCTCGACCGACGCCGGATCGAGCCGGACCTCGCCGGCCGGCCCGATCGCGACCTCTTCGATCGCCGCGCCGCTGCGCTGGGTCACGGGGTCGAACCGGCGCAGGCTCTCGATCTCGTCGCCGAAGAGGTCGATCCGCACCGGCTCGGCGGCATCCGGCGGGAACACGTCGACCAGCCCGCCACGGGGCGCGAACTCGCCGGGCTCCATCACCGTGCCCGTGCGCGCGTACCCGCCGGCGTCGAGAAAGGCGACAAGCGCCTCGCGGGCGATCCGCTCGCCCCTGCGCAGCCGTCGCCGCGCGCCCGCCATCGCGCTGCGCGGCGGCAGGCGCTGGAGGACGGCGTTGACCGTGGTCACGACGACCCGCCCGCCGGGCGGCGGGGGCGCGCCCTCGGCGAGACGCGCAAGCGTCGCCATCCGCTGGCCGACGAGGGCCGAATCGGGCGAGGCGCGGTCGAACGGCAGGCAGTCCCAAGCCGGCAGAGTCAGAATCTCGATCGCGGGGTGGAAGAAGCGCAGCGTCTCGGCGAAGCGCGCCATTCGCGCGTCGTCCCGCGCGATGTGCAGAAGCGTCGCCCCCTCGAGATTCGCGAGCGCCTCGCCGAGGCGGCGCGCATCCAGCCCTTCGGGCGCGGACGCAAGCCAGACCCGCCCTTCCCTGTCTAGAATGGATTTCAAGTTTTCAAGCGTATTAAGAATGGTACTTGAAGTTTCGTATCAGTTCGCCGAGCATCGATTCGAAGCGCACCGGAGGCGGCGCCTTGCCGCTGATCCAGTCGAACACCTCGGCGTCGGGAACGTCGAGAAGGGCCTCGAACTCGTCGAGCTCGGCCGGTCCGAGCGTGTCCATATGGGCATCGGCGAAGGGGCCGAGAATGAGGTCGAGCTCGCGGGTGCCCCGGTGCCAGCTTCGATAGCGCAGTCGTCTGCGCCGCCTGTCGAGGGGTTCGTCCATGTCCGGGAGCCTGCCGATGGCTGTCAGCTTCGCGTCAATAGCTTATAAGGGGTTGCCGAAAGGCTGTCAGCCCCAGCTTGGAGCATCGGCGTGCCCCGCCCGCAGGTTCTGTTCCCGCTGTTCGCAGAAGTCACCGCGCTTCCAGGGGTCGGATCGCGGATCGCGCGCCTCATCGCGCGTCTCGCAGGCCCCCGGGTGGTCGATCTTCTGTGGCATTTGCCGAACGGCATCGTCGACCGGCGCTTCTCGCCGCCGGTGGCCGAGGCGCAAGAGGGCCGCGTCGCGACGCTGACCGTCCGGATCGAGCGCCATTTCCCGCCCGAGCGCGCGCGCCGGCCCTACAAGGTGCGGTGCCGGGACGCGAGCGGAACGATCAACTTGGTCTTCTTCCACCTTCGCGAGGATTACCTCCGCCGCGTCCTGCCCGAAGGCGCGGTCCGGGTGGTGAGCGGGCGCATCGAGCGCTACGGCGACGAGATCCAAATGATCCACCCCGACCACATCGTCCCTCCCGAGGAAGCGGCGCGGATCCGCAGGGTCGAGCCGCTCTACCCGCTGACCGAGGGGTTGACGCAGAAGCCGCTCGCCAAGGCGATTCGGGCGGCGCTCGATCGCGCCCCCGACCTCGACGAGTGGCTCGACCCCGCCTTTCGCGAGCGCCAGGGCTGGCGCGGCTGGCGTGAAGCCCTGCGCGCGGCGCATGCGCCCGCGGACGAAGCGGCGCTCGATCCTCTGGCCCCCGATCGGGCGCGCCTCGCTTATGACGAGCTGCTCGCCAATCAGCTCGCCATCGCGCTCCTGCGCGCCCACCACCGCAAGCGCCCGGGCCGGCCGCTCTCGGGCGACGGCCGCTTGAGGGAGACGGTCGCGCGCGCGCTTCCCTATCGTCTCACCGCGGGCCAGCTCCGGGCCATCGACGAGATCGCCGCCGATCTCGCCGGTCCGCACCGTATGCTGCGCCTTCTTCAGGGCGACGTCGGCAGCGGCAAGACCGTGGTCGCGCTGTTCGCCATGCTGATCGCGGTCGAGGCCGGCGCCCAGGCGGCGCTGATGGCGCCGACCGAGATCCTCGCCCACCAGCATCACGCGGTGCTCGCGCCGCTCGCCGCGGCGGCGGGGGTCGAGGCCGCGCTGCTCACCGGCCGCGACAAAGGCAAAACGCGGAAGGAGCGGCTTGCAACGATCGCCGCCGGAGACGCCGGGATCGTGATCGGCACCCACGCCCTGTTCCAGGAGGACGTGGCCTTTCGCGACCTCGCCCTCGCCGTGGTCGACGAGCAGCACCGTTTCGGCGTCCACCAAAGGCTCACTCTCGGCGGCAAGGGGCGCGACGCGCATATGCTGGTGATGACCGCGACCCCGATCCCGCGCACCCTGCTGCTCACCGCCTATGGGGACATGGACGTCTCGCGGTTGACCGAAAAGCCCGCCGGGCGCAAGCCGGTGGAAACCCGGGTGCTGCCGCTCTCGCGCCTCGATGAGGTGGTGGAGGCCGTGGGCCGGGCGGTCGCCCGCGGCGCCAAGGTGTACTGGGTCTGTCCGCTGGTCGAGGAATCGGCGGCCGTCGACCACGCCGCGGCGGTCGCCCGCCACGCCGCGCTCGCCGAACGCTTCGGTTCGAGCCGCGTCGGCCTCGTCCACGGCCGCATGAAAGGGCCGGAGAAGGACGCCGTCATGGCCGCCTTCGCCGAAGGGCCGGTCGAGATTCTGGTCGCCACCACGGTGATCGAGGTCGGCGTCGACGTGCCCGCGGCCACCGTGATGGTGATCGAGCACGCCGACCGCTTCGGGCTCGCCCAGCTTCACCAACTTCGCGGCCGGATCGGTCGGGGGGACGCGCCTTCGACCTGTCTTTTGCTCTACGCTCCGCCCCTCGGCGAGGCGGCCCGGGCCCGGCTTGCGATCATGCGCGAGACCGACGACGGCTTTCGGATCGCCGAGGAAGACCTGCGCCTGCGCGGCGGCGGCGAGGTCTTGGGCACGCGCCAGAGCGGGCTTCCCGACTTCCGGCTTGCCGATCTCGCCGCGCATGCCGACCTGCTCGCCGCGGCGTGCGACGACGCCCGCTTGATTCTCGCCCGCGACCCCACCCTTACGACGGCGCGGGGCAAAGCGCTGCGATGCCTTTTATATCTTTTCGAGCGCGACCGCGCGGCGGCCTTTCTCGATTCGGGCTAAGCCCGCGTCCGTTTAGCGGCTCGCAGCCTTGCGGACGGTCTCGTCCTCCTCCGCCGCCGGCTGGACGGGTTCCTTCGTCTCGCTTGCGGGCTCCGGCGGCGTGACCACACCGCCCGAGATCACCATCTTGATGCCGTCTTCAACCGACATCTTAAGAAACGTTACGTCACGCTTGGGAAGAAAGAGAAGATAGCCCGAAGTTGGGTTCGGCGTCGTCGGCAGAAATACGTTGACGACCTCGTCCTCGATCACGTCCTGGACCTCGCCCTTTGTGGTGCCGGTGGCGAACCCCATCGCCCAACACCCCTTGCGCGGGTACTCGATAAGAACGACTTGGCGGAAGGCGGTCGCGCGCTCGGCGAAGACGGTCTCGAAGATCTGTTTGAGCGCGCCGTAGACATTGCGCAGCACCGGCATCCGCGCAAGCAGCCGCTCGCCCGAATGGACCAGCGCGCGACCGACGTAGCCGGCCGCCAACGCGCCGATCAGGGTCATCACGATCACGAGCACGAGAAGACCGAGGCCGGGAACGCTGAACGGCAAATAGGTCTCGGGGTTGTATTTGGCCGGAATCAGCGGCGTCACCCGACTATCGACGAAATCAACGAACAGCCAAGCGAGGTAGAGCGTAATCCCGATCGGCGCGGTGACGATGATGCCGGCGAGAAAATAAGTCCGAAGCCGAGCGAACAGACCGCGCTTGATCTTGATCGGCCGTTCGGGCGTTCCCTGAGGGTCGTTCTGAGGCATAAGCGCGTCTTGCTCGTCCATTCGACGGCTCGTCCTTGCTGATTTTCGGCGACAGACCCGGTGGATATTCAATATGAGCGCTCGCCCCGAGCCTTGCAAGGCGTTCAAGCCGACGCTTCCGAGGAATGGATTGGGACGGCCGAGCGTAAATAACAACGAATAGAGATCGCCCGACCACACCGCAGGTCGATCCAGGCCGCGCTTGCCGACTGCGTTTCGCGGCGCATCTTCAAAGGATGGGCGAACGTCTTGCCGCGCCCGGACCGGATTGGACACGCCATGGCATCACCGCTTCCCCGGCTCGCCGCCGTCGCGACCGCGGTCCCGCCCTATCGCCTCGACCAACGCGAGGTGATGGCGCGGGCCGCGCGGCTGTTCGACGGCGCCTTTCCCGACCTCGACCGCCTGCTCGGCGTGTTCGATCACGCCGCCATCAAGACCCGGTACTCCTGCGTGCCGATCGAGTGGTACATGCGCGGCCACGGCTTCGCCGAGCGCAACCGGCTCTATCTTGCGAACGCGCTCGCGCTGATCGAGAAAGCGGCCCGCGGGGCGATTGAGGCCGCCGGGCTCGCGCCCGCCGACATCGACGCGCTGGTCAGCGTGTCCTCGACCGGGATCGCGACGCCGTCGCTCGACGCCCTTTTGATGGAGCGCCTCCCTTTCCGCCGCGACGCGCAGAGATTGCCGATCTTCGGGCTCGGCTGCGCGGGCGGGGCGATCGGCCTTGGCCGGGCGGCGGCGCTCGCCGGCGGCGCGGGCGGAATGCGGGTGCTGTTTCTGGTGGTCGAGCTCTGCGCGCTGACCTTCCGCCCCGCCGACCGTTCGAAGAGCAACCTGATCGCGACCGCCCTGTTCGGCGACGGCGCGGCTGCCGCCGTGATCGCGCCCGATCGCCCCGGCCCCGCGCTCGTCGCCTGGGGCGAGCACACCTGGCCCGGCTCGCTCGACGTGATGGGTTGGGACATCGCCGACGACGGCTTCGGCGTGCGGTTTTCGCGCGACATTCCGGGGCTGGTCCGACGCGAGCTGCGGGCGGCGAGCGAAGCCTTTCTTTCCCGCCACGGCCTCTCCTTCGCCGATATCGACGGCTTCGTCTGCCACCCCGGCGGGGTCAAGGTGATCGCGGCGCTTGAAGCCGCCTACGACCTTGCCGAGGGCGCGCTGACCGAGGCGCGGGAGGTGCTTGCGGAATACGGCAACATGTCGGCGGCGACCGTGTTCTTCGTGCTCGAACGCGCGCTCGCGGCGCGGCCCCGGGGCCGCAAGCTCCTGTCCGCCCTGGGCCCCGGGTTCACTGCGGGTTTCGTTCTGCTCGAAGGATGAGCGCGCTTTATGGGGTGCTGGGCTTCGTCGCGGCCATGCGGCTCGCCGAGCTCGCCTTCGCCGCCCGCAATGCGCGGAAGCTGCGGGCGATGGGGGCGGTCGAGGCCGGGGCCGGGCATTACCCGCTGCTCGTCGCCCTCCACGGGAGCTGGCTTGGCGCTATGGCTTTCGCGATTCCGCCCGAGACGCCCGCGGACCCGGTTCTCCTCGCCGCCTTCGCGGCGCTCCAGGCCGCGCGCGTCTGGACGATCGCGAGCCTGGGATCGCGCTGGACCACCCGGATTCTCGTGCTTCCCGGCGCGCCGCTCGTCCGGCGCGGCCCTTATCGCTGGCTGCGCCATCCCAACTATGCGATCGTAGCCGCCGAGATCGCGGTGGCGCCGTCGATGTTCGGCGCCTATGGAATCGCCCTCGCCTTCTCGCTCGCCAACGCGCTTTTGCTGCGCCATCGCATCCGGATCGAGGAGGCCGCGCTCGGCCTCCGATCGCGGAGCTGAACGCGGAGCCATATCGCGCTATACCCAGGGGGCGAAACGGATTCCAGAACGGGAGGATCGCTCATGGGCGTGCTGATCAACGGAGTGTGGAAACCCGAAGGTTTTCCCACCGACGAAACGGGAGCGTTCCGTCGCCCGCCCACGACCTTCCACGGCCAGATCACGGCCGAGGGAGAGACCGGCTTCAAGGCCGAGCCCGGGCGTTATCACCTTTATGTGTCGCTCGCCTGCCCTTGGGCGCACCGCACGCTGATCTTTCGCGCGCTCAAGAGGCTCGAAGACGTAATCTCGCTCTCGATCGTCGATCCCTTCATGGGCGAGGACGGTTGGACGTTCTCGGACGGACCCGGCTGCATTCCCGATTTCGTCAACGGCGCAAAATACTTGCGCGATATTTATCTGAAAGCCGACCCGAACTACACCGGCCGGGTGACCGTGCCGGTGCTCTGGGACAAGACGCGCGAGACCATCGTCAACAACGAATCCTCCGAGATCATCCGCATGTTCAACCGGGCGTTCGACGCCTGGGGCGACGCTTCGGTCGACTTCTACCCCGAAGAGCTGCGCGCCGAGATCGACGCGATCAACGCGCGAATCTACGAGACCGTGAACAACGGCGTCTACCGCGCGGGCTTCGCGACCCGCCAAGAGCCTTACGAGGCCGCGGTCGAGGCCTTGTTCGAGACCCTCGACTGGCTCGAAGACCGCCTTGCCGCCCAGCGCTACCTGTGCGGCGATCGGTTGACCGAGGCCGACTGGCGGCTGTTCACCACGCTCGTCCGCTTCGACCCGGTCTATGTCGGGCACTTCAAGTGCAACCTGCGCCGGCTCGTCGATTATCCGAACCTCTGGGCCTACACCCGCGAGCTCTACCAGGTTCCCGGGGTCGCGGAAACGGTGAACATGGCCCATATCAAAGGCCACTATTACGGCAGCCACCGGAGCCTCAACCCGTCCGGGATCGTGCCCAAGGGGCCGATCGTCGACTTCGCGGCCCCTCACGACCGCGACCGTTTCTCCGCCCTGCTCAGTCGATCGAGGCCGCGAGGATCCGGCTGATCTGGCAGAGCGGCCGGCCGCTTTCTTCGGCCCAGCGGTTGAACGCCGCCTCGACCGCGGCCCGCGCATCGCGGGTCGTCGGCTTGCCGGCGATCACGCCTTCGCGGGCGAGCGCGCGCACCACGTCGCCGGTGAGCAGGAAGGTGTCCTTGCCCGCCATGCGGAGGAAATAAGGCCCCGAGTTTCCGCCCAACTGCGCGAACCGCCGGCCGAGCTCCCGCCACAGGCCCATGATCCGCTCGCCCGGCCAGTCGGCGAGGAATCGGCCGAAGCCGCCCGCTTCCTCCGAGACCGCGATCAGGGCGGCGGCGTTGTCGCGCACCGCTTTGATCTTGCCCCAGTGACGGATGATCCGTTTCTCATTCATCAGGGCCTCGAGCGCCTCGTCGGGCATGGCGCGGACCCGGTAGGGATCGAAGCCATGGAACACCTCCTCGAAGGCCGGCCAGCGGGCGTCGACCAGCGCGTGCCGCAGCCCGGCGCGGAAGATGCGCAGGCTCATCAACGAGAGATAGCGGTCGTCGGAAACCGCAGCGAGCGCGTCCGCATCCTTTGGAACCGGAAGCTCGGCCTCGAGCGCGGCCTCGCCGCCTTTGCGGCGGGCGGCGACGGCGTAGATCTCGGAGAACGGGGTCATGGCGGGCGATCCTAATCGTCCCGCCGCCGGCCGGCAAGCCGGCTGCTTCACTTTAACTTCACTTCATAAGCCGCATGGCGAAGCCCTTCTCGCCATAAGAGAGCAGTCGCGGCTTGTCGTTGATCACGGTCTCGAGAAAGACGTCGTGGCCCCACAGACGATGGACATAGCCAAGGGTCTTCTCAGCGAACTCGAGCTCGAGGTCGCGGCCGTCGTGCTCGTGACGAAGGAGAAGCGTGCGGTTGCCGCCATGATCGGCGTCGTAGACCCGGATAACCGGCGTCGAACCCATGCCGACCGAACGGATCAGCGTCTCTTTGACCGCCTTCCAGCCGTCTTCGTCCGAGACCTTGCGCACGACCAGCTTGTCGCCGTCGGGCGCGTACTCGAAGAGATCGAGCGCGCGCATCAGATCTTCGGTCAGGAAGCGGCGCAGGAAAGAGGTGTCGCGATCGGTCTCGCGCACGGCGAACAGGCGCGCCCGCGTCTCGTCGTCGAGCGGCGCGGCGGCGCGGCCGCGATCAGCCTCGTCGTCGAGGCGGCCGGCGAGGCTGTCCCAGATCTTGAGCCCGATGTGATAGGGGTTGAGCTCGCCGGGCGTAGGCCGCACGACCTGGTTGTGACGGACCAGAAACTCGAGGTGCAGCCCCTGAGGCAGATCGAGGCTGTTGACGATCTCGCGGTGCCAGAAGGTCGCCCAGCCCTCGTTCATGATCTTGGTCTCGATCTGCGGAATGAAGTACTCGGCCTCCTCGTGAACGATGGTGAGCAAGTCCTTCTCCCACTCCGCGAAGCGCGGGTTGTGGTCGCGCAGGAAGAGAAGAAGGTCTTCTTCGGGCTCGAGCGGCACCCGGTCGAGATCGGGCTCCGGCGTTTCGCGCGGCGCATGAATCCGGCGATAGGGATCGGCCGGCCCTTGGGCGGCGGCGAGCGCGCGCGCGCGCTGGGCCTCGGGGTCGAGCTTCCGGATCGCGAGGTCGCGGCGGCACTGAAGCGACAGCGCGTGCGCGGCGTCAAGGATGCGCTCGACCGCGTCGATTCCGATCGAGGGGTCTTCGATATACCCCCGCACCCGGTCGGCCCGCGCCTTGAAAGCGCTCAAGGTGAGCTCGGGCCGGGTGCCGCGGAAGGTGAAGTTGTTGCGGAAGAAGTCGTTGTGCCCGTAGACATGCGCGATGGTCAGGATCTGAAGGCACAGCGAGTTCTCGCGCATGAGGTAGGCGAGGCTCGGGTTGGCGTTGATGACCATCTCGTAGGGCAGCCCCGAGACCCCGTAGTCGTAGAGCGTCTTGAGCTTTTCGTAGGCTTTGCCGTAGGACCAGTGCGGGTAATGCGCGGGCATGCCCGAATAGGCCATGAAGCCGAGCATCGCATGGTGATCGCAGATCTCGAACTCCTGGGGAAAGCATTCAAGCCCGAACGCGGCGACGCGCTCGCGGATCAGCGCATCCCAGCGAACGAGCTCGTCGAGATCGTAGCCCGCCATCACGCCCTCGCCCCGGGCGCGCCGCCGCCCGCGCTCCGCCGCGCGCCCCGGTCGCGGGCGAGAAGCGCTTTGAAGCTCGGCCACACGTCCTCTTTGCGCTCGATGACGACGGCGTGGAAGTTGTCGACGCCCAGCTTCTCGAACCGCTCGATCATGGTGCTCTCGGCGAACCGCGGCCCGAGCGGCTTGATCTCGCCGTAACCGAACAGGTTGCAGACGTCGCAAAGGGCGCGCGCGGCCTTCATCGCGTCGGCCTCGTCCGAGGGGAAGTTGTCGCCGTCCGAGCAATGGAAGGCGTAAATGTTCCAGAGCGAGGGATGATAGCGCTCGTTGATGATCTCAAGGGCCTTGTTGTAGCCGGAGGAGATCATCGTGCCCCCCGATTCGCCCTTGTGGAAGAACTCGTCCTCGGTGACCTCGCGGGCCAGGGTGTGGTGGGCGACGAAGACCAGATCGACCGTCTGGTACTTGGTCCGGACGAACTGGTAGAGCAGGAAGAAGAAGCTCCGCGCCAGATACTTCTTCATGGTGTCCATCGAGCCCGAGGTGTCCATGATGCAGATCACCACGGCGTTGGACTGCGATTCGACATCGGGTTCAATCCGGCGGTAGCGAAGATCGTCCTTGGTGAACGGGAAGCGCGCCCGCCCGTCCTTGAGCGTCATGGCGCGGGCGGCGCCGGTCGCCACCTTGCGGCGGACGCGCGCCCGGGCGGTCCGTTTCTTGTCGAGATGCGCGCGCACGCCGACCCGCCGGTAGCCTTTGCGCTTGGTTCCTTTGTCGACGATCGTTTCACGCAAGGCGCGGCGTTCGAGATCGGGGAGCTCGAGGTCTTCGAACATGATCTCGACGAGCTCTTCGAGCGTGATGTCGGTCTCGTAGTAATCGACGCCGGGCCGGTCGCCCGCCTGGCCCGCCCCCTTCCCCTCGCCGCGGCCCGAGGCGTCGCCGACCACCTGGCCGGGCCGGGTCTCGCCGTCGCCCTGGCCGACGCCGGGCGTGTTGGGGCCGAAGACGAAGCGGTACTCCTTGAGCCCGCGGATCGGCACTTTGATGATCTTGTTCCGGTCCTTGCCGATGATCGATTCCTCGGCGATCAAATCGGCGATGTTCTCGCGCACCATCTCGCGCACTTTCTGGCGGTGGCGCTGGCGGTCGCCGGCGCTGCGGTCGGACCGCAGTCCTTCCGCCGACGAGTAAGGTCGGAAAATCGTTTCCATCATGGCCTCGAAAGCGGCCTCGGAAGGCGCGCGGCGCGTCCTTCGGCCCGGGGCGTCAGTCCTTCCACAGGTTGTTGGCCGCATACTTGAGCACGACCTCGGCCGAGTACTCGGAGTAGCCGTTCTCGAGCATGTTGCGGACCAGCGAGTCGTACTTCTCGCGCTGTTCCTCGTCGCGGGTGCGCGCCTTGGTGATGATGCGGCTGATGTCGCGGACCGAGCTCGTGAGCTTCTTCTCGATCGCCTCCTTGAGGGGCTCGTAGCTCGCATACGTCACGGTCTCGCCGCGCCGGCTCGCCGACCAGAGATAGGCGATCACCTCTTGGCGGAAACCTTCGGCCGCGGTGCCGATGATGGCGATCTGCTCCTCGATCGATTTGAGGAAGGCCTCGTCGGGCTGGAGCTCCTCGCGGGTGTTGCGGTCCTTGACCGTGGTCTTGTTGACGTAGGCCTCGGCGTGATCGAGGTAGTTCTGGAACAGGGTCTCGGCCTGCTCCTCGTAGGCGTAGACGAAGGCCCGCGTGATCTCTTTCTCGAGGATCTCGAGGTAAGCCTTGTGGATCGTGTCCTGAAGGAACTCGAGGTAGCGCTTGCGCGTGTCGTCCGGCATCTCGGCCTCGCGGACCATGGCGATCAGCGCCTCGCGGGCGTGGATCGGGGTGATGCCTTCGGGGCTTTCCGAGAGCGCGTTGTCGAGCGCCTTCATGATGAAACGGGTCGAGATGCCGCTCATGCCCTCGTCGCGGGCGTCTTCGCGCAGCTCTTGAAGGTCGATCTTCTTGGTCCGGCCCTTCTCGACCACCTCCTCGCCGTTATAGAGGCGGAGCTTGGTCATGAGATCGCATTTCGGCGTCGGCTCGAGCCGCGAGAGAATCGCGAACATGGCTGCGATCTCGAGCGTATGAGGCGCGATATGGCTGCGGAAACCCGACTTGCCGAGGATCTTCTCGTAGATCTTGACCTCGTCGTCGAGGCGCAGGTTGTAGGGCACGCGCACCATCACGATACGGTCGAGGATCGCTTCGTTGGTGTGGTCGGCGCGGAACTTCTGCCACTCGGCCTCGTTCGAATGCGCAACGATGATCGAATCGACGTAAACCGTGCCGTGACGGCCGGGCGCGGGAACGAACTTCTCTTGGGTCGCGGTCAGGATGGCGTGCAAGTACTCGGTCTCGTTCTTGAACACCTCGATGAACTCGACCATGCCCCGGTTGCCGACGTTGAATGCGCCGTTGAGATCGAGAACGCGCGGGTCGCCCTCGGAGTACTGGTCGAGCTTGGAGATATCCTCCGAACCGATCAGAACCGAAGTGTCCTGGTTGTTGGGGTCGACCGGCGGCACCACCGCGATGCCGCGCCGCGCGCGCTTGGAGAAGGTCGTGGAGATCACCGGCACGTCCTCATAGCGGCCGTCGAACTCCTCCTTCAAGCGATACCGGCAGATCGGGCAGAGGTCGCCCTCGATGCGCACGTCGAGCATCTTCTCGAACTCTTTGCGCAGATGCCGCGGGATGAGGTGGAGGGGCTCTTCGTGAATGGGGCAGCCCTCGATGGCGTAGAACGGCGGCGCATCTTCGAGCCCGCGTTGGAGGCGTTCGACGAGCGAGCTTTTGCCCGCCCCCACCGGCCCCATGAGATAGAGCACCTGGCGGCTTTCCTCGCCCTGGAGCGCCGCCGCATGAAAATAACGCACGATCTGGGAGATCGTGCGTTCGATGCCGAAGAACTCGTCCTTGAAGAAATTGTAAATCTTGGGCGGATCGTCGCCGAACAGGCGGATCATGCGCCGGTCTTCGCTGGGTAGGCTCGAGCCCGCCTGTTGGATGATGGCGTTCAGTCGGGCATGCGCAAGCGCGGCCACGCCTGGGTCTTCCTTGACCTTGTCGAGATAGGCGATAAACGGACCACGCCATGGCTTGCTGGCTCTTTCAGCGCGGCCTTTTTCGATCAACGTCGCAAACGGGCTCTTTTCCGTACCCATAACTCCAACCTCACTGATGCGAGTCGGTTTCAGCCCGGTCCGAACACCTCACCCCTGAGACAGCGTTTCTTTTGTGGTCACTGTTTGATCTGGCTCCCGCGGCCCATGCATTCAAGTGTGGATGCGGGCATCGATCGCGCGGGCTCCGCCGCCTCTCTCTTATTGCCTAAAAGCGATAACGCTTGGTTAACGCTCAAGAGAGGCTCAATCGCGGACCGACAAATCGGCGTGAACACATGACACTCACGTAATGCGCATGCGGTCAGGCGCCAAGCCGGACAGCGGCGCCAGCGAGCGCTCAGGCGGCAAGCGCGTTGACCTTCGCCGCCATAATGAAGTCGTTCTCGTGCAATCCCTTTATCTTGTGCGTGTAGAAGGTCACGATGGCGTAGCCCCAGCCGAAAGCGATATCGGGGTGATGGCCTTCGGCCTCGGCCAAGGCGCCGACTTGGTTGACGAACGCGAGCGCCTCTTTGAAGTCGCGAAAAGAGAACTTGCGCTCGATCCGCGCGCCTTCGTGGGTGAGCCGCCAACCGGGGGTCTCGGCAAGCAGACGTTCGGCGGCCTCCGTATCGAGCGGCGGAACGCCGCCCCGACAGGGAACACAAGTTTTCGCCGAAAGGCTCATGGTTTCCGTCCTCGTTCCTACGGTGCAGGTAGCGCGCAACCCCAACGTTGACAAGCGGGAGACGAGGGACGCCTGTCAGACCCCCGCCGGTCATCGATCTCCGCGCTCGTGGCGCTGCCGTGTTGTGTTTAATCCGCAACGACGGCATTCGACGTGCTCGACCGCGCCCCCCGCCCCGAACGCGAAGGTCACATCGACGATGCGAAAGTCGTGCACACCCAGAAAACAAAGGAGCCGGCCAATCAATTCCCGCATTGCGCGCGTCCCGCGCGGCCTGCATTCCAAGCTCTGGCGGCTTTAGTATTCCGCCTTTTCGGCGTCCGCGGCAAGCCGTTCGTTCGGGTGTCATACATTTCCGAACCCGCGTTCGGCGGTCTATCTCCTGCGTTGCGCGCGTTGGGCCAGGCGGCGGCAGCCGGCGGCGTGGCGGGCGGCGTCGGAACGGAGCTGCTGGTCGCGCTTGCGAACCTCTGCGCGGCAGAGAGGCAACCCGAGACGCCGCGCCGTCGTTCCGGCTTGCTCGGCCCGACCGAACGCGTCGCGCACGGTCCTTCGGCCAAGAAGATAAGGTAGCCGCATCGCCCATTGACGCAAGGTTTCGACCGAGACGTCGAAGGCCCCCGCGACCTTTTCCTCGGCTTCGGTCCGGCTCGCGCCGGCGCCATGATAGAAGATGACGTGTTCGACCGCGCGCAACCTGAGCCGCGCCAGGGTCGTCGCAACGTCGTCGAGGCTTCGTTTGCGGGGCTCGAAGATCGCCGGCGTGCGGTCGAGATCCAGCGCCTCGATGGCGAGCGCCGCTTCGAGCGCCAGGGGGTAGGGAAAGCCGCCGGGGTTGGCCGCAAGCAGGTTGGCGAGCGCGCGGCGGTTGATGGCGGGATTCGACCAGTCGTAGGCGGCGCCCGCTTCTTCGTGACGATCGTCGTCGGCGTCCGCATCCGGGGCCGGCGCAAGATCGAGCGGCTCGTAAGCGACCTGGTTGACGGCGAGTCCCACGTGGTGGTCGATCGCCCAGCCGGCAAGCGCATCGACCAGAAGCCCCGAAAGCGCAAGCGCTCGCGCCGCCCGCGCGTCTTTGCCGCGTTGGCCGTCGGCGGTGCGCACCTCGCGGGCGAGCGCGCGAAGCTCGGCGATCACATCGTCGATCTCGCGGCTCGTAAGCGCGCCTGCGCGGGCCTCTCTGCCGGCCGGCGATGGGCTTTCGCTCATACCCTCTCCTCTCTCTTTCCTGTCTTCGAACCGTGCGGCACATTCTGCCGCAGGCGGCAAATCCTGCCGCTCATACGGCAAGCTTTGCCCCGTCAGGTTTTCGCCGCGCCCGAGTTCACGGCGACCGACGCTCGTCAAAACAAGCGCTTAGGCGCTCACGCAGACTTGGCGCGTCATTTGCATGGTAAACCATGATTAACCGCGATGGAGTCGGGAAATGTATGTCTTGGCGCCATACGCGCCTGGCTCGCCGGCGCCGGTTCGGGGGCGATCCGCCGATCGCCGTCGCGAGTTGGCCGCCACCGGCAGGGTGAGCGCCAATCCGCCGAAGAGCGGGGCGCCGATCGCCCCGCACGGCGACGACCGCGACGATCCCGCCGAGCCCCAGAGCCGCGAGCGCCCGCCCCTGCACGAGGATGGCGCCCGCATTTCGAGCGAGACCCAGGCCGCGCTGCTCGAACTCGTGCCCGATCCCGATACGCCGCCGCGCCGCTGAAGCAGCCGCACGTCGGCCCAAGGGTCAGAACGGGAACGGCACCGCCCAGGCGATGCGATCGGGCGAGTCTTCGCCCGGGGGACGGGCCGGCGCGCTCTTTGCCTGCTTAACGCGGCCCGCGCCGCCCTCGTCGTCCCAGAAGGACGGTCCAGGCTTGCCGCCGGCCGATTCGGGGAAAAGGGCGGCTCATTTAGGGAACGGCCATCAAAGGCCCGAAGAATTGGTCGGAGCGAGTGGATTCGAACCACCGACCCCCAGTCCCCCAGACTGGTGCGCTACCAGACTGCGCTACGCTCCGACCTTGGGCGCACTATAGCGACGACGCCGATGCGGGGCAACGCGCGAAGGCGTCAAGGCCGCCGACGCAGGAGATCGCGCACCGCCTCGAGCTCATCGAGCGCCGCGGCCACCGCCGCGCGCGCTTCATCGCTAAGCGGAGCGGCCGGCGCCGGGGCGAGGCCCATATCGTTGCCGGCCGCCGGGGTCTCGCCGCCGTCGCCGGCGAGCGCCTTCACCCCGCCTTCGCGCAAGAGCTTCTGGACGCCGCGGATCGTATAGCCATCGGTGTACAACAGCGTCTTGATCCGACGCAGAAGCGCCACGTCCTCGGGGCGATAGTACCGCCGTCCCCCGCCCCGCTTCAGGGGCCTTACTTGGGCGAACTTGGTCTCCCAGAAACGCAGAACGTGCTGCGGGACGTCAAGTTCGTTGGCGACCTCGCTTATGGTGCGGAACGCCGCCGCGGACTTGCCGCCGCGGCGCGCGGCAGTTTGCGTCGCTGCCCCTCCCGCCGTCGTCAAGCGTCACCTCCCGAAAGCGCGTTGTTGATCCGGTTCTTGAGCACATGCGAGGCCCGGAACACGAGCACCCGGCGCGGCAAGATGGGCACCTCTTCGCCGGTCTTGGGGTTGCGCCCGATCCGCTGCGCCTTGTCGCGCACCGAGAAGGTGCCGAACGACGAGATCTTGACCGGCTCGCCTTTGGCTAGCGTTCCTGCGACCAGTTCGAGCACCGATTCGACGAGCTGCGCCGACTCGTTGCGCGACAGGCCGACCTCCTGGTAGACGGCCTCGGTCAGGTCCGCCCTCGTGACAGTTTTCCCAGCCATGGTCTCTCAATCCTCCCAATGCGGCCCGTTGACCGTAACCCTGGAAGGAAAAACCGTCAATATCAAAGGGATGCGATCTTTCCCTAAGTCCGCCTTCGGACTTATACGGGCTACCAGCGGATGACCGCCGAGCCCCAGGTGAAGCCGCCGCCCATTCCTTCGAGCAAAACGATATGCCCGGGTTGGATGCGGCCGTCCTCAACCGCTTCGGCCAGCGCGAGCGGAATCGATGCGGCCGAAGTGTTGGCGTGGCGGTCAATCGTGTAGATAACCTTTTCGGCGGGCAGCCCCAGCTTGCGCGCGGTCGCGTCCAGAATGCGCTTGTTGGCTTGGTGCGGAACCAGCCAGTCGATGTCGGCGGCGCTCAGCCCATTGGCCGCAAGCGCCTCGTCGACCGCGCCGGCGAGCAAGCCAATGGCGTGGCGGAAGACGTCGCGCCCCGACATGCGCAAAAAACCGACGGTCTTGGTCCGCGAAGGGCCGCCATCGACGTAAAGAAGATCGCGATAACGCCCGTTCGAATGAAGATGGGTCGAAAGGACGCCGCGCGCGCCCGCTTCATCCGCCACATCGGCTGCGCGCAAGACAACGGCGCCGGCGCCATCGCCGAATAGCACGCAGGTCGAACGGTCCGACCAGTCGAGAATCCGCGAAAAGGTCTCGGCGCCGATCACGATCGCCGTCTCGGCGGCGCCGACGCGGATGAAGTTGTCGGCCACCGCAAGCGCATAGACGAAGCCCGTGCACACCGCCTGAATATCGAAAGCGGCGCCCCGCGTCATGCCGAGCGCGGCCTGGACCTGGGTCGCGGTCGAGGGGAAGGTGTTGTCCGGCGTCGCCGTGGCCAGAACGATCAGGTCGATCTCGTCCGCTGTCATCCGGGCCTGCGCAAGCGCGGCGCGGGAGGCGGCGAGCGCAAGATCCGAGGTGAACTCGTTCTCGGCCGCGATATGACGCTGCCGGATGCCCGTGCGCTCGACGATCCAGCGGTCGGAGGTATCGACGATTCGGGAAAGGGCGTCGTTGGTGACGACGCGCTGCGGCAGGTACGCGCCGCAGCCCATGATCTGAGACCGACGAATGCTCACACCGCGGCCGCCTTCGTCTCCGCAATCAAATCGGCGTGAAGCTGGTGGATCTCGGCGGTCACCTTGTCGTTGAAGCCGTGCTTCGCCATGTCGACGGCGAAGCCGATCGCGTTGGCGAAACCGAGAACATCGGTTCCGCCGTGGCTTTTCACGACGACGCCGTTGAGCCCCAGCAGCATGCCGCCGTTGTAGCGCCGCGGGTCCAAACGGTCGCGCACGCTGTGAAGCGCGCGCCGAGCGAAGAGATAACCAAGCCGTGCGAGCAACGACTGACGGAATGCGGCGCGGAGAAAAGCGCTGTAAAGGCGCGCGGTTCCTTCGGCGGTCTTGAGCGCGACATTGCCGGTAAACCCGTCGGTTACCACCACGTCGACCGTGCCGCGGGTGATGTCGTCGCCCTCGACGAAACCGTGGAACTCGATCGGCAGGCGGCCGGATTCGAGCACGCGCGCCGCGCTGCGCACGACGTCATTGCCCTTGATCGTCTCGATCCCGACGTTGAGGATGCCCACCGTCGGTTTGACCACGCCGAGCACAGTGCGGGCGAAGACCTCGCCCATGATCGCAAACTGCACCAGGTTGTCGGCCGTGCACTCGATGTTGGCGCCAAGATCGAGCATCACGACCTCGCCGCGCAGGGTCGGTGCGATCGAGGCGATCGCCGGACGGTGAATGCCAGGCAGCATCTTCAGCACGGTCTTGGCCATCGCCATCAGGGCGCCGGTGTTGCCGGCCGAAACGATGCCGTCGGCCTCGCCCGCCTTCACCGCATCGATGGCTTTGCGCATGCTTGTCCGACGGCCGCGACGCAAGGCCGCAGAAGGTCGGTCGTCGCCGCCGACCACGTCCTCGGCATGGCGAATCTCGCTCACCGCAGCCAGCTTGCGGTGGCGGTCAAGAAGCGTCCGGATTCGGGCTTCGTCGCCGAAAAGGAGAAAACGGGCCTCGGGGTGCCTGACGCGGGCGACGTTCGCCCCTTTGACGACCATGTCGGGCGCACGGTCGCCCCCCATGGCGTCGAGCGCAATGGTGACAGGCTGGGTCACGGGCTATGCGGCTTCCGAGGTCGTTACACCGCGTCGGCCGGCTCGACCACCTCGCGATCGCGATAGTGGCCGCAAGCCCCGCACACATGGTGCGGACGCTTGAGCTCGCCGCAGTTAGAGCACTCGACGAGGCTCGGGGCCGCAAGCGCGTGATGCGCTCGCCGCATGTCCCGGCGCGATTTCGAAGTCTTCTTCTTAGGTACCGCCATGGTCCTGATCTCTGTCTGAAAGGGCTCGGAGGAGGCGTGGCAGCTTTACCAAGGAATTGTTCCGAGGGCAAGCGAGCGCGCCTCACATCCTCTGGCTACTGTTTCGGTCGCACCGTCGCCAGCACGGCAAACGGCGATTCGTCGGGCCCCGGCTCAGAGAGGCCGCGGAACTCCGCGCGGCCGAACACGACGCCCGGCCGTTTGGGATAAGGGTCGATCGCGAGCCCGAGCTGCTCGGCCGCGACCTCCCCGAGGTCGATCTCGAACCCGGCGAGCGGTTCGGGCGGCTCCGCGTCTTCGTCCACCTGAACGACCCCATCCTCGGGCTGGCCCGGGACCGCCCCGGCGGGAGCGAACAGGCGTTCGACCGTTTCCTCGATCGCGCTCTCAAAGGGTTCGAGGCTGATCACGCAGGTCTGGGTAAGCCGGGCCCGGATGGTCAAGGTGAGAGCGACCACTCCGCCTTGCCGGCGCGCGAGCCGCGCGTCCGCCGAAAACGAGTCGATCGCTGCGACATCGAAGCGCCGCGCCAGCGCCGCTCGCTCTTCCTCCGTGCTCTGAAGCGCGATCGCCACGTCGTCCTCACCCAGATCCTCTAGCGAGAACAAGCGGGAAAACTCAATATGTTGAATATTTTTATTCATGCTGCGCTATAACCCTGATCCGGTCGATCGAGGGGCGGAAAGCGAATCTCACCGCCGGCAATTTCCTCTTCCGAAAGCGTATCGAGCACGGCCGCAAGAGCGCAGACATAGGCGGCCATCGCAGCGATCTCTCCGGCGTTCGCGCGAACACCCCTGAACAGGTTGCGTCCAAGCGCCTCGGTCACCGCTTCCGCCCCCTCCGCGAGCGCCGCTTCATACGCCGCGGCGCGGCCATAAAACGCCTTCGCCATCGCTTTGACCCGCCGCCCGACGCCGAGATCGCCGATCCCCATCTCGCGCAAAGACCGATCCATGTCATCGATCATCACGTCGAACAGGGCTTGGGCGAGGGCCCTACCCTTGATTCCCTCGGTCCGCAACCGTCGCACGACCAGAACGACGTGAAGGACGATCATGTCGAACCGTCCGTCGAGCGTGTCCGGCACTCCGCAGTCCGCGTAAAAGCCGGGCTTGCGCGCCTGTGCGACAAGCGTCAGGTAAAGCCTCTGCGCCTGCGTATATCGGGCCTTGCGCCGGCCCCAAGCTCCGAGCACCAATCGCCTTCGTCCTCGTCCGCCCCCGGGTTGACAGTCCTCGTCCGCTGGTGCGATGTATGCCCCTCGAACGCGTTCGCCCGGAGGCTTCCCCCCGGCTCTCGTCTCGTCAGAGCCGAAAGCGGGTACGACATAAGGTATCATGTCACATCGTCGCCCTTGCAGGAACAACCGCGGTTTTCTTCGTCGGCTTGGCGGGCCGCTTCTCGCCTTCGCCCTTGCCGCTACGGTCGCCGCTTGCGCCAAGACCATCGATCAGCGGGGCAACCTCCCTGATCCGATAGCGCTCGAACGTCTGACTCCCGGCAAGGCGACCCGCGCCGATGTCATACAAACCCTCGGTTCGCCTTCGAGCGTCGGGACTTTCGACGACGAGGTCTGGTACTACATCGCCGCCCGGACCGAAAGGTTCGCTTTCTTCGCGCCCAAGGTCATCGATCAAGAGGTGGTCGCGATCGCCTTCGATGACAAGGGTCGCGTGCGGGCGATCGACCGCTATACCCTCAAGGACGCCCGCAAGATCGAACCCGTCGACCGCGTGACCCCGACCGGGGGACGAAAGCTGACGATCCTTCAGCAACTCGTCGGCAACCTCGGCCGCTTCGTCGGCAAGAAGGACAGCGCTTCCGCCCCCTGACCGGCGCGCTACGCCGCCAGCGCGGCGAGCAGGAGAAGCGCGACGATGTTGATGATCTTGATCATCGGGTTGACCGCCGGCCCCGCCGTGTCCTTGTAGGGATCGCCGACGGTATCGCCGGTGACCGCGGCCTTGTGGGCCTCGGACCCCTTGCCGCCGTGATGGCCGTCCTCGATGTACTTCTTGGCGTTGTCCCAGGCCCCGCCGCCCGAGGTCATCGAGATGGCGACGAAGATGCCGGTGACGATGGTGCCGAGAAGCATCGCGCCCAGCGCCGAAAACGCCGCGCCCTGGCCGGCGATGGCGTCGATGACGAAGTAAAGCACCGCCGGGGCGAACACCGGCAAGAGCGACGGCGCGATCATCTCCTTGATGGCGGCGCGGGTCAGCATGTCGACCGCGCGGCCGTACTCGGGCTTGGCCGTCCCTTCCATGATCCCCTTGATCTCGCGGAACTGGCGGCGCACCTCGCGGACCACCGCGCCGCCGGCGCGGCCGACCGCCATCATGCCGAGCGCGCCGAACAGGTAAGGGAGAAGCCCGCCGATGAACAGGCCGATCACCACATAAGGATTCTGGAGCTGGAAGTCGGTCGCGACCTCCGGGAAAAAGCGGCTAAGATCCTGAGTGTAAGCCGCGAACAGGACGAGCGCGGCAAGCCCGGCCGAGCCGATGGCGTAGCCCTTGGTGACCGCCTTGGTGGTGTTGCCAACCGCGTCCAAAGCGTCGGTCGACTTGCGCACGTCTTCGGGAAGCTCGGCCATTTCGGCGATCCCGCCCGCGTTGTCGGTCACCGGCCCATAGGCGTCGAGCGCCACCACCATCCCGGCCAGCGCCAGCATCGCGGTGACCGCGACCGCAATGCCGAACAGGCCCGCGTTCAAATAGGCGACGATGATCGCCCCGCAGATCACGATCACCGGCAGCGCGGTCGCTTCCATCGAGACCGCGAGCCCCTGGATGATATTGGTCGCGTGTCCGGTCTCGGAGGCGCTTGCGATGGTGCGCACCGGCCGGTGCTCGGTCGAGGTGTAGTACTCGGTGATCCAGACCAAAAGACCGGTGGTCACGAGCCCGATCAGGCCCGAGTAGAATAGATTGCGGCCAGTGAAAGCGACGCCGCCGGCCGTAAGCTGGGTATCGAAGCCGACCAGCCACTCGGTGAGCGGCCAAAGCGCGATCGCCGAAAGAACCGCGGTGGCGATGAACCCTTTGTACAGCGCCGCCATGATGTTCTCGCTCGCGCCCAGACGGACGAAGAAGGTGCCGATCACCGAAGCGATGATGCAGGTTCCGCCGATCACCATCGGGTAGAGAACCAGCCCCTCGCGGACCTCGCCGGTGAAGAAGATGACGGCGAGAAGCATGGTGGCGACCACGGTCACCGCGTAGGTCTCGAACAGGTCGGCGGCCATGCCGGCGCAGTCGCCGACATTGTCGCCCACGTTGTCGGCGATCACCGCCGGGTTGCGGGGATCGTCCTCGGGGATGCCGGCCTCGACCTTGCCGACCAGGTCGGCGCCGACATCGGCGCCTTTGGTGAAGATGCCGCCGCCGAGGCGGGCGAAGATCGAGATCAAAGACCCGCCGAAGCCGAGCGCGACCAGCGCGCTGACGACATCTTCGACCGGCACGCCGGCAGAGCGGAGAATTCCATAGTACACGCTGACGCCCAGAAGCCCGAGACCGACGACCAGAAGCCCGGTCACAGCTCCGGCCCGGAAGGCGATCGCAAGCGCCGGCGCGCGCCCTTTGCGGGCGGCTTCGGCGGTGCGCACATTGGCGCGGACCGAGACGTTCATGCCGATGTAACCGGCCGCGCCCGAGAGCACGGCCCCAATCGCAAAGCCCGCCCCCGACCGGATGCCGAGAAATGCCCACAGAACGATGAAGATCACGACACCGACTCCGGCGATCGTAAGGTACTGCCGGTTGAGATAGGCGCGCGCGCCTTCCTGAATGGCGCCCGAGATCTCCTGCATGCGTTCCGTGCCCGCGCTCGCTGCGAGCACCGACCGCGCGGCGAAAAGACCATAGATCAACGCGACGACGCCGCTGACGACGGCGAACCAATAGGCGGTAGGCATCGAGAATTCCCCTCGAGACTCTGTCGGATGTCTGCTGCCGGACCCCGCTTGTCGCACCCAGCCGGGCGGCCCCCGCGGCGTCGGCGGAAAGGTCGCGCGGAAGATGCCAGAGATGGCCGGTCAACGCAACCGGCCAGTCATCGGTTTTGATTGTCTTTGCGCGAGCGCCGGGGGCCTGTTCTCGGTTTCGGCCGGGCGGGGGCAGCCTTTAGTGGGCGAGCTGAACGAGCACGTCGCGGACCACCCCGTTCCCCATCACCCGGTTCGCGCCGGCGAGGAGCCGCGCCTTGATCCGCGCAAGGTTGATCAGCCTCTGGTCCGGTGGCCGCAATGCGGCGAGGGTGTGAAGCTCGGTCACGAAAGCGTCGCGAAGCTCGGGCATCCGGGCCTGAATGCGCTCAGCGTTCTTTTCGTTGGCGACCTCAAGGTTAACGACCAAAACCACGTACTGCGCGAAACGCCCATCACGGATGAAAGGGGCCGTCAACGGCTCCATTTCGACATAGACCGGGCTTTTCTGCGAGGCCGCGAGCGAGCCGTCGACCGAACCGGCGTCCCGCCCCCCCATGAACGTGGTCCAAGCGAAGAATCCGCCGCCGCCAAGGACGGCAAGGCCGATCACGATGATCAGGATCTTCTTCATCGATGCGTTCGCAGACCGAAAACGAGGACGACCCACAGGGGAGATGCCCTGAAATGGACCGGGCCCGAGCCCCGGTCTATCTTCGGGGTTCATCCTCAAAAAACGGTGAACAAAGCGCGCGCGAATTCAGCGCTTCGGCGGGCATTGAAAATCCCGCCGGGGACCGACGGGAGGCGATGAAAAACCGATGCGATCCGGGGATCTAGCCCCCAATCTTCACAACCTTAAGCACTGCCTGAAGCAGGACGCGTAAACTCGGTCACTTGATAGGTGTCGATGCAGTCGGCATCGCCAAGTTCGACGCAATCGGCGTTTCGCCAGAGACCGAGGCGCACTACCTCCCAGCGGTCGGGATCGAACATAACCCCGTGGGCGACGAGCCCAGGCGCTTTCAGCATGTGGCGGTGGCGTTCGCGCTCGCGGCGCGCCACCTCGGCGAGCGATTCGCCGCTCGCCACCGCGTCGATCTCGCGCACCGCGAAGGTCGGGGCGCCGGCTGCTACGGCGCGGTCGAACTCGAGCACGCTCCAGGTTCGCACGCGCGGGCGTCCGCAGGTCTCGATCACTTCGGTAAATGAATCACCGAACAGAAAGCTGCGCAATGCGCCGTTATTGCGCCATATGTAGAAAGGCTCGTAACGATATGTTTCTTCGTCATAAAGACAAGAAGCATGAACCAAGCCCGGACCGCGCGCCAGCCGCGAAGCGCAATTCGATACACGGCCGTGCACGGTCGCGCGATCGCGATCAGCGCCTAAGCGGATCGACATCTGCATGGCCAGCATCGGCGCAGTCCTCCCAGCCCCTGTAGCTCACTCTTCGCGCGTTACATTAGTTCCGGCAATCAGCCCTGACAATTGCGTCATGCGCATGCATGCCATGTCCCAGGCTGCCATCGCAGGGCCGTTAACGATGGCGATAGCCGCCAGGGCCGGAAACCAAGGCCGAGGCGGGCGCGCCGTTAACCATAACGCCCTTTTCCCGCGTTACTCGTCCGATCCGCGTAATCGGCAGCGACAAAGCCTGGGCAAGCGCTTCGACGGTCGCATCGCCCGCGCTCGTGGTGAACGCGATCTCGTAGTCGTCGCCCCCCGCAAGCGCCCGAGACAGGCGCGCGGGATCGGCCTCGACCGCGCGGCGCGCGGCGGGCGAAAGCGGCAACGCGTCGGCCTCGATCGCGACGCCGACGCCCGAGGCCTCGGCGATATGCCTGAGGTCGGCGACGAGGCCGTCCGAGATGTCGATCGCCGCGCTCGCAAGCCCGCAAAGCCGCGGCCCGAGCGCGACCCGCGGCCGCGGCAGGCGATAGCGCTCGGCGAGGGCGGCGCGGTCGGCGGCGGAGAGGTCGTCGAGCGCCCCCCTGAGCGCGTCGAGGCCCAGCGCCGCATCGCCGAGCGTGCCCGAAACATAGACCGCTTCGCCGGCGCGCGCGCCGGCTCGGCCGAGCGCAGCCCCCGGCGCCACTTCGCCCAGCATGGTCACCGAGGCCGCGAACGGTCCCTCGGTCGCGACCGTGTCGCCGCCGAGCAGGCGAACCCCGAACGCCTCCTGATCGGCGGCGAGCCCGGCGGCGAAGCCGCGCATCCAGTCGTCGCTCCGCGCCCGCGGAATCTGGACCACGAGCAGATAGGCCCGGGCCTTCGCCCCCATCGCCGCCATATCGGACAGGTTGACCCGGAGGAGCTTGCGCGCGACAAGCTCGGGCGGATCGTCGGCGAGAAAGTGTATTCCTTCGACCAGCGCGTCCGCCGCGATCACCAGCGCCCGCCCGGGCGCGGGCTCGAACACGGCGGCGTCGTCGGCGAGCCCGCGCGCCGCGGCCGCGTCGCCGGCAAGCGGGGCGAACAGCTCGGCGATCAATTTGAACTCGTCCATCCGCCGTTCACGCGGCGGCGAACTCGTCGGGACGGAGCGTCCGGGCGAGTCGGTCGAGCACCCCGTTGACGAGCGCGGGCTCGGTCCGCCCGAAAAAGGCGTGGGCGATCTCGATGTACTCATCGATCACCACCCGCGCGGGCACATCGGGGGCGGCGAGAAGCTCGTAGCAGCCGGCGCGCAGCACCGCCCGCAGGACGCGTTCGAGCCGCCCGACGCGCCACCCCTTCTCGAGCGCCCCGTCGATATGGGCGTCGATCTCGGCCCGCCGCGCCGCGACGCCGCGGACGAGCGCCGCGAAGGCCTCCGGGTCCATGGCGAGCCCCTCTCCTTCCCCGGCGGCCGCGCCGCGGCGTTGGTGGAGAAAGTCGTCGATCGCCTCTTCCGGCCCGTCGCCGCCCATCTCGATCTGATACAGCGCCTGCACGGCGGCGAGTCGGGCCGCGCTGCGAGCGGCGTAGCCGGAACCGGGCGTTCGTTTGCTCACCGTCCGTCTCCGAGAAAACGCCGCCTGAGCGCGATCATCGCGAGGCAGGCCTCGGCCGCGTCGCCGCCCTTGTTGCGCCCGCCCTCGACCGCCGCGCGCGTCCAAGCCTGATCGCGCGTCTCGCAGGTGAGAATCCCATAGCCGATGGCGAGCCCTTCGCCGCGCGCGAGCTCGGCGAGCCCGCGAGCGCTTTCGCCGCACACGTAGTCGTAGTGGCTGGTCTCGCCCCGGATCACGCAGCCGAGCGCCACATAGCCGTCGTAGCGGCCGCTCTTGGCGGCCAAGGCCACGGCGGCCGGAATCTCGAACGCGCCGGGCACGCTGATTCGCTCGTGAACCGCGCCGGCGGCCTCAAGCGCGGCGACGGCCCCGCGCGCGAGCTCGTCGGCGATGTCGGGGTAGAAGCGCGCCTCGACGATCAGAACGCGGACAGGCGCGGCCATCTCAGCCCTCGATTCCGGGAATCGCGCGCTGCTCGACCACGCTGAGGCCATAGCCTTCGAGCCCGATCAGCGGACGCTTGCTGTTCGACAGAACGATCATCTCGCGCACGCCGAGGTCGAGGAGGATTTGCGCCCCGATGCCGATCTCGCGCAGGCCCCGGCCGGCGTCGTCCCCCGCCGGCTCGATCGGATGGCCGAGACGCCGGCGCAATCGTTCGACGATGCCGCCCGCCTCGGGCTCGCGGATGAGGACGAGCACGCCGCGCCCGGCGGCCGCGATCGCCCGCATCGCGGCCTCGATCTCGCCCGCGCGCCCGCTCGCCACATCGCCGAACACGTCATCGAGCAGGTCGAGAAGATGCACCCGCACCATCACCGGCCCGGGCGCGGCGAGATCGCCCTTGACCAGAGCGATGTGCTCGCCGCCGACCACCGTGTTGACGTAGACGTAGAGCCGGAACTCGCCGCCGAAACGGCTGTTGATGACGGCCTCCTGGCTGCGCCGGATGACCCGCTCGTAACGCAAGCGGTAAGCGATCAGATCGGCGATGGTCGCGACCTTGATCCCATGGCGCTGAGCGAACTGAAGAAGGTCGGGCAGGCGCGCCATGGTGCCGTCGTCGTTCATGATCTCGCAGATCACGCCGGCCGGGTAAAGCCCGGCGAGCCGCGCGAGGTCGACCGCGGCCTCGGTATGGCCGGCGCGAACCAGAACCCCGCCGTCGCGGGCGACGAGCGGAAAGACGTGGCCCGGGCTTCCGATATCGTCGCGCCCCTTGGTCGGGTCGATGGCGACCGCGATGGTGTGCGCCCGGTCGGCCGCCGAGATTCCGGTCGAGACCCCTTCGCGGGCCTCGATGGAAACCGTGAACGCGGTCTGATGGCGGGTCTCGTTGCGCTTGGTCATCAAGGGCAGGCCAAGCTGATCGACCCGTTCGCGCGTCAGCGCAAGACAGATCAGCCCGCGGCCGTGCTTGGCCATGAAGTTGATCGCCTCGGGCGTCGCGAGCTGGGCCGGGATCACGAGATCGCCTTCGTTCTCGCGGTTTTCATCGTCGACGAGCACGATCATGCGCCCGTTGCGGGCGTCCTCGATCACCTCTTCGATGCTTGACAGAAACGCGGTCTCGCCCTCGGTCACGGCCTGCTCCTCGCATTTAGGCGCGCAACATAGCGCGCGAGAACGTCGACCTCCAGGTTCACGATATCGCCCGCTGCGCGCGCGCCGAAGGTCGTCTGCGCGAGCGTATGCGGGATCAGCATGACCTCGAAACGCGCGCCCCTCACCCGGTTGACCGTGAGCGACACCCCGTCGAGGGCGACCGAGCCCTTCTCGGCGATGAAAGGAGCGAGCGCGGCGGGCGCTTCGAAGACGAAGCGTTGCGCCTCCCCCGCCGGCTCGCGCGAAAGGATTCGCGCCACCCCGTCCACATGGCCGAGCACCAGATGGCCGCCGAGCTCGTCGCCGACGCGCAAGGAGCGTTCGAGGTTGACCCGGTCGCCGACGCGCCAACCGCCGAGCGTGGTCCGCGCCAGCGTCTCCGCCGAAACATCGACCGCGAACCAGTCCGCGCCGGTCTCGACAGCCGTGAGGCAGACGCCCGCGCAGGCGATCGACGCGCCGATGGCGATCGACGCCGTGTCATAGCCGGTCGCGATCTCGATTCGACGCTCGGCCGCGCCGGCGACCGCCCGCACCCGACCGAGGTCGGTGACAATTCCCGTGAACATGGCCTCGACCCTAGGCGATCCGCTCGTAGGTTTCCATCAGATCGTCGCCGAGCGGCAGCGCGTCGATGCGCCGGAAACGCGGGACGTCCGCGAGCCGGTCGATCCCGAACGCGCTTACCGCCGCCAAGCCATCGTCGCCGATCAGCGACGGCGCTCGGAACCAGACCAGACGGTCGACAAGATTGGCGCGCACGAGCGCCGCGGCGATGCGCCTGCCGCCTTCGACCAGAACCCGGGTCAGGCCGCGGTCTCCAAGCGCTTTCATGGCGGCGGCGAGGTCGAGGTTGCCGTCGGAATCGTGAGCGACGTCGATCAGCGCGAGCCCCGCCTCGCGAAAGGCCGCCCGGCGGCTCGCGTCGCCGCCCTTGCGGGTGATCAGCCAGACGGGCTGGCTCTGCGCGGTCCGCACGAGGGTCGAGGTCAGCGGCAGCCTGAGGCGAGCGTCGACGACGATTCGGACCGGCGAGCGCGCGCCAAGCCCGGGGAGCCGACAGTCGAGGCGCGGGTCGTCGGCCAACGCGGTGCCGATGCCGACCAGCACCGCATCGTGCCGCGCCCGCAAAAGATGCGCGCGCGCCCGGGCGCGCTCTCCGGTGATCCACTGGCTTTCGCCGCTATGGGTCGCGATGCGCGCATCGAGCGTGGTCGCCGTCTTGAGGGTGACGAGCGGACGGCCGGCGCGGATTCGCATGAAAAAGCCCGCGTTAAGGGCCTCGGCCTCGGCCCCGCCCACGCCGGTCCGGAGCGCGATCCCGGCCGCGGCGAGGCGCTTTCGCCCGCGGCCCGAAACGCGCGGGTCGGGATCGTCGACGGCGATCACCGCGCGCGCGATTCCGGCCTCGACCAGGGCCTCGGCGCAAGGCGGAGTCTCGCCGCGATGGGCGCAAGGCTCAAGCGTGACATAGGCCGTCGCGCCGCGCGCCGCCGCGCCCGCGCGCCTGAGCGCTTCGGTCTCGGCGTGGGGCCGGCCGCCGGGTTGGGTCCAGCCGCGCCCGACCACGCGCCCGTCGCGCACCAGCACGCAGCCGACCGCGGGGTTCGGCCAGACCGCGCCGAGCCCGCGCCGGGCGAGCCCCAGCGCGGCCGCCATGAACCGGCTGTCGTTGTCCTCAGTCGTGGTCGCCGCCCAGCTTGCCGACGAAGTCCTCGAAATCCTTCGCCTCGCGGAAGTTGCGATAAACGGACGCGAAACGCACGTAAGCCACCTGATCGAGCCCGGCGAGCGCGTCCATCACCATCTCGCCGATCACGCTCGAGCGGACCTCGGGCTCGCCCGAGCTTTCCAGCCGGCGCTGGATTCCATTGGCGAGGCGCTCGATCCGCTCAGGATCGATGGGGCGCTTGCGCGCGGCGATGGTGATCGAACGAACGAGCTTGTCGCGGTCGAAAGGCACCCGCGCGCCGCTCGACTTGATGACGGTGAGCTCGCGAAGCTGAACCCGCTCGAAGGTCGTGAACCGCGATCCGCAGGCGACGCATTGACGCCGGCGGCGGATCGCATTGGCGTCTTCGGTCGGCCGCGAATCCTTGACCTGGGTGTCTTCGCTACCGCAGAACGGGCATCGCATCTCGCGCCGTCTCCTTGTCTGGTCTCAGCCGCCGACGGGATAGACCGGGAAGCGCCGGCACAGCGCGCGCACCTGCTCGCGCGCCGCCGCTTCGGCCGCCGCGTTGTCCTCCCGGTTCGCCGCAAGGCCGTCGAGCACGTCGGCGATGAGCGTCCCCACAAGACGGAACTCGGTCGCGCCGAAGCCTCGGGTCGTCGCCGCCGGAGTGCCGAGTCGGATGCCCGAGGTCACCGTCGGCTTTTCAGGATCGAAGGGGACCGCGTTCTTGTTGCAGGTTATGCCCGCGGCCTCGAGGCTCCGTTCGGCATCGCGGCCCGTCAACCCTTTGGAGCGTAGATCCACCAGCATGAGATGGGTATCGGTGCCGCCCGAAACGATATCGAATCCACGCTCGATCAGGGTCTCGGCAAGTATTTTCGCGTTGTCGACAACAGCTTTCGCGTAGATTTTGAATTCTGGTTTTAACGCTTCGCCGAAAGCGACAGCCTTGCCCGCAATCACGTGCATCAAGGGGCCGCCCTGAAGGCCCGGGAAGATCGCCGCGTTGATCTTCTTGCCAAGATCTTCGTCGTTGCTGAGGATCATGCCGCCGCGCGCGCCGCGCAGGGTCTTGTGAGTGGTCGTGGTGACGACGTGGGCGTGCGGCAGCGGGCTCGGGTGCACGCCGCCGGCGACCAGCCCTGCGAAGTGCGCCATGTCGACCATGAAATAGGCCCCGACCTCGTCGGCGATGGCGCGGAAGCGGGCGAAGTCGATGAACCGCGGATAGGCCGAGCCGCCGGCGATGATCAGCCGCGGCTTGTGCTCGCGGGCGAGGTCGGCGAGCGCGTCGTAGTCGATGCGCCCGTCCTCGCGCCGGACGCCGTACTGGACCGCGTTGAACCACTTGCCCGACTGGTTGGGGGCGGCGCCGTGGGTGAGGTGTCCGCCGGCCGCGAGCGCAAGCCCCATGACCGTGTCGCCCGGACGCAGAAGCGCCATGAACACGCCCTGGTTCGCCTGCGCGCCCGAATGCGGCTGCACGTTCGCGTAAGCGCAGTCGAACAATGCCTTCGCGCGCTCGATGGCGAGCGCCTCGACCTCGTCGACGAAGCTACAGCCGCCGTAGTAGCGCCGCCCTGGGTAGCCTTCGGCGTACTTGTTGGTAAGCACCGAGCCCTGCGCTTCGAGGACCGCGCGGCTGACGATGTTCTCGGATGCGATCAGCTCGATGCCGTCGTCCTGACGGTCGCGCTCGCGCGCGATCGCCGCCTGCACCAAGGGATCGCGCTCGGCCAAGGTTTGAGTGAAGAAGCCGCTATCGCCGGCCTGGCTTTCGACGAGAGACATGAATGCGCCCCTTATGATCGTTCGTTACGCGCCCGTTCCTTCGCGCTTTGGTCGTTTCGATGCAATGCAGTCGCGGTCTTCATAGCCTCTAGCCTGCGCGGGCTCTCATTCGGGCAAGAGACGGCATTCCGCGCCTCGACCCGTCTCGCGACAATGCTTGCCTTTTCCTTGCCTTTCCCGAACGCCCGAAAGGAACCCTGCTCTAGTAGCATATCTGGGGGCTCGACGCCAAGCGGCCACAATTAGGCGCAGCCGCCCGCCGGCGTGGACCGTCTCGTCTACTCAGTTGGACTTCCCGTTCCGGTTTCGGAAACGAATACCCATTTCGTCGGCCTTTGTCTTGAAGAGACAGGTGAATACAAGGGGAAAATCTCTACTCAAAATAAACCACCCAAAAATTCCCTATTGACAGACAAATCGTGACGTGCCAACTAAGCGGCCGACTGTGACCGTAAAAGGAATGGTGATCATGGAAAACGAAACCACCGCGAAAGCCGTTAACGACGAAATATTGCGCATGACAGCGCAAATCGTTGCGGCGTATGTCGGTCACAACGAGATCTCCGGCGCGAAGATCCCGGACGTGATCCGGTCGGTTTATTCGGCGTTAAAGGCCCTGGCAAGCGGCGAAGGCGCGGGTCAACAGGAACCCCCCAAGCCCGCCGTTCCGATCCGCAGATCGGTGACTCCCGATTACATCATCTGTCTTGAGGACGGCAAGAAGCTGAAAATGCTGAAGCGCCATCTGCGGACCACCTACGGCATGACGCCCGAAGAGTATCGCGCCAAATGGGGCCTTCCCGCCGACTACCCGATGGTCGCGCCGAACTATGCCGCGCAACGGTCGCAGTTCGCCAAGAAGATCGGCCTTGGGCGCAAACGCGGCGGCCGGCGTGCCGCCGGCCGCAAGGCCGCCAAGTAGATCACAAGTAGATCATCGGCATTTCCGCCGCACGCAAGGCCACTGCAGCGCAAGGCTCGGCCAAGCCGCTCGCAAAAAAACGGCCCGGCGTTTTCGCCGGGCCGTCCTTTTCTCGGTAAAGCGCAATGCTTTACATCTTGGCGTAGTCGTACTGGCCGTCGTGCCACTGGTAGAAGACATAGCCCGGGGCCGTCACGTCGCCCTTCTCGTCGAAGCCGATCTTGCCGAGCACGGTCTCGAACTGATTCGTCCGCAGCGCCTTGATGAGCTTGTCGAGATCGATCGAGCCCGCCTTCTCAGCCGCCTGAGCGAAGGCCTGGATCGCACCGTAGGTGTAGAGCGTATATCCTTCAGGCTCGAAGCCGGCGGCGCGGAACTTGGCCACGACCGGGGCCGCGATCGGATTCTTGCGAGGATCGGGGCTGAAGGTCATCAGCGTGCCTTCGCCGGCCGAACCCGTGATCGCCCAATACTCCTGCGTCACCAGGGCGTCGCCCGAGATGAGCTGGGCCTTGAGGCCCTGCTCGCGCATCTGACGCACGATCAGGCCGGCCTCGGGGTGATAGCCGCCATAGTAAAGCACGTCGATCTTGTTGGCCTTAAGCTTGCTGACCAGCGCCGAGTAGTCCTGCTCGCCCGCGGTGACCGTATCGTAAAGCACCTCTTTGACGCCGAGGGCGTTGAGCTGCTTCTTGGTCTCGTCGGCGAGGCCCTTCGAGTAGGCCTGCTTGTCATGAACGATAGCGATCCGCTTGTTGGCGTAGTACTTGGCGAGGAAGGCGCCCGCGACCTTGCCCTGCTGGTCGTCGCGGCCGCAGACGCGGAACACGTTGTCGCCGCCCTCGTCGGTCAGCTTAGGATTGGTCGAGGCCGGCGAGATCATGAGGATGCCTTCTTCCTCATAGACCTTGGAGGCCGGGATCGACGAGCCCGAGCAGAAATGCCCGGCCACGAAGACCACGCCCTTGCCCACGAAATCGTTGGCCACCGCCACCGCCTGCTTGGGATCGCAGGCATCGTCGCCGATTTCGAGACGAAGCTTTTGCCCGAGAACCCCGCCAGCGGCATTGATGTCGGCCACTGCCATTTCGGCGCCGCGCCTCATCTGCTCGCCGAAAGAAGCATATTGCCCGGTCATCGGACCCGCCGTCGCGATCACGATCTCCGCGTGCGCGGCGACGCCGCCAAACGCCGTCGCGGTCGCGAAGGCGAGAATTGCCGTTCTGATATTCTTCATTTCCCTGTCTCTCCCTGAGTTACGACGGCCGAGGCTGCGCCCAAGCGGAGCCCGACTGGCCGTCCCTTGGCTGCGAGCTTGTCGCAGTTCTCCGTTTCGCCGTTGAAACATCGTAATTTATCACGCGCACGGATTGCGGCAAGGCTTCGCAATTCTGTTGTCCGCTGTGGCCGGGCCAAGAGGCGCAACCGCGGCGGCTAAGCGCCCGACCTTTCGCGATAGCGCATCAGCCCCGCCCGCTCGTAAAGCCAGGGATACTGGTTCACGATCTTTGCGACCCGGGTGATGCGGAACGCGATAAGGGCGATGGCGATGAGCACCGCCGTATCGACGACGTAGCCCGAGACCGAAAGGCCGTCGCCTTCGAACAGCCCCCAGGTCAGGAAGCGATTGGCGAAGCCGAGCAGCACGGCGTAGGCCACCGCCTGCCAGGGCGGCCTCCAGGTGGCGGCCACGGCTTGGCCGGCGAGATACGCGGCCCCGCCCATGATGAAGACGGTGAGGCCGATGAAGACCGAAAGTCTGGCGCCGAGAATCTCTTCCAACACCGCTTGAATCCCTAATGTCCGCCTTCGAGGTAAGCCTTGCGGACCTCTTCATTGGCGAGCAGCTCTTCGCCCGATCCCTGAAGCACGATCCGTCCATTGGCCATGACATAGCCCCGGTGGGCGAGCCTGAGCGCGTGAAAAGCGTTCTGCTCGACGAGAAAGACCGTGACCTTCTGGGTCTCGTTGATCTCGCGGATGACCTCGAAGATCTGCTTGACGAGCAGCGGCGCAAGACCGAGCGAGGGCTCGTCGAGAAGGAGAAGCCGGGGCCGGCTCATCAGCCCGCGGGCGATCGCCAGCATCTGCTGTTCGCCGCCCGACAGCGTGCCCCCGCGCTGGCTCTGCCGCTCTTTGAGGATCGGGAAAAGGCTGAACACCCGTTCGAGGTCTTCGTCGAAAAGAGCGGGATCGGCCGTGGTCGCCCCCATTTGAAGGTTCTCAAGCACGGTCATGCGTGGAAAGATCCGCCGCCCTTCGGGCACCTGGGCGATGCCGAGCCGTACGATCTCGAAGGTGGGAAGCCGGGTGATATCGCGCCCCTCGAACACGATGCGCCCCTCTCGCGCCCGCGGGTTTCCGCAGATCGTCATCAAGAGCGTCGACTTACCGGCGCCGTTGGCGCCGATCAGGGTGACGATCTCCCCGGCCTTGACCTCGACATCGACCCCGCGCAGCGCCTCGATCCGCCCGTAGGCCGCGGAAAGACCCGAGACGTTCAGCATCCGGCGGTCCCCTCCCCGTCGTTCGCGACAGCGTCGTCCGCGGCCTCTTCGCCGAGATAGGCCCGAATCACGTTGGGGTCGCGACGCACTTCGTCGGGCGTGCCGTCCGAGATCTTCTTCCCGTAATCGAGAACGATGATGTGGTCGGAGATCCCCATCACCACGCTCATGTCGTGCTCGATCAGAAGAAGGCCGATCTTGTGCTCGTCGCGGATGGAAACGAGAAGCTCGTTGAGCTCGGCCGATTCGCGAGGATTGAGGCCCGCGGCCGGCTCGTCGAGGCAAAGAAGAACCGGGTCGGTGCACATGGCGCGCGCGATCTCAAGCTTGCGCTGGGCCCCGTATGGCAGATTCCCGGCGTTGAGATCGGCGCTTTCGGTCAGCCCCACCTTATCGAGCCAATACGCCGCCTTTTCAAGGGCTTCGATCTCGGCATTCCGATAACGCGGCAGGTTGAACAGCCCGGCGATGGTGAACAGCGACGCCCGCATCAGCTTTACGTGCTGGGCCGCGATCAGGTTTTCGAGCACCGACATCCCCGGGAACAGGCGAATGTTCTGAAAAGTGCGGGCCACCCCCGCCTGGGCGATGCGGAATCCCTCCATCCGCTCGAGATAGAGCTGGCGGTCCGGCAGATGCAACGTCAACCGCCCCACGGTCGGTTGGTAAAACCCGGTGAGGCAGTTGAACACCGTCGTCTTGCCGGCTCCGTTAGGGCCGATGATCGCCGTGATCTCGCGCGCGCCGGCCACGAACGAGAGATCGTCGATCGCGATCAACCCGCCGAAACGCATGGTCAGATGCTCGACCGTCAGGATCGGGATCCGACCGTCGGCGGCGGCCGGCGAGCCTGCGGCGTTCCGCGCAACCGTCATGTTGGAGCCTTTCGCGCCCGGAGCTTGGCGAGCTTGGAAAGCCGGACCGTCGGGTCGCGATGGGCCAGAAGCCCGCGCGGCCGCCAGACCATGATTCCAACCATGCCGGCCCCGAAGGCGAGCATCCGATACTGTTGAAGATCGCGGAACCACTCGGGCATGCCGATCAAGAGGATCGCCGCAATCACCACCCCGATCTGGCTGCCCATGCCGCCAAGCACCACGATCGAAAGGATGATCGCGGACTCGATGAAGGTGAAGCTCTCGGGGCTGATGAACCCTTGCCGGGTGGCGAAGAACGACCCGGCGAAGCCGCCGAACATGGCCCCGAGGCCAAAGGCCGTGAGCTTGGTGTTGGTCGGGTTGATGCCGAGCGAGCGGGACGCGATCTCGTCCTCGCGCAGCGCTTCCCAGGCCCGGCCGATCGGCAATTTGCGAATGCGCAAGGTGAAGAAGTTGGTAAGCAGCGCCAACGCCAAGATCAGGTAGTAGAGGAAGATGATTCGGTGCAACGACGAGTAGTCGAGACCGAAAAACTGGCTGAACGAGACGACCCCTTCGGGCGGGCGGCGGGTGAACGGCAGCCCGAAGAAACTCGGCCGCGGAATGCTCGACAGGCCGTCGGGGCCATTGGTGAAGCTGTACCAGTTGATCAGGATAATGCGGATCATCTCGCCGAAACCGAGCGTGACGATCGCAAGATAGTCGCCGCGCAGGCGCAGCACCGGAAAGCCGAGAAGCACGCCCGCGCTTGCCGCAAGCAGGCCTGCGAGCGGCAGGCTGACCCAGAACGACCAGCCGAAGTGAAGCGCCAGCAACGCGTAGCTATAAGCGCCGACAGCGTAAAAGGCCACGTAGCCGAGATCGAGAAGGCCCGCGAGGCCGACCACGATGTTGAGCCCCCAACCCAGCATGACATAGGTCATGACCAGGATCGCAAGGTCGAGGAAACGGCGATCGGCAAAAGGCATGAAGGGCAACGCGAGCGCAAAGACGAGCGCAATCGGCGCGATCCAGATCGTCGTTCTCTGGACCCGGGCGCCGACCCAGTCGAGGAACGATTCGCGCGCCTCCAAAGCCTCGGTTTGCGCGGCCGTCATCTCGCCGCGCCGCAGACGGATCGCCGCCCGCAAGGCGATCACAAGGGCGAACAGCGCGACCAACCAGTTGATGATCGGCGCCTCGTAAGGCAGCACGTCGCCGTTGCCGGTCAGCAAAATCCCGATCAGCGCCCCGCCTGCGGCGAGCCCGCCGAGCAACGGCGGAAGCGCATAGCCTGTGCGGATCAGGGCGAGTCCCAGTCGGCCCAAAAAGACATAGACCACGGTGGCGGCGACGGCGCCGAACCGGTAGCGAAGCTCGAGCCCGGTGCCGATCTGAACGGTCTCGAAGCCGACCATGGTGACCGCAAGCGCAAAGGCGACCACGGCCGCAATCCCGCTTTCCTTCACCACGGCGCCAAGATCGAGACTGCGCCCGGAGGTCAAGGTTCCGACGGCCATGGTCTCAGACCTTCTCGATTTCGGGTTTGCCGAGCAGGCCCGTGGGCCGGAAGATGAGCACGAGCACGAGGATCGAGAACGCGGCCACGTCCTTGTACTCGAGCGTGAAATAGGCCGACCAGAAGACCTCGATCAGACCGATCAGAAGCCCGCCGAGCATCGCCCCCGGCAACGAACCGATCCCGCCCAGGACGGCTGCGGTGAAGGCCTTGATCCCGGCGAGGAACCCGATGAAGAAGTGGACCACGCCGTAATACATCATCACCATCATTCCGGCGACCGCCGCCAGCGCCGCGCCGATGACGAAGGTGAGCGAGATCGTCCGGTCAACGTTGATTCCGAGCAACGAGGCCATGACGCGATCCTGCTCGCAAGCGCGCTGGGCCCGGCCGAGCGCGGTGCGCCCGATGAAGCCCGTGAACACGAGCATCAGCGTGACCGTCACGATCACGATGAAGATCTGCACATAGCTGAGCTGAACGGTGAAGCCGTTCGATTCGAGGATGACGAAGCCGCCCTGGATCACCGGCGGCAAAGGCTTGATCCGCGCGCCCTGCAGGAGCTGGACGTAGTTCTGAAGGAAGATCGACATCCCGATCGCCGAAATCAACGGCGCAAGCCGGAACGACCCCCGCAACGGCCGATAGGCGATGCGCTCCACCGTCCACCCGTAGACCGAGGTGAACAGCATGGCGATGATGAGCACGATGAACAGCGCAAGCGGCACCCAGGTCACCCCCGCCGCCCCCAGGATCAGAAACGTGATCAAAGAGATGAAGGCCCCCAGCATGTAAATCTCGCCGTGGGCGAAGTTGATCATCCCGATGATCCCGTAGACCATCGTGTAGCCGATCGCGATCAGTCCGTAGATCATCCCCAGCGTAATGCCGTTGATGAGCTGCTGAAGGAAGTACTCCACGTTTGCGCTCCCGGCCGCTCAGACGCGACGACGTGCGAACGGCGCGCCCGTCTCACACGATCTACGCGAGTTCATCGGCTCTTCGGCCCCCTTGTCGTTCCGTCCCTGTCTCTCGATGCGCGAGCGGCGCGAGTTCGCCGTGCGCCAAGGCTCATGACAACTAGCCAACATGGGCTCCGCGGGCAAGAGAAATTCCCTTCGCCTGCCCCCTCGCGGCATCGCGGCGCGCGTAAACGGGGCCGATCGCCAAATACCCGATAAATACATATGGATAAAGGCGCCGCCCGGAGTGGCGATAGGCGTCGATCTCGGATATTATCGAGGCGGGAGGACAGGATGACCAGGCGTGGAGCAAGCGCTGCCCGGCGTGCCGGGCGCGGGACGTCGTCGGTCAGCCGGGAGTTACGGCGCGCGCGGCCGACCGCTGCGCAACGGCGCTGGCTTGCCCGCGGGGCGAATCAGCCCGGCGGCAAGCTTCCGCTGTTCGACGAGAACGGCCAAGCGGTGAATCCCCAGACGATTAAAAGCTGTATTCGCCAGGGCTGGGCGGCGCCGTGGATTCGCAACCCGATCAAACCCGACTGGCTGGTTTGCAAGCTGACCGACGCCGGCCGCGCGGCGCTCGCCGAAGACGACCCGGACTGATCGCCGGAAAGCGATCGGAGCGGACGGTTTCCGCGGCCGCAAGGCTTGACACCGCGGCCCGGGCCGTTATTTTGCGCCGTCACGCAGTCCGATAGTCCGATTATGAGCGAAAGAGCGCGGCCATGGCCAAGCCGGCGACGATTCTGATCAAGCTCGAAAGCACCGCGGGCACCGGGTACTTCTACACGACCAAGAAGAACCCGCGTAAGACGACCGAGAAGCTCACCTTCCGGAAGTACGACCCGGTCGTGCGCAAGCACGTCGAGTTCAAGGAAACCAAGCTCAAGTAGCGGCCTCGCCAGAGGGGCTTGCGCGCTCCCCGATTTCGACCGAAAAGCGCTACGTTCCGGCTGCAACCACGCGGTTGCGGCCGCTGTTTTTGGCCTCGTAGAGCGCTGCGT
>CAYYWV010000007.1:0-40766 GCA_964475385.1 uncultured Alphaproteobacteria bacterium | reverse complement strand
AGTCGAATCAAATCTAGGGGAGCGCCGCAGGACCGTCAAGACGGCGCCCGCCGGGCGAGCAGGTCGTCATCGAGCGCCATCAGCCGCGGCCCGTCGGTCCACAGAAGCGCGCAGCGCACCGGCCGGTCGGGGTAGATGCGCTCGAGCACGGCGCGATAGGCGGCCATCTGGTCGAGATAGGCGTCCGGGACGTCGGCGGCGCGCTCGGGCGCGGGCCGGTTGGTCTTGAAGTCGACCACCAGGATCTCGTCGTTGGAGACCACAAGGCGGTCGACCTGGCCCGCGACCACCCGCCGCCCGACCACGCCGACCAGCGGCGCTTCGGCGCGGCTTCCCGGTCCGAACAGGGCGGCGAAACGCGAATCGTCGAGGACCGCAAGCGTCTCGGCGGCGATGGCGGCCTGGGTCTCGGGATCGAGGCCGAGCCCGGGCCGGGCGAGGAAACGGCGGCAGGCCCGGGCGCGGTCTTCGGGCGCATAGTCGGGAAGAACCTGAAGCAGGCGGTGGATCAGCCGGCCGCGACGGAAGCGGCGCTCGTCGGCCCCGCCTTCGAGAGGCGAGAGCGCCGGCGGCTCGCCGGCGGCCGCCGACGGCGCGAGCGGCCTCGGCGGCGCGGGCTCGGGCGGGGCCGGGGCGCGGGCGAAGGCGGGAAGCGGCGTTTCGGCCGTCGCGGCTTTGGCCTCATCGCCCTCGGCCTTCGGCTTCGCGGTCTGGGTCTGAGCGATGCGCAGGCCCCGGCCCGCGAGGCCCGCCGCCCGCGCCGGGCCGTCGATTTCGAAGGGCTCGGCCACGCCGGAAAGCCCGGCTTCGACCAGGCTGTACCAAGCCTCGTCGGGAACCTCGCCGCGGCTCGGCCGCGCGCCGCAGATGTAAAGCCGGTCCTCGGCGCGGGTCATGGCGACGTAGAGAAGGCGGCGGTACTCGGCCATCGCCCGCGCGCGTCGGGCTGCGCTCAGCGCCCGGCAGACCGGGTCTTCGCGGTCCTTGCGCGCCGGCCACAGGATCGCCGGCGGCGCGCCGTCATCCTCCTCCGCCCACAGAAGGGGATCGCCCCTTCCGCTGGGCAGCGAGGTCGTATCGGGGAGGAACACGATCGGCGCTTCGAGCCCTTTGGCCCCGTGGACGGTGAGGATGCGGACCGCGCCTTGGGCGCGCTCCAGGTCGCGCTTGATCTCGGTCTCCCCGGCGACGAGCCAGTGCAGAAAGCCCTGGAGCGAAGGCGCTTCTTCGCGCTCGTAGTCAAGCGCGAGGGCGAGGAACTCGTCGATGGCGTCGTTGGCGTCGGCGCCCAGCCGCGCGACCAGCCGCCGCCTGCCGCCGTCCGCGCCCAATACCCTGGAAAACAACTCGAAAGGCGGTGCGAAGTCGGCCCGCGCCATGAACCCGGAGATCGTCTCGTAAGCGCGAGCGAAGTCGGACCGCTCGCCGCGGCGGCGTTCGAGGGTCCGCCACAGGCTGGCCTCGCGCCCGTAAGCGAGGTCGAACAGCGCCTCCTCGTCGAAGCCCACGAACGGCCCTTTGAGAACGCAGGCGAGCGTGAGGTCGTCGTCGGGCATGAGCGCGACGTTGCCGAGCGCGATCAGGTCCATGACCGCCATCTGCGTGGTCAGCAGAAGCCGATCCGCGCCGGCGATGGCGACGCCATGCCGCTTGAGCGCCCGGTTGAGCGCGCCCACCAAGGACGAGCGCCAACGCACCAGGATCATGATGTCGCCGGGCCGGATCGCGCGGCCGCGCGCCTCCAGCCGCTCGCCGCGGTCGAGCCAGTCCCGGATCGTCGCCGCGATCGCTTCGGCCAGCCGCTCGATGGCTGCGGCGGCGCGCTGGCGCGCGGTCGGCGGCGTCCAGGGCGCGCGCTCGGGCCGCTCTTCGCCTTCGGCGAGCGGCCACAGCTCGACCCGGCCCGCCTGGCCCTTGCGCGCCGTCGTGTGCCGGATCGGACGGTCATCGAAGACCACGCCGCCACGGGCCTCGGGGCGGGCGAAGGTCGCGTCCACCGCATCCAGCACCGCCCGGGTCGAGCGGAACGAACGCGTCAGCGGCTCTTCGCGCAACCCGTCGGCGGCGGCCGCGGCCTTGGCGGCGAAATGGGCGCGCACGCGCCCCAGCGCCTCGAGATCCGCGCCCTGGAAGCTGAAGATCGACTGCTTCTCGTCGCCGACGATGAACAAGGTGCGCCGCGCCTCGCGCGCGCCCGCGCCGGCGAAGAACTCGTCGGCGATGGCGGCGATCACCCGCCACTGGGCGGGGCTCGTGTCCTGGGCCTCGTCGACCAGGATGTGGTCGAGCCCCCCGTCGAGCTTGAAGAGCACCCAGGGCGCGACCCCGGGGTCGGCGAGCAGGCGGCCGGCGATCAGGATCAGATCGTCGTAGTCGAGCCGCGCGCGGGCCGCCTTCTCGCGCGCGTACTCGGCGAGGATCGCCGCCCCCAGCCGGAGCAGCGCCGCGCTCGCTTCGGCGACCGCGACCGCCTTGCGCCGGTCGGAGGCGCGGGCGAGACGCGCCTGCTCGGCGAGCAAAGCCGCGAACGCCGCCGGATCTTCCTCGCGGCCCGCCTTGTTCATGAGGCTTCTTTCCGAACGAGGCGCGCCGTCTTTGGTGAGAAAGAGCTGGAGGTAATCGTCGAAGCGCGCCGCGCGCTCGGCCCGGTCGGCCGATAGCCAATCGGCGATCGCTTCGGCGAGCGCGACGTTCGTCGCGCTTCCTTCGCGAAGCCTGGCGACGGCCCGTTTGAGCCCGGCGCGGTCGAAGGCGTCCTCGGCGCAGGCGGCGGCGACGACCGTCTCGTCGGTCTCGTCGGCGGCGATGCCGAGCACGGCCCGGTTGCGCGCAAGAAGCCGGTCGAGCCCCGTCTCGCCGTCGCCGAGCGCCGCCCGCAGCCGGCGGTGCTGTCTTCGAAGCTCTTTCATCAGGTCGCGGAACTGCGCTTGGTTGACGCAGGCGGCAAGGGTCTCGAGCGCACCCGCCAGGGGCGAATCGTCGGCGCGCGCGCGGGCGAGGACGGTCTCCTCGGCGGTCGCCAACAGCTCGGCCGCGCCGCGGTCCTCGATCAGGCGGAAATGCGGCGCGATCCCGGCCTCGACCGGAAAGCGGGCCAGCAGCGACTGGCAAAAGGCGTGGATGGTCATGATCTTGAGCCCGCCCGGCGCATCGAGCACGGCGGCGAACAAACGCCGCGCGCGGACGCGCATCGCATCGTCGGGGGGCGCATCGATAAGAGCCGCAAGCTCGGCGTCGAGGGCCTTGTCCCCGATCACCGTCCACCGCCCCAGGCAGTCGTTGAGGCGGACCGCCATCTCGGCCGCGGCGGCGCGGGTGAAGGTGAGGCAGAGGATGCGCGCGGGCGGGCAGCCGTCGAGCAGCAGCCTGAGCACGCGGTCGGTCAGCACCTTGGTCTTGCCCGACCCGGCCGAGGCCGCGACCCAGACCGAGCGCGCCGGATCGGCGGCGCGAAGCTGGGCCGCATCGGGCCGCGTGGGCGGCGATGCGGGCGCGCCTTTCGCGCTCACGGCTCCTCTCCTTCGCCTGCGTCCGCCCATTCGGCGAGCCGTTCGAGATGGGCGTAGTCGTTGAAGCGCGGGGCGCGCGCCGGATCGGGGCAGGCGTGATAAGGCGTCTTCGGATCGGCATAGGCCGCGATCAGGCCGCGCAGCCCGGCGAGCGCGGCCGCGGCCGTCTCGGAGGCGTCGAGATTGACCGGCTTCATCTCGCCCGCCGGATCGCCGCCGGTGAGCCGCCAGTGCTCGAGCCGGACGACCGCGGCCTGCGGCGGCCCTTCGAAGCCGCCCGCCTCGGCGATCGCCGCTTCGAGGGGAAGCTGGCAGGCGAGCCCGGCCGCGACCTGGCGCGTGGTCGGCGCGGTTCCGGTCTTGTAGTCGATGATCGCGAGCCGGCCTTCCGCGTCGCGCTCGATCCGGTCCGCCTTGGCGGTGAGCGTGAAGGATTCTTCGCCGGCCTCGATGACGAGCGCGCCTTCGACCTCGCTCCACAGCCCGGTCAGGCCTTCGCGGCGCTCACGCTCGGTCTCGATGAACCAGCGCGCGATGCGCAGGAACCGCGGCCACCAGAAGGCGACCACGCCCGGCCGGTCGCGCATCGCGCCGAGCGCCCGGCGGCCGTGATCGAGCAGGCGCGCGTAGGCGTCCTCGGGAAGCGCGTCGGGGCAGTCGCGGACGAAGGCGTCGAGGGCGGCGTGGATGAAGGTCCCGCGCTGGGCCGCATCGGGCGGCGCGTCGATGGGATCGAGCGGACGCAGGCGCAGGATGCGCTTGGCGTAGATCGCGTAAGGGTCGCGCTGCCAGAGCTCGATGTCGGTGACCGGCAACCGGCGCGGCCGGGCGTGCGCGGGCGGCGCGGGCGCGGGCGGCGCGGGCGTCGCGGGCGCGCCGTCCTCGGGCCGGTCGAGGGCGTCCTGCCAGGCGAGCCAAGGCGCGTCGGCGGCGAGCCGGTCCTCGCGCCCCCAGCCCGCGAGCAGGTGGTCGAGCCGGGCAAGCCAGCGCGACGGCACCGTGGGCGCGCCCGCGGCCTTCTCGCTGCGGGTGAGAAGAACCTCGCGCGCGCTTGCGCACTGCACGAAGTCGTGGGCGGCGAGCCCGATGCGGCGCTCGGGCGCGGGCAGGCCGAAACGCTCCCGCATCGGCCGGCTCATCCAGGCGTCGACCGCGGGCTCGGGCGGCCAGCTCCCCTCGTTGAGCCCGCCCAGGATCATCACGTCGGCGTGCTGAAGCCGGGCTTCGAGCGGCCCCCAGATGCGCAGCCGCGCGTGGCCGCCGAAGCGCGGGCGCACCACGCGGCCTTCCATCAACGCATCGAGAAGCGCGGGATAACGCGGCCCCGGGATCGGGGGCAGCGTGTCCGCGCTTTCGAGAAGCTCGGAGAGGAGGGCGGCGGCCGCCTCGCCGGCGTCGCCCGCCCACAGCCGCTCGGCCCCGGCCGCGGCGTCGGTCGCGGCGAGCCACTCGGCGAAGGCGATATGGGCGCGAAGCGCGGCCTCGAGCCGGACCTCGCCGGCATCGAGCGCGGCGACGAGAGGCCGCGCCGCCTCGGCGATGCGGTCGAACCAGTCGCGAAGCGCGCGGTCCGCATGGGCCTCGGCGAGCGCCTTGGCGATCCCGGCGAAGCCCGGCTCGGGGCGGGGGCCGCGCAGGACCGCCATCTCCAATGCGCGCGCCCGCGCCCGGAACCGGCCCGGCGCCTGCCCGCCCGCCGCCAGCGGATGCTTGAGCGCGGCGAGGAGGGCGAGCGGGGCCGCGTTCTCGGCGATCGCCGCGGCGGTCAGCCGGAGAAGACCGCCCGGCGGCGTGTTGGCGAGCGGCCGGCCGCCCGAATCGTCGATCGCGATCCCCCAGCGCCGGAGCTCGGCGGCGACCCGACGGGCGAGCGCCCGGTCGCGGGTGACCAGCGCCGCCGTGCGCCCGGGCTCTTCGAGGACCGCGCGCAGGCGAAGCGCGATCGTCCGCGCCTCGGCCTCGGGGTTCGGGCAATCGATGCGCGCGAACCCGACGAAGGCGTCTTCGGGCGGCGGCGGCATCTCGCGCCAGCGGTCGGTGGTCTCGGCGGGCAGCATGGCGGCCGCGAGAAGCGCCGCGCGCGCGGCCGGCGCGCCTTCGACGGGCGGGAGACCGCCGGCGTCCCAGTCCGCAACCTGGTCGCGGCCGACGTCCATGCGTTCGAGAAGCCGTTTGAGCCCGAATTGAGGGTGGGCGGGGTCGAGCGCGTCCCAGACCGCGTCGTCGAGGTCGCGGTCGAGACCGGGCAGCACGACCTCGCCCGTCGGCAGGCGCGCGATCTCGGCCAAAAGGTCCGCGGTCGCCGGGACCGATCCGGTCGAGCCGGCGGCGATCACGAGACCGGCGGGCGGCCGAGCGCGCCAACGTTCGATCAGCATCGCGACCGCCCGGTTGCGGCGCTCCACCGGATCGATCTGGCCGCGCTCGGCGAGGATGGCGGGCCAGTGCTCGGTCACGATCTCAAGAAACGCAAGCGTTTTCCGCCAGTGCTCGGCGTAGTCCTCGGGAACCAGATCGGCGAGGCCGTCGAACGACAGGCGCTCGGCTTGCGCCTGGTCGAGAAGGCGGGCGAGCTCGGCGGCGAGGTAGGCGGCCTGGTCGGGCCGCCCGCCGCCTTCGCTCTCAGGGAGCGCGAGCACCAGCCGGGCGAGAAGGAGCTGGCGTTCGAGCGCGCCGATGGCGGGCGGGAGCCCCTCGTCGCCGGCGAAGGCGGCCTCGCTCTCGCCGGGCTCCATCTCCTCGGGGTCGATGTCGGCGAGCGGGACGATGCGCGGCAGAAGAAGGGCCTTTCCTTCGCTCAGGCGAAGGAAAGCGTCGCGCAGCGCAAGCCCCGCCCGCCGCGTGGGCAGGAACACGGTGACGTCAGCAAGCGCCGGCGATCCTTCGCGGCAGCGCGCGAGGATGCCCGCCGCAAGCGCATCGACGAACGGAACGTAGGCCGGAATGGTCGAGACCCGGGGCCGCGCCATCGCTCAGCCTCCGGCCGGCGGGGCCAGCCGCCGCTCGGCTTCGTCGCGGCCCGCGGGCGTGCCGACGTGGAACCACGCGCCCCTATGCGCAAGCCCGAACAGGCGGGCGGACGCGATCGCCCGGTCGTAGAGAAGGTTGAGCGAGAACGCGCCAACGGGCGCGTCCGCGAACAACCGGGGGTGAAGGATCTGCACGCCGGCGAAGACCTCCGCCCCGTCGGCGTTCGTCCCGGCCCGCGCGAGCCGGCCCGCGGAGTCGCGGACGAAGTCGCCCGCGCCCTCGTAGCCCACCGCGCGCGCAAGCGGCACGGTGAGCAGAAGCCCGTCCATCGCCTCGTCCCGCCAGGCGCGGGCGAGCCGGTCGAGCGCGGGCGCGCCGACGTCTTCCCACAGGACGTCGCTGTTGACGACGAAGAAGGCGTCCTCGCCCAGGAGCCCGCGCGCGAGCGCGTTGGCCACCCCGCCGCCGGTCTCGAGCAGCGAGTCCTCGCGCAGGAGCGCCACCGCCGGCGTCTTGCGCGCCGCGAGATGGGCGGCGAGCATGTCGGCCTTGTGCCAGAGGTTGACGACGACCCGCGCGACGCCGGCCGCGGCCAGACGGTCGAGCGCGTGGTCGATCAACGCCCGCCCGGCGACCGCGACCAAGGGCTTGGGCCGGGTCTCGGTCAAGGGCCGCATCCGCTTGCCGCGCCCGGCGGCGAGCACCATCGCGGTCTGAGGGGCGCTCATGCGGGCGCTTCCTTCGGGCGGCCGCGCAGGCGCGGCGGGACGTGCGCGTCGAACCAGGCGCGGACCGGCGCGAGCGCGGGGTGGACGAGATCGCGTTCGAGATGCGCCCAGACCCGGGGCAGGAAGTCGAGGTAGCCGGGCTTGCCGTCGCGCCGCCACAGCCGGGTGAAGATGCCGACGATCTTGGTGTTGCGCTGCGCGCCGAGCGCCGCATAGGCGGCGTCGAAGGCGTCGGCGTCGATCTCCGGGCGGGCGGCGAGATAGCGCGCGCGCATGGCGGCGACCGTGGCGGGCGCGACGTCGCGGCGCGCGTCTTCGAGGAGCGAGACGAGATCGTAGGCCGGCGAGCCCAGGACCGCGTCCTGGAAGTCGAGAAGGCCGACCCGCCGAAGCCCTTCGCGCCCAGGCAACCAGATCAGGTTGTCGGCGTGATAGTCGCGCAGCACGAGGACCGGCGGCAGGGTTCGCGCGTGGGGGAAGACCGCCCGCCACGCGGCGTGGAATTCTTCCCGCGCCGAATCGTCGCAAGGGGCGGCCGTCGCCGCCGGCAGGAACCAGTCGATGAACAGATCGGCCTCGGCCATCAGGAGCGCGTCGTCGTAGAGCGCGAGATCGAGGCCGTCCGGCGGCGCGGCGTGAAGCGCGATCAGGACGTCGACGGCCGCGGCGTAGAGCGCGGCCTCGTCGCCGCCCTCTGCGAGCGCGCGGGTGAACAGGCCGTCGCCCAGGTCTTCGAGAAGCGCGAGACCGGCGCGCTCGTCGGCGGCGAGGACCGCGGGCGCGGCGAGGCCGCGGCCGGCGAGATGAGCGGCGACGGCGAGAAAAGGCCGGATGTCCTCGTGCGGGGGCGGGGCGTCCATCAGCACCGCCCGCCGCCCGCCCGCGGCGCTCAGGCGCTCGTAGCGGCGGAAAGAGGCGTCGCCGGCGAGCGGCCGTCGCGCGGCCCCCGCCCAGCCCGCGCGGTCGAGAAAGGCGCGGATCAATGCCTCGCGCTCAGTCATCGGCCTCTTGCGCCAGCGCATCGAGCCGCGCGGCCCAAGCGCCGCGGCCTGTGACGCGCGCGATGCGGGCCTCGGGCGCCGGCCCTTGCGCGAGCGCGATATCGAGCCGCTCGGCGGGCAGAAGCTCGCCCAGCCGGTCGGGCCATTCGATCAGCGCCGCGCCTTCGGCGAGCGCGTCCTCGAAGCCGAGCTCGATCGTCTCTTCGGGGCGCTCGATCCGGTAAAGGTCGAAATGCCAGATCGTAAGGGCGTCGAGCTCGTAAGTCTGGACGAGGGTGAAGGTGGGGCTCGGCACCTCGCGGGCCGCGCCCGCCCGGGCGGCGATCAGATCGCGCGCGAACGCGGTCTTGCCCGCCCCCAGCCCGCCCCAGAGCGCGACCACGTCGCCCGCGGCGAGAAGCGGCGCGAGCCGCGCCGCGAGCCTTCTGGTGGCGTCGCGATTGGGAAGCGCGATCTCTATCGTCCGGGTGGGAATCGCGGCGGGCATGGTTTCGTTTTAAAGCCTTTTGACGGCGTGTGGAATCGCTTACGACGGGCTTGCGCAGGCCGCGGCCCGGCCCCATTTTAGGCCCTGCCGCCGGCGGCGGGGCGGGCGGCGCATTACGGGAAAGGGATCGCCATGTCGCGCACCGAGCACGAAACCGATATCGTCATCGTCGGCGCCGGGCCGGTCGGCCTGTTCGCGATCTTCGAGGCCGGCATGTTGCGGATGCGCTGCCATGTGGTCGACGCGCTCGACGAGATCGGCGGGCAGTGCACGGCGCTTTACCCCGAGAAGCCGATCTACGATATCCCGGGCTATCCGCGGATCGAGGCGCGCGCGCTGATCGACCGCCTCGCCGAGCAGGCGGCTCCCTTCGCGCCGGTCTACCATCTCGGCCAGCAGGTGGTGGCGCTTCGTCCGCGCGCGGGCGGCGGCTTTCGGGTCGAGACCTCGAAAGGAACGGCGATCGACTGTCGGGCGGTCATCGTCGCCGCCGGCTGCGGGGCCTTCGGTCCGCACCGTCCGCCGCTGCCGGGGATCGAAGATTACGAAGGCCGGAGCGTCTTTTACATGGTCCGCCGCCGCGAGGATTTCCGCGGCAAGCGCGTGGTGATCGCGGGCGGCGGCGATTCGGCGGTCGATTGGGCGCTGTCGCTCGCCGAGGTCGCGGACCGGGTCGCGGTCGTCCACCGCCGGGACAAGTTCCGGGGCGCGCCCGAAAGCGTCGCGCGTCTGCGCGCGCTCGCCGAGACCGGCCGGGTCGAGCTCGTGGTCCCCTTCCAGCTCGCCGGGCTCGAAGGGACGGACGGGCGGCTCGCCGCGGTGATCGTGCGCGATTTCAAAGGGACCGAGCGCCGGCTCGAGGCCGACGCGCTTCTCCCCTTCTTCGGGCTCGCCATGGAGCTCGGGCCGATCGCCGACTGGGGCCTTGCGCTCGAACGCAAGCATATCGTGATTGACCCGGCGACCAGCCAGACCAGCGCGCCCGGCGTCTTCGCGGTCGGCGACATCGTGACCTATCCGGGCAAGCTCAAGCTGATCCTTTCGGGCTTTGCGGAAGCCGCGATGGCGGCGCACGCGATCTATCCGCTGGTCTATCCCGACCGGGCGCTTCACTTCGAGTACTCGACCACCAAGGGCATTCCCGTCGTTCCCGAAGGCGACGCGCGGTAAAAATCTTGGCCGTTCTTAACCGGCCCTGCCGCTCCGCGCCGCGCGGGCGAGCGGGGTTGCGGGAGAGATCGGCAAGCGGACGATGACCCGCGTGCCCTGGCCTTGGCTCGATTCGATCCCGACCTCGCCGCCATGCATTTCGACGAAGGATTTGACGAGCGCGAGCCCGAGCCCGGGACCGTAAGCCCCGCTATCGCCGCCGCGCCAGAACCGTTCGAACACGCGTTCTTGATCTTCGGGCGCGATGCCGGCTCCTGAATCGGCCACCGAGATGATCGCCGAATCGCCGTCGCGACGGGCGGCGAGCGCGACCCTGCCGCCGATATCCGAGAACTTGATCGCGTTGGTCAGCAATTGAAAGACGGTCTGTTTGATCCGTTTGGAATCGGCGGTGATTGGGCCAATATCGTCGGCGCAGTCGAGAGTCAGCGCAATCTCCTTGGCGCGGGCATGGCGCTCGACGAGCCGGACGGTTTCGGCGAGCGCGGTCTTGAGCTCGAAGGTCGCGAGATCAAGGCGGATCTCGCCGGCTTCGATCAGCGCGAGATCGAGAATGTTGTCGATGAGATGGCGAAGCTGCTGCGACGAGTTCAGGATGTCGTCGATGCAGTCGCGTTGCCGTTTGGCGAGCGCGCCGTAGACGCCGCTGGCGAGAAGCTGGCCGAAACCGATGATCGAGGTCAGCGGCGTGCGCAGCTCGTAAGACACGTTGGCGATGAACTCGGACTTGAGCCGGTCGGCGGCTTCGACCGCCTCGGCGCGTTCGCGCAGGGCGCGCTCGACGCGAACGCTGTCGGTCACATCGAGGTAAGTCATCAGCGTGGCGCCGTCGGGGAGCGGCACGCTCGCCCAGTGCAGAATCGTGCGATCGCGGCGGTCGAGCCGCTCGAAGCGGACCTCGCGCTCGTTGGTGCAAGCGATGATCTGGGCTTTGAACGTCTCCCAGTCGCCGCCGTCGTCGTAATAGGAGCGGGTCTTCTCGACGATCTCGGAAATATGGGGCTGGTCGGCGAGATCGTCCGCGTCGAGCCCCCAGAGGCGCGCGAATTCCGGATTGTATAGCTTAAGTCGGCCGTCGGTGCCGAACACGGCGACGCCTTCGTACAGGTTGTCGAGGGTCGCGCGCTGGACGGCGACGAGGGTGTTGAACGAGCGCTCGAGCGCGATGGCGTCGGTCACGTCCTCGAAGGTGAACAGAAGCCCGCCGAAGGGATGCGGCGTCACAACCATGCGCAGCGTGCGCTCGTCGGGCAAATGAAGAAGCTCTTCGCGGGCCTCGATCAGATCGGTGAACATCGATTCCCGCCGCCGCCGGAAGGCGGGGAAGTCGGGCACTTCGGGCAGGCGGCGCTTGGCGCGCAGCGCTTCGAGGATCTCGGCGTAACTCGGCCCCGAGGCGAGCCAGTCGGCGTCGAACCCCCAGAGCCTGACATAGGCGCTGTTGAAGAACGTCAGCCGTTTGTCGGCGTCGTAGATGGCGATCGCGGTCGCCAGCTTCTCGAGCACCTCGTCATGGGCGGCGATATGGCGGTCGCGCTCGCGCGAGACCTCTTCGAGCTCGGTGATGTCCCAGGCGACCCCCAGCGTGCCGCCGCTAAGCGGCGCTTCCGCAATCGAGAATAGGCGTCGCGCGCCGCCGACCACGAGATGGTGGGGCTCGTTTTGAGGCCGACCCTCGTCGCGCGCCCGGCGGGCGAGCTCGATGGCCCACAAGCGGTCGCGCTCGCCGACCAGTTCGATCCCGGGCGCGGCGATTGCTTCCTCGGGCGTCGCTTCGACGATTTCGGCGTAAGCGCGGTTGCAGTAGGCGAGCGCGAGGTCGGGGCCGCGTCGCCAAACCGGCAGCGGCAGGCTGTCGAGCGCGGCCTGGAGCGCGGCGCAACGGGCTTGCAACGCGTCGGCGGCGCTCGCGGTTTCGGTGTCGTCGCGCAGCCACAGAACCACGGTCATGCCGTCGGTCGCATGGGCGAGGCGGCGCCCCTCGATCTCGAAACAGCGCCGTCCGTCGGCCCCGCGCAGGCGCAAAGAGAAGGGTGCGCCGTCGCGGCGCAGCGCCGCAAGCGCCTCGTCGAGCCGGCGCGCGCCGTCGTCGTCCAAGGCCCGCCTGAGGGTATCGAGGTCGGGCGCGGGGTCGACCACGCCGAGAAGCGCGCCAAGCCCGATGGAAGCCCGGGCATTCGCGCCGTCGTCGGAAAGGAGAAGATAAGCGCCGGGAACGCTGCCGAGCAGGGATTCGGCCGCTTTGCGGGCGCGCACCGCAGCGTCGATCTCGCGCGCCCGGCGGTGGATCTGAAGCGCCGAGCCGATGCCGACCGCAAGCCCCGCCCCGGCGAGCAGCGCAAGCGCCGAAACCCCGGCGATGGCGCCGGTCGCGGCGACGTAAGCTGCGGCGGCGAGCGCGCCGGTGACGGCGGCGATCAGCCCCCAGAACGACGCGCCGGCCGTCGATCCAGTCTGTCGGTGTCCGGCCACGGTTGGCCTGTTGTACCCGAACTCGCTCGCCCGCACTACCGGAGAAAGAGCGATCCGGCGGGCGGCCGCCGGTCAGTAGCGATAGTGGTCGGGCTTGAACGGACCGTCCTGGGGGATGCCCAGGTACTCCGCCTGCTCGGGCGTGAGCCGGGTGAGCCGGACGCCGAGCTTGTCGAGATGCAGCGCGGCGACCTTCTCGTCGAGGTGCTTGGGCAGCACGTAGACCTTGTTCTCGTATGCGTCCGGATGGGTCCAGAGCTCGATCTGGGCGAGCACCTGGTTGGTGAACGACGAGCTCATCACGAAGCTCGGGTGTCCGGTCGCGCAGCCCAGGTTCACCAGCCGGCCCTTGGCGAGCACGATCAGCCGCTTGCCGTCGGGAAAGACGACCTCGTCGACCTGGGGCTTGATCTCGCGCCAGGTGAAGTTCTTGAGCGCCGCGATCTGGATCTCGCTGTCGAAGTGGCCGATGTTGCAGACGATGGCGCGGTCCTTCATCCGCCGCATGTGGTCGAGGGTGATGACGTCGATGTTGCCGGTCGCGGTGACGAAGATGTCGCCGATCGGCGCGGCGTCGTCCATGGTCACGACCTCGTAGCCCTCCATCGCCGCCTGGAGCGCGCAGATCGGGTCGATCTCGGTGATCAGCACCCGCGCGCCTTGGCCGCGCAGGCTCGCGGCCGAGCCCTTGCCGACCTCGCCGAAGCCGCAGACCACCGCCACCTTGCCGGCGATCATCACGTCGGTCGCCCGCTTGATGCCGTCGATCAGGCTCTCGCGGCAGCCGTAGAGGTTGTCGAACTTCGACTTGGTGACCGAATCGTTCACGTTCATGGCGGGGGCGAGAAGAGCGCCTTCGCGCTCCATCTCATAGAGGCGGTGGACGCCGGTGGTGGTCTCCTCCGACAGCCCTCGGACCTCGGCCATCAGCTCGGGATATTTGACATGCATGACCCGGGTGAGGTCGCCGCCGTCGTCGAGCAGCATGTTGGGCCGCCAGCCGTCCGGGCCGAGGATGGTCTGCTCGATGCACCACTCGTACTCCTCCTCGGTCTCGCCCTTCCAGGCGAAGACCGGGACGCCGCGCGCCGCGATCGCGGCGGCCGCGTGGTCCTGGGTCGAGAAGATGTTGCACGAGCTCCAGCGGACCTCGGCGCCGAGCGCGATCAAGGTCTCGATCAGCACCGCCGTCTGGATGGTCATGTGCAAACAGCCGGCGATTCGCGCGCCTGCGAGCGGCTTCGACTCGCCGTACTCGCGGCGCAGCGCCATGAGCCCGGGCATCTCGCCCTCGGCGATGTCGATTTCCTTGCGGCCCCAGTCCGCAAGCGAAAGGTCGGCGACCTTGTAGTCGGCTTTGGCTGTCATCGTCGTCCTCTGGATCGTCGCGTCGGCTCCCGGGCGGCCTCCAAGGGCCTCGCGCGGGGCGCGAAAAGGCCTTGCGCCGCCGAACTATAGGGATTTGCCGCGCCCTGTCCAGCGCTCGCGCGGGCGGGAGCCGGTCCGGCGCGATTCCATGAGCGTGGAGACGCCCTAGACGACCGCGTTGAAGTCGTCGAGGAGCGCGGCGATCACGCCGCTGTCGGTCTGCTCCATGATGACGCGGGCGCGGCGTTCGGCCTCGGTCATGGCGAGCCCGCGAATCCGCTGCTTGACGAGCGCGATGCTGTGCGCCGACATCGAAAGCTCGCGAATTCCGAGCCCGAGGAGCAACGGCGTATAGCGCGGATCGCCCGCGACCTCGCCGCACAGATTGACCGGGATGCGCGCGCGCCGCGCGGCCTCGGTCGCGAACTGGATCAGGCGCAGGACCGCCGGATGCAGCGGATCGTAAAGCGCCGCCACCTGCTCGTCGCCGCGGTCGATGGCGAGCGTGTACATGGTGAGGTCGTTGGTCCCGATCGAGAAGAAGTCGCAAGCCCGGGCCAGGCTGTCGGCGGCGAGCGCCGCGCCCGGCACCTCGATCATCGCGCCGAGGGGCGGCAGGGGATCGGCGATCTTGACCCGTCGCGCCTGAAGACTGCGCACCACCGAATCGAAAGCGTCGCGCACCCGGCGCACCTCGGCCGGGGTGCCGATCATGGGCAGCAGCACGCGCACGGGGCCGTGGGCGCCGGCGCGCAGGATGGCGGCGAGCTGGGCGTCGAGCAGCGGGCGCACCTTGAGCGAGAGTCGGATCGCGCGCAGGCCCAGCGCCGGGTTCACGCTGTGGGGGATATGGCCGGCGACCGAGTAGGCGAGCTTGTCCGAGCCCACGTCGAGGGTGCGCACGGTCACCGGGCGGCCGCCCATGCCCTCGACGATCTCGCGCAGAAGGGCGTATTGCTCGTCCTCGCTCGGGGGTTCCTCGCGGTTCATGTACATGAACTCGGTCCGCAAAAGCCCGATCCCGTCGGCGCCCGCATCCAGCGCGCTTTCGATCTCGCTGGGCAGCTCGATATTGGCCTTGAGCGCGATCTCGACCCCGTCGCGGGTCACCGCCGGCAGGTCGCGCAGCCGGGCGAGCCGGCGCTGCTGGCGGGCGATCTCGGCGCGGCGCGTCTCGTAACGGGCGCGCGTGGCCGCGGTCGGGTTGACGATCACCCGCCCGCTGCCGCCGTCGATGATCACCGTGTCGCCCGCGCTGAGCGCGCCCATCAGGCCGGTGACGCCGATCACCGCCGGCAGGCCGAGCGAGCGCGCCATGATCGCGGTATGGCCCTGGGCGCCGCCGAGGACGGTGGCGAAGCCGGCGACCCGCTGCGGGTCCATCAGCGCGGTGTCGGCCGGCGTCAGCTCCTCGGCGATGATCACGCTGCCGGGCGCGAGGTCGGAGAAGGCCTGATACGGCACCTCCATCAGGCAGCGCAGGATACGCGCGCCGACGTCGCGCACGTCCTGGGCGCGGCCCGCGAGATAGGCGTCCTCCATCGCCTCGAAGGCCTGGGCGATGGCGCTGATCTCCTCGGCGAGCGCGGCCTCGGCGTTGACCGAGCGCTCGGCGATGTGGCGGTCGACGCCGCGCACGAGCCGCGAATCGGTGAGCATCTGGCGGTGCGCTTCGAGCAGGTAGCCGAGCTCTTCGGACGCGCTTTCGGGAAGGGCCTTCGCCTTGGCGCGGAGCTTCTCGACCTGGGCGGCGGCGCGCTCGACGGCGCGGGCGAAACGGGCGCGCTCGGCCGCGATCTCGGTCTTTTCGATCCGGCGCTTGGGCACGTCGGTGATGCCGGGATCGACCACGTGGGCGGGACCGATGGCGACCCCTGCGGCGACGCCGAGCCCGCTCAGCCGGATCTCGGCCCCGGGCTCGGGAGGCGCTCGCTCCGTTCGCGTCTGCTCGTCGATGGTCATGCCTTCAGCGCTCCTCGAACTTGGCGGCGACGAGGCGGACGAGCGCGTCGAGCGCCTCCGCCGCCTGGGCGCCCTGGGTTTCGATCTCGATCTCGCAGCCCGGACCCGCGGCCAGCATCATCAGCCCCATGATCGACTGGCCCGAGACCTCGGCGCCGTCCTTGCGCACGGTCACGTCGGCCTCGAACCCGCCGGCGACGTTGACGAACTTGGCCGCGGCGCGGGCGTGCAGGCCGCGCTGGTTTGTGATCGTGACGCGTCGCCGGTGCGGCGCGGCGTCCGCGGTTCCGTTCGCCTCTTGGCGCTCCTCCGGGGCCGGCGCGCAGTCGTTCGCGTTCCGGGTCATTTCTGGGTCGCGAGAAGCGCGCTCGCCACGTTGATGTACTTGCGGCCCGCTTCTTGCGCGGCGGCGACCGCCGAGGCGAGATCGGCGGTCTCGCGCACGCTCGCGAGCTTGATCAGCATGGGCAGGTTGACGCCTGCGATCACCTCGACCTTGGCGCGGTCCATGATCGAGATCGCGAGGTTCGACGGCGTGCCGCCGAACATATCGGTGAGCAAAATCACCCCGGCGCCGTCGTCGACGTCGGCGACCGCTTTCATAATTTCGTCGCGCCGCTGCTCCATGTCGTCGTCGGGGCCGATGCAGATGGCGCGCATCTTGGTTTGGGGGCCGACGACGTGCTCGGTCGCGGCGATCATCTCTTCGGCAAGCCTGCCGTGGGTCACAAGGACGAGTCCGATCATGAATCTCCTTTTGGCCCTCGGGCCTTGCTAACGGCTATGGTCGAGGTCGCGGTGGCGGACCGCGACGCGCTGGCCGTGCTCCTCAAGTAGCCGAGCGAGCCGCTCGGCGACGAAGACCGACCGGTGCCGCCCGCCGGTGCAGCCGACCGCGATGGTGAGATAGCTTTTCCCTTCGCGCTCGAAATGGGGAAGAAGCGGCACCAGCATTCGCTCTAGGCTTTTGATGAAAGGGGTGAAAGCAGGGTCGGCGGCGATGTGCTCGCCGACCGCCGCATCGAGCCCGGTGAGCGGGCGCAGCCGCGAATCGTAATGCGGGTTGGCGAGAAAGCGAACGTCGAAAACGAGATCGGCCTCGCGCGGCAGCCCTTCGCGGTACGAGAACGAGACCACGAATACGCGCACGCCGGGCCGGTCGTCGAGCGCGAACCCCGCCTTGACCACGCGACGCAGGTCGGCGACCGAGAAGTCGGTGGTGTCGATCACGGTGTCCGCGCGCTCGCGCAGCCGCGCGATCAACGCGCGCTCGTGCCGGATGCCGTCGATCACCGGCCGGTCGTCGGCCAGCGGATGGCGCCGCCGGGTTTCGGTGTAGCGCCGGCGCAGCACCTCGTCCTCGCAGTCGACGAACACGAACCGCAGATCGTGGTCGGCGCGCGCGCGCAGCGGCGCGAGCATGGCCTCGAAAGCCTTGACCGTAAAATCGCGGCTGCGCACGTCGATATCGATGGCGAGCGCGTCGCCGGGCTTCGCGCGGGCGTGCACGATCGGGTCGAGCAACGAAAGCGGCAGGTTGTCGACCGCCTCGTAACCCATGTCCTCGAGCGCTTTGAGCACCGTGGTCTTGCCTGCCCCCGACATACCCGTGAGAACGACCAGACGGGGGCGCGTCCTGCCCGCGCTCTCGGGAGGCGCGGGCGCGCCGCGGGCTGATGGCCGGGTCGTCATGACGTGACCAGTATATCGTGTCTCGCCGCCCGAGCTGCAAGTCGGACCTTGGCCGCGGCCGAAGCGGCGAAGGGGTCGAGGCGGAGGCAGCCGATTTCGACCCCGAGAAGCCGGCAAGTGGCGGGCTCGGGCAGGCGCGCGACCTCGGCCGCCGCCACCAGGTCGACGACCAGACCGAGCGGCGTTTCGGCGACCGCTTCGAGGCGGACGATGCCAAGCCCGCGCACCTCGATCCGGCCGGCGATCGTCGCTGGCGCACGCGCCACCACGGCGTTCCCTTCGAGGGCGAGATCGACCCGGTCGTCGGCGACCAGACGCGCCCCGCGGTCGATCAGCCGAAGCGCGAGGTCCGACTTGCCGCTCCCCGGCGCGCCGCGCAAAAGCACGCCGAACCCGTCGAGGTCGACGCAGGTTCCGTGGATCTGTTCCGCCATGAAGGAAGGGTGAGCCGTCGGCCGCGCGCTGTCAATCGAGCGGCCGCCCGCGCCCGGGGATGCAAAGAGCGCCGCCGCGCTCAGGCGGCGCGGGTTTCCGACGACTCGGTAAGAAGGGCGTAGATCGCTTCAGCGCTCTCCGAGCCCCGGACCTTCTCGCAGAAACGCTTGTCGCGCAAAAGCCGCGAAACCCGGGCCAGCGCCTTGAGATGGTCGGCTCCGGCTTCCTCGGGCGCAAGCAGAAGAAAGACGAGATCGACCGGCTGATCGTCGATCGCGTCGAAATCGATCGGTTTGCTGAGCCGGGCGAACAGCCCGTAAAGCCGGGGCAGGCCGGCGATCTTGCCATGGGGAATGGCGATCCCCTGGCCGACGCCCGTGGTGCCCAGGCGCTCGCGCTCGAGCAGCGTATCGAAGATCACGCGCTCGTGCAGGCCGACGATCTTGGCGGCGCGCGCAGCGAGTTCCTGAAGGGCCTGTTTCTTGCTACCCGCCTTGAGGTCGGCGACGACCCCTTCCGGGCGGACGAGTTCGGCGATATCCATTCCATGCTCCTCGCCTACGCCTCGTCCGACGCGGCCGTGTTCTCGAACCCGGCCCGGTAGTCGCGCAGCTTGCGCTTGCGCCGCCGGAGCTGTTTTTCGAGATGCTCGATCGCGTCGTTGAAGCTTTGGCGGATATCGGCGTTGGCGGCATGGCTTTCCCACAACATGCTCTTGCCGACATGGACCTTGATCTGGGTCCGATACTCGGGACCGTCGTGGGAAAAGACGACATGACCGTCGATCGCCTGATCGAAGTATTTGCGGACGCTTTCGACGAGGCGCGCTTCGGCGTAACCGCGCAGCGCCTCGCCGACGTCGATTTGATGGCCGGTAACGGTGATTTTCATGACAACGGGGTTCCAAACCGTAACGGCGCGTCCCGCAGCCCGCGATAGCGAATCGCTGTCCGGTGCCCGCCGGGCGGCCGCGAAGGGCCGGACCATAGTTCCGGCCGCCGGGGGAGTCAATAGCGGCCTCCAAGCCCTAGGCATACCAAGGTTTCCAGGCCGGCCCGCCGCCGGCCGAACCTTGGCGAGGCGCCGATTCCGCTATCCGCCGCCGGCGCCGTTTGACTGGCGTTCGGCCAACCGGGCGAGGAGCGCCTTATGCAGCCCCGCGCCCGCGGCGACGACCGCTCTGATCGTCGGATCGGGCCGATCGTAAACGAGGGGGCGGCCCGCCGCATCGGTGATTCGCCCGCCGGCGCGGCGCAGGATCAGATCGCCCGCCGCGACGTCCCACTCGTTCTTGCGCCACAGCGTCACCGTGGCGTCGAAGCGCCCGCAGGCCACCAGCGCGAGCTTGTAAGCGACCGAGCTGATCGCCGCGGACCGCATGTCGGCGAGCCATGCGGGCCAGCGCGCGCGCTTCATCTCGGTCCGGCTCAGCGCCAGCCTGGCGCCGGCGAGCCGCCGGCGCGCGCTCGCCGCGATGGGCCGGCCGTTGAGCCGCGCCGGACCGTCGGCGCTCGCCTCGAACATCTCGTCGGTCGCCGGATTGAAGACCACGGCCGCAACCGGCGCGCCGCCCTCGACCAGCGCGACCGAGACCGCGAACTCGCGCCGGCCCTTGAGAAAGGCGCGGGTGCCGTCGATGGGATCGACGACCCAGACCCGGCGCGCGCCCGCCTGCGCCGTAGGTCGCTCGTCGGCGTTCTCTTCGGACAGCCAGGCGTAATCGGGCCGCGCCCCCAGAAGGCGCGACTTCAGAAGTTCGTTGACCGCAAGATCGGTCGAGGACACGGGTTGGCCTGGCCATTTGTCCCACTGCTTGACGGCGCGGCCGAAGTCCTCCATGGCGCGCGCGCCCGCTTCGCGCGCCGCCGCGACGAGCAGCGCGTGGTCGGCTTCGCGGTCGGCGCTCGGCGGGGGCGCGGAGGCGCGGGTCACCGGCCGGCGACGGTCATGCCGTCGATGCGCACGGTGGGCGCGTCGATCCCGTAACGGAAGACGAGATCGTCGGCGGGAACGAGCGCGGCGAACATGTCCTTGAGGTTGCCGGCGACCGTGACCTCGCTCACCGGGTGGGCGATCTCGCCGTTCTCGATCCAAAAGCCCGCCGCGCCGCGGCTGTAGTCGCCGGTCACCCCGTTGACCCCCATGCCGATCAGCTCGGTGACGTAGATCCCTTCGGCGATGTCGGCGATCAGCGCGTCGGGGCTGACCTCGCCGGCGGCGAGGTACAGGTTGGTGGCGCTGGGCGACGGCGGCGAAGAGGCGCCGCGCGCGGCGTGCCCCGTGGTCTCGAGCCCGAGCTGATGGGCCGAACGGCGGTCGAGGAGCCAGCTCGTGAGCACTCCGTCGGCGACCAGGTCGCGCCGCGCGGTCGCCACGCCCTCGCCGTCGAAGGGCTTGGAGCGCAGGCCGCGCTTGCGCCGCGCATCGTCGGTGACGGTGACGCCGGCGGCGAAAACGCGTTCGCCCATGCGGTCCTTGAGGAAGCTGGTCCCGCGGGCGATCGCCGCGCCGTTGATGGCGCTTGCGAAGTGGCTGATCAGCCCGCGCGCGACCCGGGGATCAAAGACCACCGGCATGGCCGCGCTCTTCGCCTTGCGTGGGTTGAGCCGGCGGACCGCCCGCTCGCCCGCGCGTCGCCCGATGGCGGCCGGGTCTTCGAGGTCGGAGCCGAAGCGCGCGATCGCGTAGTCGTAGTCGCGCTCCATCGCCGTGTCTTCGCCGGCGACCACGCTGACCCCGACGCTGTGCTGGGTGACCGCATAGGCCCCGGCGAAGCCGTTGCTCGCGGCGAGGTGGATGCGGGTCCGGCTCCACGACGCTTCGGCGCCTTCCGAGTTGGTGACGCCCGCGACCGCGCGGGCCGCGTCCTCGGCCGCCGCGGCGCGCGCGACCAGATCCTCGGGCGCGGGCTCGGCCGGGTCGCAGAGGTCGAGATCGGGGATCTCGCGGGCGATGCGCTCGGGCTCGACCAGCCCGCAATGAGGGTCTTCGGGCACCGCGCGGGCCATGGCGAGCGCGCGCGCCACCAGCTCGTCGAGCGCCTCGGCCCCGAGGTCGGTCGAAGAGACCACCGCCTGGTGGCGGCCGAGGAAGACCCGCAGCCCGAGATCGGCCGATTCGGAGCGCTCCACGCCTTCCGAGCGGCCGAGCCGCCAGGCGACGTTGAGGCTCGCGCTCTCGAACAGAACGGCGTCGGCCGCATCCGCGCCGGCCTTGCGGGCGCGCGCGACCAGGTCGGCGGCGAGATCGAGGGGATCGGCGGGAAGGGATGGGGGCATGGGCGTCGGATTCTCCTGTTCGGCGTATTACTTCCAGATCGGCTTGCCCGAGCCGGGCAGGCCGTAGTCGGCCCATTTCTCGGTGACCCGCGCGATCACGTCGTCGTCCATGCGGATCACCCGGCCCCAGTCGCGCGCGGTCTCGGGCGGCCATTTGGCGGTCGCGTCGATCCCCATCTTGGCCCCGAGGCCCGAGGCCGGGCTCGCGAAGTCGAGGTAGTCGATGGGCGTGTTCTCGACGATCATCACGTCGCGCCCGGGATCGCAGCGGGTCGAGATCGCCCACATCACGTCCTTCCAGTCGCGGGCGTCGATGTCGTCGTCGACCACGATGACGAACTTGGTGTAGGTGAATTGGCGCAGATACGACCACACCCCCATCATCATCCGCCGGGCGTGGCCGGGATAGGCCTTTTTGATCGAAACCACGGCGATCCGGTACGAGCAGCCCTCGGGCGGCAGCCAGAAATCGACGATCTCGGGAAACTGGCTCTGGAGCAGGGGGATGAACACCTCGTTGAGCGCCTCGCCCAGGATCGAGGGCTCGTCGGGCGGGCGGCCGGTGAAGGTCGAAAGATAGATCGGCTCGCGGCGCATGGTGATCGCGCTGACCGTGAAGACGGGGAAGCGCTCGACCGCGTTGTAGTAGCCGGTGTGGTCGCCGTAAGGCCCTTCGTCGCCGTACTCGTCGAGCGAGACGTGGCCTTCGAGCACGATTTCGGCCTCGGCCGGCACCTTGAGCGGGATCGTCCGGCACGCCACCAGATCGACCTTGGCGCCGCGCAGGAGCCCCGCGAACTGGTACTCGGATATGGTGTCGGGCACCGGGGTGACGGCGGCGAGGATGGCGCCCGGATCGGCCCCGATGACGGCCGCGCAGGGCAGAGGCTCGGCCTTGCCCTCGGCCCGCCAGCGGGCGTGGTGCTGGGCGCCGCCCCGGTGGCGCAGCCAGCGCATGAGCGTGGTCCGCGGGCCGGTCACCTGCATCCGGTAGACGCCGAGGTTGACGTCGTCGTCGCGGCGGCCGCCGGGGCCGCGGGTGACCACCAGCGGCCAGGTGATGAGCGGCGCGGGCTCGCCCGGCCAGCAGGTCTGGATCGGGAGGAGAGAAAGGTCGACGGCGTCGCCCGTGAGCACGACCTCTTGGCAGGGAGCGGCCGAGACGGTGCGCGGTTTCATCGCCATCACCGTCTTGGCGAGCGGCAGCATGTCGATGGCCTCGCGCAAGCCCCCCGGCGGGCTCGGCTGCTTGAGGAAAGCGAGGGTTTCGCCCAGCGCCCGCAGCTCGCCCGGCTCGCGGCCCATGCCCCAGGCGACCCGTTCGACGGTGCCGAACAGGTTGACGAGCACCGGCATGTCGAAGCGCCGGCCGTCGTCGTCGACCACGTTCTCGAACAGGACCGCCGGGCCGCCCTCGGCGAGCAGGCGGGTCTGGATCTCGGTCATCTCGAGCCGCGGCGAGACCGGCGCGCGCACCCGCGCGAGCCGGCCGGTCTCTTCGAGCCGGGCGATGAAGTCGCGAAGCGAGCGGTAGGCCACGGCTACGGCTTTCGCCGCGAAACGAAAGGCGCTTGCTGCATGGCCCGCATTGCGCCCGATCGGGCGCGCTCCGTCAAGCGCGCGAAAAAAACGCGGCGCGGTCACGGTGTTTTAACGCGCGGCGACTATTTTCTCTTGCGGCGATGAATGACGAGAGGCGCGGGAAGCGCCGACACGAAGACGAGAGCGCGACGAGCATGCGATCAAGACCCGATCTCGACCGGCTGCGCGACGATTTGGCGGTGATCGAGGCCGCGGCCGCGGCCATGCGGATCGGTGAGTTCGACCTCTTCCGGCGCGCCTTTCGCGCTTGGTTCGGGGTCGAGCCCGACGAGAAGCGGCTCGAAGCGATATTCGTCGCCTATCTCTTCCACCGCGAGGTTCCAAGTTGGGTGCGCCATTTCTGTCGTCGGGCGCTCGACGAACGGCTGGCGGACGCGCCCGCGCCGCCGCCGACGACGGTGGAGCCCGTCGAGCCGCGCCGGCTCGCCGCGCTCGCCGTGGTTGGCGCGGCCACTCTTTTGTTCGTGGCCGCGCTCACCGGCAACGCGAACCCGAGCTGCGCGGGCGGGGGCGGGGATGTCGTCGAAACCCCGCGCGGCGTCGTATTCGATGATTCGTCGACCGATTCCGTCCTTCGCGATCTTGAGCGGATCATCGCCGTCGATGCAGGCCTTCCGGTCTGCTGAGGCGCAAGCCGCGATTCCACAGCCGGGCGAAACGCGATAGTCTCCGCCCGTTTTGGCCGCCGAACGGAAGCAACGATGGAGCGAAGCGAACCCGTATCCCCAGAGACGGAAGCCGCGGTCGATCCACGGCTAACCCGCGCCAAGGCCTATCCTTATGCGCGGCCGCCGCACTCCTATCTGTTCGTCGGGGGCGCGGCGCGACCGCTCGCCGCCCCGTCGCAGGCCGCGCTCGATATCGCGCTCGCCGAAGTTGGCGCCGCCCCGCTCGCCGAGCGCGTCGCCGTCATCGCGCATGGCTCCAACGCCGCGCCCGAGGCGCTCGCGCGCAAGTACGACGGCTTCGCGGGCGATCCTGCGGTGCCGGTGATCCGGGCCCGGCTCGAAGGCTTCGACGTGGTCTACGCGACCCACTTCTCGAGCTATGGCTCGATCCCTTCGACGCTCGCGCCGTCGCCCGGCACCGTGGTCGAGACCGCGGTCACGCTTCTCGCCCCCGATCAGCTCGCGCTCATGCACGAGACCGAGCTTTCGGCCGGAAACTACGTTTTCGGCCGCCTCGACGGCCTCGCCCTCGACCTCGACGGGCTGGGGCGGCGCGAAACGGCCTTCGCCTACGTCACCCGGCGCGGTTGCCTCGGCATCGTCGAAGGCGCGCCGCTCGCGCTCGCCCAGATCGCGGCGCGCGGCCGACGTTTCGCGGCCGCCCAAAAGATCGCGGTCTTGAGGCTTGCGCGCGATTACCTCGCGCCCGGCGCCGATCTCGACCGTTTTCTGCTCAGGATCATCGAGGACGCGGCGTATCGTCGCGAGTGCGCGGCGCGGCTCGCCCGGCACGCCCTCGGCGGCCCGCCGCCGGGCTTCGTCCCGCTGGAAGCGGCGGACGGGGCCGCGGGCGAAGGTTGAGGCCCGCTCAGCGGGCGATCTGGCCCGCGACGATGGCCGCGAAGACGAGCGCGCCCGCCCAGGCGTTGGACTTGAACTTGGCGAGGCAGTCGGCCGGCGCGTCGATATCGACGCGGTCCGCTTGCCAGAAAAGCTGCGCCGCGGCGAGCGCAAGCAACGGGTAGAACGGCCAGCCGAGGCCGGCGAGCGCGCCGGCGAGCGCGATTCCCGCCGCCGCAAGCCCATAGAAGACGAACAGCCAGGGTCGGGTCCGCGCGCCCAACCGCCGGGCCGACGACTTGATGCCGACGATCTCGTCGTCGGCCTTGTCCTGATGGGCGTAGATCGTGTCGTAGCCGAGCGTCCAGGCGATGCCGGCGGCGTAGAGCGCGACCGCCGGCGGGGCGATCCCGCCGGTCGCCGCGGTCCAGCCGAGCAGCGCGCCCCAGTTGAAGGTGAGGCCGAGAAAGGCCTGCGGCCACCAAGTGATGCGTTTCATGAACGGGTAGATCACGACCGGGATCAGCGCCGCCGCGCCGAGCGCCACCGCCGCCCGATTGAGCTGGATCAGGACCAAAAAGCCGAGCCCGAGAAGAAGGCCGAGGAAGGCGAAGGCCTGGAACAGCGAGATCGCCCCGCTCGCGAGCGGGCGGTCGCGGGTCCGCGCGACCCGGGCGTCGAAGTCGCGATCGACGATGTCGTTGATCGTGCAGCCGGCCGCGCGCATGATCAGCGCGCCGAGGCCGAACAGAACGAAAAGCCGGCCGTCGGGAAGCCGCCCGTTCGCGGCGAGCGCGAGGCTCCACCAGCAGGGCCACAGGAGCAGCCAAGTGCCGATCGGCTTGTCGATCCGCGCGAGCTTGAGATAAGGGCGGAGCCCGGCCGGCGGGTAGCGGTCGATCCAGCCGGAGGCCGTGGGCTGCGCGCTGTCGCTCGGTCTCGCCATGATAGGATGCACTATGGTCTCGTCCCCGCCCGCCCGTCAACGCGATCGCAATGGCCCGCGCGCGGCCTTGCGCCTGTTCGTCGCGGCCCCGCTCGGCCCCGGCGCGCGCGTCCCGCTCAGCCCCGGCCAAGCCCATTACGTCGCCGCCGTCATGCGGCGTCGGGCGGGCGATGCGCTCCTTCTGTTCAACGGCCGCGACGGCGAATGGCGGGCGCGGCTCGCGGCGGAGGCGCGCGGGCGCAGGCTCGAGGCGGTCGTCGAAGCGCAGACGCGCGCGCAAGTCGGAGCGCCCGACCTCTGGCTCCTGTTTGCGCCGGTCAAGCGCACGCCGGTCGATCGCATCGCGCGGCTCGCGACCGAGCTCGGCGTCGCCGCGCTGCGTCCCGTCGCGACCGCGCGCACGGCCGTCGCGCGCCTCAACCTCGACCGTCTGCGCGCCAACGCCATCGAAGCGGCCGAGCAGTGCGGGCGGCTTACGGTGCCCGACTGCGCCGCGACCGAGCCGCTCGACCGGGCGCTCGCCGCCTGGCCCCCGGAGCGCCGGCTTCTGTTCTGCGACGAGGCCGGCGGCGCGCCGGCGGGGCGCGCGCTCGCCGCGATGCGGGGCGAAGCCGCTTCCGGCCCCTGGGCGGTTCTCATCGGTCCCGAAGGCGGGTTCTCGCCCGAGGAGCGCGCCGCGCTCCGCGCGCTGCCGCAAAGCGTGGCGGTCTCGCTCGGGCCGCGGATCTTGCGCGCCGAGACGGCCGCGGCCGCGGCGCTCGCGCTCTGGCAGGCGGCCCTCGGCGACTGGAACGAGACCGCGCCCGCGCGCATGGCCGGGTTGTGAGGAGGGCGCTTGTGCTCGCCCCTTCGCCTCTGTAATGCTTGGGTTCCACGACCCTGGCGCAACGAGGGATTTCCATGTCTGGACCGCCCAAACAGGCCGGCCCGCCGGTAACCGACAAACGCGACCTCGTCGCCTATCTCGCCGCCGGGGGCAAGCGTAAGGAAGACTGGCGCATCGGGACCGAGCACGAGAAGTTCGGGTTTCGGCTTTCCGATCTTCGGCCGCTGGAGTACGGCGGGCCGCAGGGAATTCGCGCCATGCTCGAAGGGCTCCAGCGTTTCGGCTGGGAGCCGGTCCGCGAGGGCGAGAATGTGATCGGCCTGACTTTGGGAGAGCAGGCCATCTCGCTCGAACCCGGCGGGCAGTTCGAGCTTTCGGGCGCGCCCCTGCCCACGCTGCACGATACCTGCGCCGAGGTCCACAGCCATCTCGACCAAGTCAAGACGGTCGCCGAGGAACTCGGCGCCGTCTTCGTCGGCGTCGGCTTTCAGCCCAAATGGCGGCGCGAGGACATCCCGGTCATGCCCAAGGCGCGCTACGACATCATGCGCGCCTACATGCCGAAAAAGGGAAAGCTCGGGCTCGACATGATGCTGAGAACCTGTACGGTCCAGGTCAATCTGGATTACGCCGACGAGGCCGACATGGTGGCCAAGATGCGCGTCGGCCTTGCGCTCCAACCCATCGCGACCGCGATCTTCGCCAACTCTCCGTTCACCGACGGCCGCCCCAACGGCTTTCTCAGCTACCGCAGCAAGGTCTGGACCGAGACCGACCCCGACCGCTGCGGGGTTCTGCCTTTCGTGTTCGAAGACGGCATGGACTTCGAGCGCTATGTCGAGTACGCGCTCGACGTGCCGATGTATTTCGTCTATCGCGACGGCCGTTACATCGACGCGGCGGGCCAGTCGTTCCGCGATTTCCTCGCCGGCCGGCTGCCGGCGTTGCCCGGCGAGCGGCCGACGCTCAGCGACTGGGACGGCCATCTCACGACCCTGTTCCCCGAGGTCCGACTCAAGCAGTACATCGAAATGCGCGGCGCCGACGGCGGGCCGTGGGACATTATCTGCGGCCTGCCCGCGCTGTGGGTGGGGCTTCTCTACGACGAGGGCGCGCTCGACGCCGCTTGGCAGATGGTGCGCGACTGGACCGCCGACGAGCACGCTTACCTGCGCGCCGAGGTGCCGCGGCGCGCGCTCGCGACCGAGTTCCGGGGCCGGCCGCTGCGCGCGCTCGCGCGCGAGGTGCTCGACCTTGCGCGGACCGGGCTCGCCCGCCGCGCGCGCTTCGATCCCAACGGCAAAGACGAGGTCCACTTCCTCGAGCCCCTCGAGGAGATCGTCGAGACCGGCCGCACCCCGGCCGAAGGATTGCTCGAAGCCTATTACGGCGAGTGGGGCGGCAGCGTCGATCCGTTGATCACCGAGTGCGCCTACTGAGAGGGGCGCTCCTCTAATGCCAGACGCCCGACCAGTGCCAGCGCGGCGGGCGATGGACGTGGGGCCAGGCGTGGGGCCAGGATTCGGCGGGCAGCGGCGGCAGCGGGCTGCGGGCCTCGGGCGCGATCTCCATCAGCCGGCGAATCCGCTCCTCGGTCGGCGGGTGGGTGCGCAGGAGCGACGGCTCGGGCAGGCGCCGGTCGGGCAACAGGATCTGCTCCCACATGCGGCCCTGGTAGCGTTCGAGCTTTTCGAGCGCGCGCGCGAGCCCCATCGGGTCGCCGGTCAGCTCGGCCGCGCCGAGATCGGCGATGAACTCGCGCCGGCGCGACAGCGCGAGCTGCAACAGCGCGCTCAAGGTGGGCGAGAACATCAGGATCAGAACCGCGGTCCAGGGCACGTAGCCGTAGCCGAACATCAGAAGCGGCAGGTTGAGGAACAGAAGGAAGACGCCGAGGAAGGACAGCGTTCGGGTCATCCGGCTGATCGAATCGGCGAGCCCCATGATCCACATGTCGTTGTTGCGGATATGGGCGACCTCGTGGGCGAGCACGCCCGCGAGCTCGCGCGCGTCGAGCCTTCGCAGAAGCCCGTCGGTCACCGTGATCGCCGCCTCGTCGCGCCGGCCTAGGGTGAAGGCGTTCATCATGCTGCTCGGCACGTAGAACAGCCGCGGCGCGCGCGGCAGCTCGGCCCGGCGGGCGAGCTCGCCGATCAGGGCGTAAAGGTCGGGAGCCTCGTGGGGCGCGACCTCGCGCGCGCCGTAGAGCCTGAGGACCAGCCGCGGCGAGAGGCGCGGGCTGAGGATCAACACGGCGGCGCCGGCGATCAGCGTCCAGACGATGGCGTCCGGCCCGGCGACGATGTCGGCGATCACCGCAAGCAGCGCCACCATGCCGCCGAGCAGCAGAACCGACTGCGCCGCGTTGCTGAGCCTGTGTCCGAGAAGCCGACGTTCGTCCATGGGTCCTTCCGTTTCGCCAATCCCGCGCCCGGGCGTGAACCAGGGCTCATGCGTCCTATATATAGGACATCGAAGGGCCGATTGCCGATGGAATGACCGCGAACCGGAACGGCGAACCCGATGTCGCGACTGCTGATCGTCCTTGGGATCGCGCTCGTCGCGCTCGGCCTTCTGTGGCCCTGGCTCGACCGGCTCGGGCTTGGCCGATTGCCGGGCGATATCGTGATCGAGCGCGAGGGGCTCAACGTTTACATTCCGCTGACCACCTCGCTTCTGGTCAGCGCGGCGCTCTCGCTCCTGTTCTGGTGGCTCAATCGCTAGCGTCCGCGCGGCGGGCGGGATAGGCTATTGACTTCGATCAATGCCGCTCTTGCGCGGCCTTCGTAGGGTGGCGCCATGACCCCTGAGGATATCGCCCGCTTCGACCGCGCGGTTCCGCGCTACACCAGCTATCCGACGGCGCCCCACTTCACGCCGGCGGTCGACGCCGCCTGTTATGAGCGCTGGCTCGGTGCGCTGCCCGAAGGCGCTACGCTGTCGCTCTACGTCCACATTCCGTTTTGCGCGCATCTGTGCTGGTTCTGCGGCTGCCAGACGACGGTGATCAATCGCTACGATCCGGTCACCGCCTATCTCGAAACCCTCGAGCGCGAGATCGACCTGGCGGCCGCGGCGCTCGCGGGGCGGCACCCGGTGGTCCACGTCCACTGGGGCGGAGGGACGCCGACGCTTCTCACGCCTGAGCACGTGCGTCGCCTGGGCGAGCGGCTCAGGGCGCGCTTCGCGTTCGCCGAGGATGCCGAGTTCGCGGTCGAGATCGATCCCCGCAGCATGACCGCCCCGACCGCAAAGGCGCTCGCCGACATCGGGGTGAACAGAGCCAGCCTCGGGGTGCAGGACTTCTCGCCCGAGGTGCAGAAGGCGATCGGCCGAGAGCAGACCTACGAGCAGACCGCCGACGTGGTCGGCTGGCTGCGCGCGGCGGGCATCGAGGAGTTCAACATCGACCTCATGTACGGCCTTCCCGCGCAGACCGTCGAGCGGGTGATCGCGACCGTCGACAAGACGCTCACCCTCGCGCCTCAGCGCATCGCGCTGTTCGGCTATGCGCATGTGCCGTGGATGAAGCGCCATCAGCGGCTGATCGACGAGTCCAGCCTACCCGGAGCGGTCGAACGCGTGCGCCAGGCCCAGGCGGCCGAGCGTCGTCTCGCCGGGCATGGTTATGCGGTGATCGGGCTCGACCACTTCGCGCGGCCCGAAGATTCGCTCGCCGTCGCCGCCCGCGAGCGCCGGCTGCGGCGCAACTTCCAAGGCTACACCACCGACCGGGCCGAGGTGCTGATCGGGCTCGGCGCCTCGGCGATCGGAACCCTGCCCCAGGGCTATGTTCAGAACGCCGCGCACACGCCCGATTACCGCAAGCGCGTCGATCAAGGCGCTTTCGCCACCGTCCGCGGGGTCGCGATCGACGACGACGACCGCCTGCGCCGGGATTTGATCGAGCGGCTGATGTGCGATCTCGAGGTCGACCTCGAAGCGGTCTGCGCCCGCCACGGCCGCGCGCCCGAATACGTCGCCGACGGGATCGCGGCGCTCGGGCCCTTGCGCGACGCCGGCGCGGTCGAGGTCGCGGGCTGGCGGGTCCGCGTGAGGCCCGCGGCGCGGCTTCTCCTCAGGCTCGCCTGCGCGGCCTTCGACCGCCGCTTCGAGCCGGTGCCCCAGCGCCACGCCCGCGCGGTCTGATATCCGTTCGCCTATGGGGAGGCCCGGGCCTCGCCCGTCGACAGCCCCCGCTTTCGCGGGGGCGCGCTCAGGGTGAGGCCCTCATCCCGAGCGCGTCGAAGGATGCGCGCCTCGGCCGCATAGGTCGTTCAAAGGCGAAATGATATGAGCGGGCGGTTGTCGTTCCGAGAGAAGGGCTCGAAGCTCAGTCGCCGGCGATGACCCGGCTTGCGGGGAAGCGCACGGTCGCGGTGGTGCCGTGGCCGACCTCGCTTTCGAGCGTAAGCTCGCCGCCGTGGAGATCGACGAGCGCTTTGGTCAGCGGCAGGCCGAGCCCGGTGCCCTCGTAACGGCGCGAAAGCGTGCTGTCGACCTGACCGAAGGGCGCCATCACCGCTTCCATGTCCTTCTCGTCGATGCCGATGCCGGTATCGGCGACGGTGATCGCGAGCCGACCGTCGCGCTCGATGCGGGCGGTGGTCGTCACCGAGCCGCCCTCGGGCGTGAACTTGACCGCGTTCGACAAGAGGTTGATCAGGATCTGCTTGACCTTGCGTTCGTCGGCGCGCAGCCGTGGCAGGCTGTCCTCGATTTCGACGGCCAGCTTGACGCCGCCGCGTTCGGCGCGCTCCTTGACGAGGCGCAGGCACCGCGCGATCGCGTCGCCGATGTCGACCTCGCTTTCCGACAGCGTGAGCTTTCCGGCCTCGGCCTTGGAGACGTCGAGGATGTCGTTGATCAGGCTGTAGAGGTGCTCGCCGCTGTCGTGGATGTCCTTGATGTAGTCCTTGTACTGCTCCGAGCCGATGGGGCCGAACATCTCGTCTCGGATGATCTCCGAAAAGCCGATGATCGCATTCAAGGGCGTGCGCAGCTCGTGGCTGATGTTGGCCAGGAACTCGGACTTCGCCCGGTTGGCGAGCTCGGCCGCCTCGCGCGCCTCGCGCGAAGCTTCCTCGGCGCGGCGCAGCGCCTCCTCGCGGTCCTTGAGCGCGGTGATGTCGGTGCGCAAACAAACGGTCGAGCCGTCGTCGGTGCGGCGGTCGCTGACCTTGAGCCAGCGGCCGTCTGAGAGCTGCTGCTCGTAGGACGCGCCGGGCTCGCGGTGGCGCGCGAGCTCGGCCTCGACCCAGGCGTCGACGTCGTCCTTTGCGTCCGCGAACTGCCCGCGCTCGGCGCCGGCGCGGATCAGAATCTCGAACGGCACCCCGGGCTCCATCAGGTCGGCGATGGTGGGGTGGTACTCGCGGAACCGGCTGTTGCAGATGACCAGCCGATCGTGGCGGTCGAACAGGGCGAAAGCCTCGGAGCTGCTCTCGATGGCGTGGGCGAGCCGAGCCTGGGCGCTGGCGGCGCGCTCCTCGGCCTCGATCTGGGCGGTGATGTCGGTTCCGGTGCCGCGGTAGCCTGCGAAGGCGCCGGTCGTCGAATCGAAGATCGGCATGCCGCTCATCCGGCACATGCGGCGGCCGCCGTCGGGCGTCTTGACCTCGAACATGGCGTCGCGGAAAGGGGTGCGGCTGTCGCGATCGACGAGCCCGCCATCGCCGGTGAATACGCCAAGGTCGAACAGGCTGGTGCCCAGCAGAAGACGCGGATGGAGGCCGAAGACCTCCATGACCCGGGCTGAGACATAGGTGAAGTTGAAGGCGGCGTCGACCTCCCACACCCAGTCCGAGACCAACCGGGTGATGTCGTCGAAGCGGTCGCGGACCTGCTCGGCGCGCTCTGCGATCAGACGCTCGCGGGTGACGTCGAGATAGACGCCGCCGACGGCGGCGAGGATGCCGTCGTCGTCGCGCACCGGGAAGTGGCGCGAGCGCAGGTGCCGCGTCTTGCCGTCGATGGTGACCGTCTCGTCGAGCTCGACCACGTCGCGCTCGCTGACCACGCGGTCGAGCGCGCTTGCCGACAGAAGGACGGCATCGTCGCCGCGGCCGACCGCGGCCGCCAGTCGGCGGTAGGCCTCGTTCGCGTACAACAGCTCGCCCGCGAGCCCGGCCAGATAGGTCGGCGCCGATTGGCTGAGGAGCGCTTCCGCGAACCGGTCGGGAAGGCCCTCGGACGCAAGCGTCTCGGTCCGGTTTCTGACTGCCGACGCTGCGGGCGATCCGGTGCGCAGATCGTGGACGACGCGTTTGCCGGCCGCGCCCGGTCCGGCCTTGCGCATGCCCATCCTGCCCTATGCCTCCTCGATCTGTCTCAGGGCATTCTGGTAGTCTGCATCACGACGCCACCGGTTGGCTACCGCGGCGGCTTGGCTGCGTTTTACACGATCGTAGAATTCGGTCACCCGCGCAAGCTCGCGAGGGTCGAACTCGTCCTTTCCGAACGAAGCGTCGCGCGTGAGCTGATAGATCGTGGCGTAGGTCGCGCGCGAAAACCCGGCCGCGCGGCAGGCGACGGCGAGTCCTTCGCCGCCCGGCTCATAGAGGAGCCGGCGGACGAGCCTGGGCCGAAGCTTGACGGCCTCGGCGAAGCAGGCCTCGAACAGCGGAATCTCGCCCTGGCGCAGGGTCTCGACGAGGAACTCCTCGGTCAGCTCGCCGCGTTTGCTCATCTGCTGGGCGAAGGCCGCGGCCTCGTCCGCCTTCGCGGCCTTGGCCTGGTCCTCCTCGATCACGTGCTTGACCGAGTCCTCGATCATGTCGTCGACCTCGGTCGGGTCGAGGTGGTAGGTCTCGACGATATGGTGGCGCAGCGCCGCCGACACCCACCAGTACATCTTGCGGGCGAGGTCCGCGGGCAGGTCGTCGCGGTGCAGGAGGGGGTTCTGGAAGGTGTCGACCCGCTTCGATTCGGCGACCAGGTATTCCATCAGGCTCCGCGAGATGGCGGCGTCGCCGTTCTTGAGAAGGGTGGTGATGACGTCGACGTCGCCGGTGTCCACCAGGGCCTGGGAGACGTCTTCGGAGATGTTCTTGCGCCGCGCGATGGCGAGCTGATGGGCCTGGGTGCGGTGCTTGATGACCTCGATCAGGTCGATGTCGTTGAGCACCTTGCTTTCGACCAGGATGGGGTGGGCGACCTCGATCTCGTCGTTGGCGAGCGTGACGACGAGTTCATGGGGGGCGTCGTTGCGCTTGGCCATGCGCTCGGCGAGCTCCTTGCGGACCGAGCGCTCGACGTCGGCGACGAGCTTGCGCAGGATCTCGCCCATCAGCGCGCGCTCGCGGTCGGTCAGCGCGCTGCCGTCTTCGAAGAACAGGTCGCGCACGGTGGCGAACAATGCGCGCCGGCCCGCCTTCGATTTCTGTCGAGCAAGATCGATCAGCGATTCGAGATCGGGACCGCTGTGACCCCGGAGTTTCAGCGCCGACTTCTGGGCCATGCTCGCGCCACCTCTGCGACCGCCCTATTCCCTTTTCACGACAGGTAACGACACCCGGCCGGCGCGCCGCCAAAGGCGGAGACGCCGCCCAACCGTGCCGTCGGCCCTGTCCGCACCCTTTCAAAGAGGGGTTAAGAATTGGCTAACTACACCCGAACCCATCGCCATGTCGTTCGTTGGGAAGTCTTGGCGAGATCGTCAATTGAGCGGTGATTTCCAACGTGTCGAAGCAATCGCGCGCGCGAAACCTAACCGCGTTCCTTCCCGCCGTCCAGAACCAATCGCCCCGGAGCGACCAGCCCGAGACTGGCGGCGTGCGCGCATCTCGGTTAGTGTAGCGCCATGAGGCTGGGGGACAGGGTGCCGCGCGGAGTCGGGGTGTGATCGGGCGCGTATTGATCGGCGCGGCGCTTTTGGTTTTCCCAGCGGCCTTCGTCTCCGCCTTTGCGCAGACGATCGCGCCTGGGGCGGTGGGCTTGCTGGCCGCGGAGCGCCAAACCTATGGCGAGGCCATGGCCTGGTACGAGGCCGAAGCCCGGCGCGGCAACCCGCGCGCCGAGTTCCTGCTCGGTTACATGTACGAGACCGGCGTGCGCGCCGACCCCGATCCGGCCCGGGCGCGGGCGTGGTACGAGAAAGCCGCGCGCCAGGGGAGCGCGCGCGCCGCCTTCCGGCTCGCCCGGCTCTACCAGGAAGGCCGCGGCGGGCCGGTCGATATGAACGCGGCGCTCCGCTTCTACCGTCTCGCGGCCGAGCGCGGCCACGTGGCGGCGCAGTCGATGCTGGGGTACCTTTTGGCCGCCGGCGAGGACGTCCCGCGCGACGACGCCGAGGCTTATCTCTGGCTCACGCTCGCGGCCCGGGCGGGCGATCGGACCGCGGCGGAGAACCGCGCCCGGCTGCTCGAATATCTCACCCCTGAGGCCCGCAAAGCCGGCGAGAAGCTGGTCCAGGACTTTCGGCCCAAGGGATAGCGATTGGACGCTTGGCCCGAGGGCGGGCTCAGGCGAGCCGAAAGCCGTGGGCGAAGGGGTCGCGGTCGTCGATGAAGATCGTGTTGAGCCCGGTGATCCGCGCCCAGCCCTCGATGCTCGGCACGATGGCGTCGAAGGGGCCGACCCGGGCGCGGCCTTCGATGCGGCCGTGGAACAGGCTTCCGATGATGCTCTCGTGGACGAAGCTGTCGCCGACGCCGAGCGCGCCGCGGGCCGCGAGCTGGGCCATGCGCGCCGAGGTTCCGGTCCCGCAGGGCGAGCGGTCGATAGCGGAATCGCCATAGAACACCGCGTTGCGGGCGTCGGCGCCTTGGTCATGGGCGGGGCCGGTCCACATCACGTGGCTCACGCCGTTGATCGTCGGGTCTTCGGGATGCACGAACGCGCCGGTCTCGTTGACCAGGCGGCGGACATGGGGGCTCAGGCGAAGGATGTCGCCGGGCGAAAGCGAATCGAGCCCGGCGTAAGTTTCCTGCGCCTCGACGATGGCGTAGAAGTTGCCGCCGTAGGCGACGTCCACCGTCAAGGGGCCGAGCTCGGGGCAGTCGATAACGATTCCTTCGCGGTAAAGGAAGGACGGCACGTTGGTGATCCGCACCGCTTCCACATAGGGGCCGTTCGCGCGGTAATGGGCGACGACCACGCCGGCCGGGGCGTCGAGGCGCAGAACCCCGGGCTCGCGGGGGTTCGCGAGGCCGCGCTCGATCGCCACGGTCACGGTGCCGATGGCGCCGTGCCCGCACATCGGCAACGAGCCCGTGGTCTCGATGAACACGAGCCCGAGGTCGCAGTCGGGCCGCGTCGGCGGGTAAAGGATGCTGCCCGACATCATGGCGTGCCCTCGGGGCTCGAACATCAGCCCGGTGCGAATCCAGTCGTAACGCGCGATGAAATCCTGGCGTCGGGCGCTTGCGGTCTCGCCCGCGAGCGGCGGCGCGCCGCCCGCGACCACCCGGACCGGGTTGCCGCAGGTATGGGCGTCGATGCAGAAGAACGTATGGCTCGTCATGGGCCGGCCGGCTGATCCATCGGGGTCCAGGATCGGACAATCGGCGCGCGGACGCAAGCCTGCGCGGCCTTGCGGAAACCGGGCGCGGCTCTTAGGGTCGGCGAGGACGGCCAGGCAAGAGACCGAACCATGCTGCGCGCGCTTGTGGTCGCTGGGCTCGCTGCGGGGAGTCTGGCCGCGGCCGCCGTCGCGTCCGTGGACGAGAGCCTGCGCGCCCGGCTTGCGCGCATCGAACGGGTCCGGGTGGCGGTCGATCAGGCTTACAGCTATCGGCCTGCGGGCGCGCTTGAGGCCCGGCCGCTTACCGGCGTGGCGCTTCCGTTCGCGCGCCTTGCGGCCAGGCTTCTCCGCGCCGCCGGGATCGCGGTGGTCGAACGCCCGGAAGAGGCCGAAGCGACGCTTGAGATCCGCGCCCGCGGCCAGACCCGGGCCCGGCGCTACCCAGGATTCGGCGCGGGCGGCCTTTACGTCGGCGCGACGCTTACGGGCGAGATCGTCTATCGCGCGCCGGGCTTTGCGCCGTGGCGGACTCCCTTCGGCGGGCGCGTCTTCCCGCCTTTCGATCTCGGTGTGAACCTCGGTTACGAGCGGCCCGAGAACGCGCCGTTCGAGCGCGCTTTCGCGCTTTACGCCTCATTCCTGCCGCGCCTTCTCGCGGTCATCGGGTCGGCCCACGGGGCGGGGCCGTTGATCGCCGCGCTCGACGCCGACGACGATGCGGCGCTGCGCCGGGCGGCGGCGCGGGCGCTTGGCGATCTCGGCGACCGGGTCGCGGTCGCGCCGCTCGTCGCCGCGCTCGAGGATCCCGACGACGAGGTCCGACGCCAGGCCGCCTGGGCGCTCGGCCGGCTCGGCGACCGGGCCGCGGTCGCGCCCCTTCGCCGGGCGCTCGGCGACCGCTCCGACGACGTGCGCTGGTTCGCGGCCTGGGCGCTTTCGCGGATCACCGGCGTTCCAATCGACGAGATTTCGGCCGAAGACGCCGACTGAACGGCCGCGCCTTATCCTTTGGCGGCGCGGGCCTGCGCGTCGCCGCCGGTGAGCGCGAGGAACAGATCTTCGAGGTCGCTTTCCTCGGTGGTGAGGTCGACGATCGAAAGCCCCGCCCGGTCGAGCGCGGCGAGAATCGCGCCGATCTGGGTCCGGCTCGGGCGGTACTGGACCGAAAGCCGGCGCAGGGGCAAAAGCTCGGCCTCGAACCCGGCGAGCTCGGCGGGCACCGCGTCGATGTCCTCGGCGAGGGTGACCGTGACCCGCTTGCGGTCGAGCCTCTGGATCAAGGCGTCGGTCTTGTCGCAGGCGACCAGCCGGCCTTGGTGGATGATCGCGATCGCGTCGCAGAAGCGCTGGGCCTCTTCGAGGTAATGCGTGGTCAAGAGGATCGTCGTGCCGTCGGCGTTGAGCTTGCCGACATAGCGCCAGAACTGCTCGCGCAGCTCGATGTCGACGCCCGCCGTGGGCTCGTCGAGGACCAGGACCGGCGGCGCGTGCACCATCGCCTTGGCGACCAGAAGCCGCCGCCGCATCCCGCCCGAGAGCGCGCGGGCGTAAGCGTCGGCCTTGGCCGTCAGCCCGACCGCGGCGAGAATCTCGTCGGTGCGGCGTTCGCGCTTGCGCAGGCCGTAGAGCCCGGCCTGAAGCTCGAGAAGCTCGCGCGGGGTGAAGAACGGGTCGATGTTGATCTCTTGCGGCACCACGCCGATGGCGCTGCGCGCGGCGCGCGGGTTCTCGTCGATGTCGTAGCCCCAGATCGCGGCCTTGCCGGCGGTCTTGACCACGAGGCCCGCGAGGATGTTGATGAGCGTCGACTTGCCCGCGCCGTTGGGGCCGAGCAGCCCGAAGAACGCGCCCGCCGGCACGTCGAGGTCGATGCCGTGCAGCGCCTCGACCGCGTCCTTGCCGCGCCCATAGGTCTTGCGCAGCCCCCGGATGGTCAGGGCGTTGACGGGCGCGCCGCCGTCCGTGCGGTGGTGGGCCATGGCCGCGGTGCCGTAAGAAAGCGTCGGGATGTGGCGGTTGATTGTGCCGGGGCAATGGGTATCATCCGCCGAGCCCCGGGGTCAACGGACTTGGCCGCCGCGCCCGCACCAGCCGGACCCACAGACGAGCACGAAAGACCGCCATGACAACCGCCCAATCACCCGTCATCGACCCGCCCGAGGTCGTCGAGGTCGACAGCGCCGACGTCTCTTGCGATGGGGGCGACGGCGCGCTCGGCCATCCTCGCGTCTATCTCAAGATCGACGAGAGGGGCTGGATCGAGTGCCCCTACTGCGACCGCCGCTTCGTGCTCAAGACGGACGCGCGCGCGGGCGACGGCCGCTAGCGGACCGCGGGCCGTGCCCCATCCTGCGTCCGAAGCGCGCGAGCGGCCCGAGCACGTCGTCCTGATCGACGGGTCCGGCTTCATCTTCCGGGCCTTCCACGCGTTGCCGCCGATGACCCGGCGCGACGGCACCCCGGTCAACGCGGTCTACGGCTTCGTCAACATGCTGATGAAGCTGTTGACCGAGATGCCGGCCGACCGCATCGCTGTGATCTTCGATTACGCGGGGCGCAGCTTTCGCAACGATCTCTATCCCGAGTACAAGGCCCACCGCCCCGAGCCGCCCGAGGAACTCGTCCCCCAGTTTCCCCTGATCCGCGAGGCGACCCGGGCGTTCAACCTCGCCTGCATCGAGCGCGAAGGCTTCGAGGCCGACGACATCATCGCGACCTACACCCGGCTCGCCCGCGAGGCCGGGGCCGACGTGACCATCGTGTCTTCGGACAAGGATCTGATGCAGCTCGTGAGCGAGCGCGTCACCATGTACGACGGGCTCAAGGACAAGTCGATCGGCGTCGAAGAGGTGCGCGAGAAGTTCGGCGTCGGACCCGAGCGGGTGGTCGACGTCCAGGCGCTCGCCGGCGATTCGACCGACAACGTTCCCGGCGTGCCCGGCATCGGGGTCAAGACCGGGGCCGAGCTGATCCGCGAGTTCGGCGATCTCGACAGCCTTCTCGCCCGCGCCGACGAGATCAAGCAGCCCAAGCGCCGCGAGCGCTTGATCGCGTTCGCCGATCAGGCCCGGCTCTCGCGCGAGCTCGTGCGGCTGCGCGACGACGTGCCGCTCGACGACGGGCTCGATGCGCTGGTCCGCCGCCCGCCCGACCCCGAGGCCCTGCTCGGGTTCCTTCGCGCCCAGGACTTCCGCGGCATCGTCGCCCGGGCCGAGAAGTGGCTCGGCCGCAACGGCGCGATGGCCGCCCCGGCGGCGCCGGAGGCCGCCGATTATGTCCTCGTCCAGGACGCCGATGCGCTTCGCGACTGGGTGGCGCGGGCGCGGGAGGCGGGGGTGGTCGCGGTCGATACCGAGACCACCGCGCTCGACGCCATGCGGGCGCGTCTCGTCGGCGTCTCGCTCGCAATCGAGCCGGGCCGGGCCGCCTATGTTCCGCTGGCGCATCGGGCGGACGGAGACGCGCTCGATCTCGAAGGGGCGGCGCCGCGGCAGATTCCGTTCGAGACCGCGCTCGAAATCCTCAAGCCCCTTCTCGAAGACCCGGGCGTGCTCAAGATCGGGCATAACATCAAGTACGATATCGCGGTGCTGGCCCGCTACGGCGTCGCCCTCGCCCCGGTCGACGACAGCATGCTGGTCTCTTACGTGCTCGAAGGCGGGCTCCACGGCCACGGCATGGACGAGCTCGCCAAGCTCCATCTCGGCGTCGAGCCGATCCCTTACAAGACGGTCGCGGGCAGCGGCAAGAAGCAGGTGACCTTCGATCTCGTGCCGCTCGATCGCGCCTGCCGGTACGCGGCCGAGGACGCCGACATCACGCTCCAGCTTCACCGGTTGCTCAAACCCCGGCTGCTGGCCGAGCGCCTGGTCACGGTCTACGAGACCATCGAACGCCCCCTGATCCCGGTGCTCGTCGCCATGGAGCGCGCCGGCGTCCGGGTCGACCGGGCGGCGCTCGCCGCCGCTTCGCGCGACTTCGCCGAGCGCATGGCGGCGCTCGAGGAGGAGATCTACCGTCTCGCCGGCCATCCCTTCACCATCGGCTCGCCCAAGCAGCTCGCCGAGGTGCTGTTCGGCGAGATGGGGCTCGCCGGCGGACGCAAGGGCAAGACCGGCGCCTACTCCACCGACGCCCGGGTGCTCGAGCAGCTCGCCGCCGAAGGCCACGAGCTGCCCGCCCGGGTGCTCGATTGGCGGCAGCTCGCCAAGCTCAAGAGCACCTACGCGGACGCTCTGATCGAGCAGATCAACCCCGAGACCGGGCGCGTGCACACCTCGTACGCGATGGCGGCGGCCTCGACCGGGCGGCTCGCCTCAACCGATCCCAACCTCCAGAACATTCCGGTGCGCACCAGCGAGGGGCGCAAGATCCGCCGCGCCTTCGTCGCCGAGGACGGGCACAAGCTGCTGTCGGCCGACTACTCGCAGATCGAGCTGCGGCTCGCCGCCCATGTCGCCGACGTCGAGCCCCTCAAACAAGCGTTCCGCGACGGCCTCGACATTCACGCCCAGACCGCGAGCCAGGTGTTCGGGGTGCCGCTCGACAAGGTGGACGGCGAGCTCAGGCGGCGCGCCAAGGCGATCAACTTCGGCATCATCTACGGGATCAGCCCCTTCGGCCTGGCCCAACAGCTCGGCATTCCGCAAGAGGAGGCGCGGGCCTATATCGACGCCTATTTCGAACGCTATCCCGGGATTCGCGACTACATGGAGCGGACCAAGGCGTTCTGCCGCGAGCACGGCTATGTGGTCACCCTGTTCGGGCGGCGCTGCCACATGCCGGGAATCAACGACCGCAACCACGCGCGCCGCAACTTCATGGAGCGGGCGGCGATCAATGCGCCTTTGCAGGGCTCGGCCGCCGACATCATCAAGCGCGCCATGATCCGCATGCCCCGCGCGTTGGCCGAAGCGGGGTTGTCGGCGCGGATGCTGCTTCAGGTCCACGACGAGCTGATCTTCGAGGTCGCCGACGCCGAGGTCGAGGCGACCGCCGCGCTCGCGCGCCGGGTCATGGCCTCGGTCGCCGATCTCAGCGTGCCGCTGGTCGTCGACACCGGTTTCGGCCAGACCTGGGACGAAGCGCACTAGAGGATGACGCTTTTGCGTTGAATCGGCGGGACTTCCGCTCCCCCTCCCACGCCTGGCCGGCCCTCTCCCGTCGAGGGGGAGGGGTTGAGCGTCAGAGCCGTTCCGTCGTCGAGGGGGAGGGGTTGACGGTTCGGGACCGCTCTGCAATTCCCCCTCCCTCGATGGGAGGGGGCAGGGGGAGGGTGGGACCAGACCGGGACAGCGGCTCGGCGGCGGGCGCGAGGGGCGCGGTCATCGGGGTCGCCGCTTATCACCC